>NZ_JAHBZI010000002.1:755000-1109663 GCF_019635515.1 Sphingomonas sp. | reverse complement strand
GCGACTGGTGGCGCGGCCATGGTGAAGGTCACCGTGTTCGAAACCGACGAGACATTGCCCGCGGCATCGGTGGCGGTGGCGGACGCGGTGTGCGTGCCCGCCGACAGCGCGGTCACGGTCTGGAAGCTCCAGCTGCCACCGGCAGCGGCGGTCGCCGTTCCCGCCGTGGCGCCATCGATCGCAACAGTGACCGTGGCATTGGCCTCCGCCGTGCCCGAGACGATCGGCGTCGCGGTGGAGATGACCGATCCGTTCACCGGCGCCGTGACCACCGGTGCGGCGGGCGCGGTGGCATCGACGGTAAAGCTGATGGTAGCCGATGCTGCCGAAGCATTGCCGACCGCATCGGCGGCGATGGCACGCACGGTATGCGTGCCATCGGCCAGCGTGGCGGCGGTGAAGCTCCAGGTTCCACCGGTCGCGGTGGTTGTCCCGGCAGTGGCGCCATCGATCACAACGGTGACCGTCGCCCCTGCTTCGGCGGTGCCGGTGATCGTCGGCCTGTTGTCTGCGTTGGTCGAGCCATTGGCCGGCGCGGTCACCACCGGTGCGGCGGGCGCAGTGGTATCGACCGTGAAGGTGCGGGTCGCGGAGGCGGGCGAGACATTGCCGACCGCATCGCTCGCGGTAGCGGTGACCGCATAGGCGCCGTCGGCGAGCGGGGCGGTGGTGAAGCTCCATGCGCCGCCGCCGCTGGCGGTAACCGTGCCTCCGGTCGCGCCGCCGATCGTGATCGTGACGGTCGCGCCGGCTTCGGCGGTGCCGCTCAGCGTCGGGGTGCTGGTGGCGACGATCGCGCCCTCGGCCGGCGCGTCGATCACCGGCGCGGCCGGCGCGGTCGAATCAACCGTGAAGGTAATCGTTGCCGAGGTCGGCGAGACATTGCCGCTGGCATCGGCGGCGGTAGCGCGCGCGGTGTGCGCGCCCTGCGCCAGAGTCGCGCTGGTGTAGCTCCACATGCCGGCGCCATTGGCGGTCACCGTGCCTGCGGTTGCGCCATCGACAATGACGGTAACCGTCGCATTGGCCTCCGCGGTGCCGGAGATTACCGGTGTCGCGGTACCAACGGTGGACCCGTTCGCCGGCACGGTGATCGCCGGCGCGGCGGGCGCGGTCGTATCAACGGTGAAGTTGATCGTCGCCGACGCCCCCGAAGCATTGCCGACGCTGTCAGTCGCGGTCGCGCGGACCGTGTGCGCGCCATCGGCGAGGGTGGCGGCGGTAAAGCTCCACGCACCGCCTCCGCTCGCGGTGACCGTGCCGGCGGTGGCGCCGTCAATCACCACCGTCACCGTAGCGCCCGCCTCGGCGGTGCCCGAAATGTCCGGCGTATTGTCGGCGGTGCTCGATCCGTCGGCGGGCACGAGGATCACCGGCGCGCCGGGCGCGGTGGTATCGACGATGAAGTTGCGTGTCGCCGATACCGGCGAGACGTTGCCCGGACCGTCGGAAGCGGTCGCGGTCACCGTGTGCGGGCCGTCGGCCAGCGTCGCGGTGGTGAAGCTCCAGGTGCCACCGCCATTGACGCTAACCGTGCCGGCGGCCGTGCCATCGATGCTGATGGCAACGGTCGCGTTCGCCTCCGCGGTGCCGCTCACCACCGGGGTCGGGTTGGCGATGCGCGCGCCCTCTGCCGGCGCAAGGATTATGGGCGCGGCAGGCGCGGTCGAATCTACGGTGAAGCTGTTGGTCGCCGATGTCGGCGAGGCGTTGCCGCCCGCGTCGGTCGCGGTGGCGCGCACGGTGTGGGCCCCATCGGCCAGCGATCCGCTGGTGAAGCTCCAGCTACCGCCCGCGGTTGCCGACACGGTGCCGGCGCTGGCGCCGTCGATCACCACGGTTACCGTGGCATTCGCTTCGGCGGTGCCGGAAATCGCCGGCGTCGCCGTGCCGACCGTCGCGCCATCGGCGGGGCTGAGCACCACCGGTGCGGCGGGCGCCACGGTATCGACGGTGAAATTGGTCGTGGCTGACGCCACCGAAACGTTGCCGACCGCGTCGGTCGCGGTTGCGAACACGGTGTGCGGCCCGTCGGCCAGTATGGCCGAAGTGACGCTCCAGTTGCCGCCGGTCGCGGTAACCGTGCTGGCCGAACCATCGATGGTGACCGTAACCGTCGAATTCGCTTCGGCGGTGCCGGTGATCGCCGGCGTGTTGTTCGACGTGGTCGATCCGTTCGCCGGCACGGTGATTACCGGCGCATCCGGCGCCAGGGCGTCGACCGTGAAGCTGTTGATGTTCGAATCGGCGGAAGTCGCGCCGGAAATGGTCGCCGTCGCCTTGACGCTGTGGGGGCCATTCGAAAGCGCACTGCCGGCGAGCGTCCAGCTGCCGCCGGTCGCGGTGGTGGTGCCGATGCTCGAACCGTCGATATAGACTGTCACGGTGCTGCCGGCGACCGCCGAGCCCGCATAGGTCGGAGCCGGCGCTATGCCGGTCGCGCCATTTGCGGGGCTGGTGACCGTTGGTGCCGCCGGAACCCCGACCGGAACGGTCTGCTGGGCCGGCGGCGCCGGATCCCAGTTTCCATCACCCGCCTGAGCGGCGTTGATCACGCAATTGCCCGAACCGGTGAAGCTTACCACCCCGCCCGAGATCGAGCAGACGCTCGAGGAACCGGCGTCGATCATGAAGGTGACACCGAGGCCCGACGTCGCGGTCGCGCTCGGCGTATAGGTCGCTCCGCCCGCCGAAGCGCTGCCCGGAATGGCCGAAGTGAAGGTGATCGTCTGGCCGCCCTTGGCGATCGTCACCGCATAGGCCTGGGGGACGGTGTAGGGGCCGCCGCCCGTGGAACTATCCCGCGCGGTGACCGTGAAGTTGAACGTGCCGGCGGTGGTCGGCGTGCCCGAAAGCGTGCCGTTGGCCGCAAGCGCGGTTCCGGTCGGCGTGGTGTCGGGCGTGGTGTAGGTATAGGGCGCGGTGCCGCCCGACGCGGCGATCGTCGTGCTGTAGGCCGTGCCGACCGAGCCGCCGGGCAGAGGCGGCGCGGTGATCGTCAGCGTCGGCGCGGCGACGGTTACCGAATAGGTCTGCGAGCCGCTAAAGGGTGCGCCGAGGCCGGTCGTCGTATCGCGCGCCGTCACCGTGAAGGTGAACGGACCGCCTGCGGTCGGCGTGCCGCTCAGCGTTCCATCCGAGGCCAGCGTCAGCCCGGTCGGCAGCGTGCCCGTGGTGTGCGCAAAGGCATAGGCGGCATTGCCGCCGCTCGCGGTGATCGTCGCGCTGTACGGAACCCCGACCTGGATCGTCGGCAGCGTCGTCGGCGCGACCGCGATCGTCGGAGCCGCGACGGTGATCGAATAGCTGTTCGGTACCGTGTAGGGGCCACCGGTGCCGGCGGACGCGCTATCGGTCGCGGCGATGTCGAAATTGAACGTGCCGACGGCGGTAGGCGTGCCCACCAGCTTGTCGCCCACGATCGTCACGCCATTCGGCAACGTGCCTGCGCTGAGCGAATAGGTATAGGGAGCGACCCCGCCGCTGGCGGTGAGCGTCTGCGAATAGGCAGCGCCCGCAGTCGCACCGGGAAGCGCGCCGGCCGCGGGACTGAGCGTCACGGCCGGTGCCGCGATATCGAGCCTCAGCGTGCCGCTGGTCTGCGCGAAGCCTGTCGGCCGCGAACTATCGGTCACGGTCGCGGTGAAGTCGAATGCGCCACTCGCCCCCGGGGTGCCACTCAGCGTGCAATCATTGTTGAGCGTCACGCCGGCGGGCAGCGCGCCCGATGCGGGGGCGGGGTTGCAGGTATAGCCACCCGTACCGCCGCTGGCGGTAACCAGGACGCCCGCCAGCGCGGTGCCGCGCGTCCCGCTGCCGGTCAGGCCGATGGTCAGGGCCGGATCGTTGACCGTCACCGATACCGCGACGGCGTTCGAATTGCCGGCGAGATTGGACGCCCGGACATAGAAGCTGTCGTTGCCGCGAAAGCCCGTCGGCGCCGCATAGGTCACCAAGCCCAAATTGCTGATCGAAGCATTGGTCGTCGAACCGTTGGCGCTCTGCGCGCTGCTGGCGAAGCTGACGCCGTCCTTCGAGATTTCCCATGCGGTCGGGGTGGGCACCGCGCCGGTGCCGGCAGCCGCGTTGATCGAATTGCCGGTCGAGCCATAGGCCACCGCGCTCGCGGTGAAGGCGTTGAGCGCGGGCGGCGTGGCGTTGACGGTAAGCGTGCCGCCGCCGGTATTGATCGACTGCGCCGAGGTCGCGGTCACCTGCACGCTGCCGGTCGGAAGCGACCCGGTCGTCGTCGGCGAGACATCGACGGCGACGGTGCAGCCCGCGCCCGCCGCGAGCGATGCCGCGGAAAGCTCGATCAGCGAACTGCCGGCAACTGCCGAAGCCGAGCCGCCGCAGCCGTTGCTCAGGTTCGGCGTCGAAGCGATGGTGAGCCCGGTCAGCGCCTTGCTGAACGCGACGCCGTTGATCGTGATCCCGGAGCTCGACGTCAGCTGGATCGACAGCCGGCTGTTCTGCCCGGGATCTATCGTCGCCGGCGAGAAGCTGACGGCCGGCTCCGGCGCGCGCAGATAATGGAACTGGTCGGCCGGCGCGTTGACCGCCGATTGGCCGGTCGCATTGGTGACGCGCACATCGACCGGCGAAACCGAGAAGGCTTGGGACGGCGCGGTAACGGTCAGGCTGGTCGGCCCGTTCACGACGACGCTCGTTCCCGCGACGGAGCCGAAAACGACCGTGGAGGTCGGCGTGAAGCTGGTGCCGGTGACGGTCACGCTCGCGGTCGTCGAGCCGGCCGGGCCGAAGTTCGGCGTCACCGCCGTCACCGTCGGCGCGTCGAGGCCGATCACGAAATTGGTGATGGCAAGGTCGGATCGCGTATAGGGCAATTGCGTGCCGCCATTGGCGCCCGTCACCGAGCTATCGACGATATCGACGTTGAAGCTGAAGGTGCCGGACACGGTCGGCGTGCCGGTGAGCGCGCAATTCGAGCCGAGCGTGACGCCGGCGGGCAGCGCCGCGGATCCGGAGTTGAGGGTACAGCTATAGTTTGATTTGCCCCCGCTCGGGTTGACCGCATAGGCCGAAAGCGAGGCTCCCACCTTGGCCCCGCTGCCGCCGAGCGTCGCGGTGATCGTCGGATCACCGACAGGGACCGTCACCGTCGCGGCGGTCGATGTTCCGCCGCCGTTGCTCGCCTTGACGAAGAAGGTGTCGCTGGTCCCGGCGGTGCCGGTGTTGCCGCGATAACCTACGGCCGGCGTGTAGCTGGCGATACCCGAGCTGTTGATGACGACGGTGCCGCCGCCCGTGGTGGTCGCGCTACCGGCATAGGTTCCGCCGCTGCTGTTCGACACGGTGTAGCCGGTCGGCGCGTTGGCGACGCCGCCGCCCGTTCCAACATCGATGTTGGTCGCGGTGGCGGAGCCGGGGTTATAGGCGACGATGCTGCCATAACTGAAGCTCGAGATCGTCGGAGCGGTGGCAGCGGCAGTGCAGGTTGCGGTAACAGCAATCGTGCCGCCCGTGCTCGACGAAAATAGCCGAAGGCCCACGGCAGTGGTGCCGCTGGGAATGGTGTAGCTGAAACTGGACGTGCCGTTGCCGGTGGGCGAAACCCGCGCTCCGGTGGGCTCGCTATACCCATTGGTACCGCTGCCGGCTCGCATAAAGGCGCGCAAGCCGAAGCCACCATTCGCCGTATAGCCCGTAACGGTGACGCTGACATCGACGACGTCGTTGACGTCGAATACGTAGGTCGTCGTGTTGTCCGGCGCGAAATTATAGGCGCCGTAGAATCCGTCGCTCCAGCCAGCGCTGCGCGCCATCTGCACCGAACTGGTATTTGTGCCGACGGTCGCCTTGGCGTTGGTGCTCGTAATCGCGCCTGATGTGTTGAGCGTAGTCGTGTGATTAAGTACCCCCGAATTGATCGCGGTGCAGCCGGTGGAGGCGTGCGCAGCGGCCGGCGCGAACGCGGCGGCGATCGCGGCGAGGCCAAAGGCCGCGCGGCGGAGGCGCAGAGCGGGCGCACGCGGCGTTTCGATCGCGCGCCAAGCCTGCAGGCCACGCACCATACGCGCACGGAAAGTTGCGATCACCACGGATAAATCCCCCAAATCCCCGATTCGGAGTCATATCCCTGAATCCTGATAGTGCAATCATGTAATCTGACTATCTAGTTAAGGTTAAGCGCCTTTTGGAGCAAATATGATGCCAACACCGTGACGTGCATATTGCTGCAATAGCTCGAATATGACTGATGCGTTCGATTTGGACTATATTTACAACCGATTTGGCCTGCATGATAATTCCGTCCCATTCGGATTGATGCTAGCGGGACTGTAGTTTTACCAAATTAAAACAGGTAACGAAGCCGAGGCGATGGCTTAGGCCTCTGCTCGCTTCATTTACTAGGGGAGGACCGAATGGAACCGTTTCTTGGACAAATCATGCAGGTTGGTTTCAGCTTCGCGCCAAGGGGCTGGATGATCTGTCAGGGGCAGCTTCTGGGCATCGCACAGCAGACCGCGCTATTTTCGCTGCTCGGGACCACTTTCGGCGGTAATGGGCAGCAGACCTTCGCACTTCCCGACGCACAAAGCCGGGTTTTCATCGGCACCGGCAAAGGGCCTGGCCTGTCGCAATATGATCCGGGACAGATTGGCGGCGTCGAAAGCACCACGCTCACGATCGGTCAAATGCCGGTGCACAACCACAACGCCACCTTTACGCCGAGCGGTGGTGGCGTGTCCGGATCGCTGCAGGCGATGACCGGTAATCCCGTCGGCCAGGAGACCAGCGCACCGGCCGATGGTTCGTTCCTCGCAACCGTCGCCGATCCCGGCGGCGCCACGCCGATCCTCTATGCGCCGGCGGGCTCTGCCGGCACCCCCGTGAACCTGGGCGGCCTCAACATTTCGGGCGGCAGCGGCGGCACCGTGACCGTCGCCCCGAATGGCGGATCGCAGCCGGTCGGCATCCTCCAGCCCTATCTCGCGGTGACCACCATCATCGCTCTGGAAGGAATCTTCCCGTCGCGGAACTGAGCCGCGGCGTATCGGCATTCCGCTCCGGCCGCGTGAACACTCACGCGGCCGGATTCGTTTCCGTTCAGGAGAACGCCGCCTGATAATGCCTTTTGTCGGCGGAAGGCTGGAGTTGGGCGATGCAGATCTCGTGCGGTCCACCCTTTCCGCAATCGAACTCGTAGGTGGTATCCATCAGCACGACATTCGCCGGCGCCTCGAAGAATAGCGAGAAGGGTTCGCGATGATCGGGCAAGCCGCGTAACACCGGCCGCCGCTCGATCCGCGCCAATGTGATCTCGACCGGCGCTGGAACCGTGTTGAGACGCACCTTCTTCCCCACCCAGGGCTCGAAATCCTCCGGAGTCAGCAATCGCATCGGCAAATTCTCCTTTTGGCGCGCCCGCAACACTTGATTCTGGCAAGGATCCAGCAGCGATGGCGGCTTCCCACTCCCTACCCGATTTTCCGGCTTCGGCGCGGGCAATTCCGGCGCTTTCGGACGGATTGGCGGCATCGGCGATCACGCTGCGGCCCGCGCATCGCGACGACATGCCATTTCTGAGCCAGCTTTACGCCGGGATGCGCGCGCCCGAATTTATCGGAATGCCTTGGTCGGCGCAGGAAAGAATCGGGTTTTGCGACAGCCAGTTCGCGCTCCAACACGCACATTATCTACGGCACTCGCCGCGAAGCGACTTCTGGATCGTCGAACAGGCTGGCGTTCCCATCGGACGCCTCTATGCCGAGCGGCGGCGCAAAACCTGGCGACTCCTCGACATGATCCTGGCGGTGGAAGCGCAGGGGCGCGGCATTGGCTCGGCGCTGATCGAATGGGCCCAGGCAAGCGCCGTTGCGGCTGGCGCGGAGTCGGTGGGGCTGTCGGTCGCGATCAACAATCCGCGCGCGCAGGCGCTCTACCAGCGCACCGGCTTCGTCGCATGCGGCGACAACGGCCCCATGCACATCGCGATGGAGTGGCGCCCCGGTGCCGCCGAAGCGGCTATTCGACGGTGACCGACTTCGCCAGATTGCGCGGCTGATCGACATCGGTGCCCTTGGCGACCGCCACGTGATAGGCAAGCAACTGTACCGGCACGGCATAGACCAGAGGCGCGATCAGCGGGTGGACGCTGGGCATCTCGATCGTCGCCACCGCATCCTCGCCAGCCTGCGCCAGACCCTCGGCATCGGAGATCAAGACCACGCGCGCGCCGCGGGCCTTGGCCTCCTGCATGTTCGACACGGTCTTGTCGAACAGCGGGCCAGAGGGCGCGAGCACGATCAGGGGAACCGAATCGTCGATCAGCGCGATCGGCCCGTGCTTCATCTCGCCCGAGGCATAGCCTTCGGCGTGGATATAGCTGATCTCCTTGAGCTTGAGCGCCCCTTCGAGCGCCAGCGGATAATCGGGGCCACGGCCGAGATAGAGCACGTCGCGCGCTTCGGCGATCGTCCCGGCCATCGCCTTGATCTCGTCGTCATGGCTGAGCGCGGCGTTGATCGCAGCGGGCGCCTCGATCAGGTGGCGGACGATCTCGCGCTCCTCGCTAGGCGGCAACAGTCCTTTAGCGCGAGCAAGATTGACCGACAGCGCGGCCATCACGCTGAGCTGGCAGGTGAACGCCTTGGTCGATGCGACGCCGATCTCGGGGCCGGCATGCGTCGACAGCAACAGATCGACTTCGCGCGCCATTGAGCTGGTCGGCACGTTGATGATGCCCGCGGTAGTGACGCCGTTCGCCTTCATGTGGCGCAGGGCCGCAAGCGTGTCGGCGGTCTCGCCCGACTGGCTGACCACCACGCCCAGCGTGTGCGGCGGCAGGATCGGATCGCGGTACCGAAATTCGCTGGCGACATCGACCTCGACCGGCAGCCGGGCAAAGCGCTCGATCCAGTATTTGCCGATCATCCCGACATAGCTGGCGGTGCCGCAGGCGACGATGGTGACGCGCTCGATCTTCGACAGATCGAAATCCATATTGGGCATGGCGACCATCTGCTCGACCGGGCGGATGTACGATTGCAGCGTCTGGGCGACGACCACCGGCTGCTCGTAGATTTCCTTGAGCATGAAATGCGGGTGGTTGCCCTTGTCGATCGCTTCGGCGGTCGCGCCCGACTGGACGATCGGGCGCGCGACCGGATTGTTGCCCCGGTCGAAAACTTCGACGCCCAAGCGCGTGACGATCGCCCAATCGCCCTCTTCGAGATAGGCGATCCGCTGGGTCAGCGGCGCCAGCGCGTGCGCATCCGAGCCGAGATAATTCTCGCCCTCGCCATAGCCGACCGTCAGCGGCGCGCCGAGACGCCCGCAGATCAGCATGTCGGGCTCGTTGCGGAACAGGAAAGCGACCGCGAACGCGCCGTGCAGGCGGGGCAGCACATTGGCGACGGCATCGCGCGGGCTGGCGCCCCGCTTCAGCTCGCGATCGACCAGATGCGCGACGACTTCGGTATCGGTCTGACTCTTGAATTCGCGGCCCTCGGCGATCAGTTCGTCGCGCAGCGGCTTGAAATTCTCGATGATGCCGTTGTGGACGATGGTGACGTCGCCGACGATATGCGGATGGGCATTGTCCTCGGTCGGCGCGCCGTGCGTCGCCCAGCGGGTATGGGCGATGCCGATATGGCCCGGCAGCGGTTTCTCGGCGAGGCGTGCGCCGAGGTTGAGCAGCTTGCCCTCGGCGCGGCGGCGGTCGATCTCGCCATCGTGTAGCGTCGCGATGCCGGCAGAATCATAGCCGCGATATTCGAGCCGCTTGAGCCCGTCGAACAGCCGCTGCGCGACGTCCCGGTTGCCGACAATGCCTACGATTCCGCACATAAACCCTGCTGTCCTTCAAACCGGCCGATCAGCCGATGATTTCGATCTGGTCGCCGCTCTCGACGTTAATCCGCGTCTGGAAATGCTTGCCGCCCGCCACGGGCACGCGGCGCGCGACCCCCTTCACGCGGATGCGCTTGTCCTTGAACACCGCGTCGGGCTCACCGCCCAGCTTCAGGAACGCATTGCGCGCCGCGGGCTGGATCACGATCGCGAGATTGCCGGCGTCGCGGTAATCGGTGGCCGAGTTGAGATAATAGACAAAGCCGCTCGCGCCGGTGGAAGCAACGTGCATCTCGAACACGCCCGCCACATCCGCGCCTCCCGCCGCCGCTGCGACCGCCTGCGCCGGCGTCATCACCGCGGTCTGCGCCAGCGCCGGCGCCACGCTAACGATCGCGATCAGAGCCGCGCCAACCATGCCTCGCATCATTTCCGCTCCTTCTTGCGCGCCGTCATCATCTCGCGGAAGCGATGCGCCCAGCCGGGCTTCGCTTCCTGCGTCGCGCGGGTGATCCCGAGCGCGCCCGCTTCGATGTCTCGCGTCACCACCGATCCCGCCGCGACGATCGCGCCGTCGCCGATCCTGACCGGCGCGACCAGCGCGCTGTTCGATCCGATGAAGGCACCGTGGCCGATGACGGTCTCGTATTTGAAGAAGCCGTCATAATTGCAGGTGATCGTGCCGGCGCCGATATTGGCCCCCGCCCCCACCTTGGCATCGCCCAGATAGGTCAGATGATTGGCCTTGGCGCCGGGGCCGAGCACGGCCTTCTTCATCTCGACGAAATTGCCGACCTTCGCGCCTTGCTCCATCACCGCGCCGGGGCGGAGACGCGCATAGGGGCCGACCTCGCCGCCGCGCATCACCGTCGCGCCCTCGATATGGCTGAAGGCATGGATCGTTACGCCGTCGGCGATATCGACGCCGGGGCCGAAAAACACATTGGGCTCGATCAGCACGTCCCGACCGATTTTCGTGTCGTGCGCGAACCAGACCGTCTCGGGCGCGATCAGCGTCGCGCCATCGGCCATCGCCCGGGCGCGGCGCGCGCGCTGCCAGACCAGCTCGGCACCCGCGAGTTCGGCGCGGCTGTTGATCCCCAGCACCTCCGCCTCCGGCGCCTCGATCACCACCGAGCGGTCCATATCGTTGAGCGCGAGCATGACGATGTCGGGCAGGTAATATTCGCCCGCGGCATTGCCGTTCTCGACGCGCTCGAGCAGCGGCCAGAGATCGCTGGCCCGCACCGCCATCACCCCCGAATTGCACAGCCGCTCGTTGCGCTGCGCGGGAGTCGCGTCCTTATATTCGACCATCGCCAGGATACGCGTATCGCTGTCGGCGATGACGCGGCCATAAGCGGCCGGGTCCTCGGGCCGGAAGCCGAGCACCACGATCTTGGGATGGTCGTGGTGATCGAGCCGCTCGACCATCCGCATCACGGTTTCGGTGCGCAGGAACGGCACGTCGCCGAAGCAGATCACCGCGACCCCGTCGAAATCGGCGAGCGCCGCCTTGGCCTGCAGCGCGGCATGGGCGGTACCAAGCTGGTCCTCCTGCACGACGGTGCGCACGCCCAGCGGCGCGACGGCGGCCTCGACCTGCTCGCGCAGCGATCCCACCACCACGACGCGCTCGCTCGCCCCCGCGGCGTCGAAACTGTCGATCAGATGCAGCAGCATCGGCCGCCCCGCGATCGGGTGCAGCACCTTGTGCGTATCGGATTTCATCCGCGTGCCCTTGCCGGCGGCAAGGATGATCGCGGCGATGGCATGCGTCATGAAGGCCCCTCTTGGCGACGCGGTTACGCCGATAGTCTTGCCATTTCCATAGCGTTACCCGGCGGGAACCGAAAAATCCCCCGCACCGGCCCGGGCTCGGCCTTGCCGATCAGGGCGCATGACCCTTGCGCCACTTGGTCCACAGATGCCGCGCGAGCATCGCCGGCGGCATCCGCAGCCAGTGCGAGCGGATGTAGAAGGCCAGCCGGGTCAGCTTGCGCGTCGGGCGGCCCCAGCCATCGCGCGCGGTGAGCCGGCGCAGATAGAGGCTGTCGCCCCAGCCGCCGGTCGTGCCCGCGAGCGGCTCGGGGCCGTAGAGCGCCTGCGACAGGCGGATGGCGCGGGTGACGTGCCCGGCGAGGCCATGCTGATCGGCGCGCGCCTCCAGCCCCTCGGTGCCGAACTGCTCCACCAGGCAATGCACGTCCCACAGGTTGCGCATTCCCCCGGCGAGATCGCCATCGGCGAACAGATGCGCGGCGGCATGGCAGAGCATATCGTTGGGGCTGAGGACCTGCATGCCGTTTTCGAGCGGGCGCGCGGCGGCGAGCAGCGCATCGGCATCGGGCGTTACCCGGGCGGTCAGCGGCAGGATCGTGTGGTGGACGTCGATCATCCGGTCGCGCTCGCGGTGGATCAACGGCGGCAGCTCGTGCATCCACCGCCGGTAATAGGCGTCGTCATAGGGATCGGGCTTGACCCATTCCCAGCCCGCCGCGAGCAGCCGCACCTCGGCCTCCCCGATCAGGTCGCGTGGCACGAGGATGTCGAGATCGCCGATCGAGCGGCCCCTGCCCGCCTCGAGCCCGGCGGCGGCGAAGGCGGTGCCCTTGAGCAATACGAGCGGGATATCGCCGAGCGCGCGGCGCGCCATCTCGGCTTCCCAAAGCGCGGCGGTGCGGCCCTGCTCGGCCGAGGCGATGGCATCGCGGACGATGCGCCTGGCGTCCTCCGGCATCGGCAGGCCATGGATGCGAAGCGCCAGCGTTCCGATCAGTTGCTCGGCGCGGGCCACGGCGAACAGCGTGGTCCATTCCTGCGGGCCGAGGCCCTTCGCCGAGGCCGGATCGCGCAGCGTGCGGGCGAGGAGCAGCGCCGGGTTCATGCCAGGCGCTCGACCATGGCGAGCGCGGTTTCGGTGTCGGGATAGTCGATCGCGTGCGACGGCACGCTGGCGACCAGCCGGGTCAGCGCCTCGAAGCCGCGCTCGGCGAGGTTGACATAATTGGTCGAGGCCTGGGTCAGCCTGACAAACGCCTCGCTGGGCGGGACCGGGCGCTCGGCGGGCGCGAAGCCGAAGCGCGGAAACAGGATCAACGCGGGCGCCGCTGGTTCGGCCATCGCCGCGATGGCGCGGGCATCGGGCACGATGTGGCGGAGCGTACCCTTGGGCGTCCCCTCCAGCAGCGGCCCGAACCGCGCGCCCGGGAGCAGCGCCTCGGCTACGGGAATCGCTTCGTTCTTGAGGCTGATCAGCCGCGGAAAGGCGTGCGCCATGCCGGTGGCGGGGTCTACAAGCACGAACTCGTCGCCCATCAGCCGCCAGCCGCGCGCCATCAGCAAAGCCGCCAGCGTCGATTTGCCCGCGCCCGAAATGCCGGTCATCAGCACCGCGCGCCCGTCGCGTTCGACACCCGAGGCGTGGAGCAGCAGATAGCCGCGCTGCCCCAGCGCCATTTGCAGGTTCATGCCCATCTCGGCGGCGAGCAGCCCCTGGGCGAGCGGCAGCGGCGCCGCGTCGGGAATCACGAAATCGCCGCCGATATGCACCGACGGGCGCAGATATTTGCGCCATGGCCGCGCCGCGAACAGATGGACGTTGAAATCCGGAACCTCGGGCCGGGGATAGTCGCGGTAGAGATCGTCGAGCGCCGCGACAGGCGCGCGCCAATCGCTGCCGATACGAAAGCCGACAGGGCCGATGCGAAGGCTGGTGACATGCCTCACGGCCGGAGCTCTTCCAGGCGCTCTATCAATCCGGCGGCGGCAAGCTCGTCGAGCCGGACGGCGAGCGCCAGGGGATCGGCATCGAGCAGGTCATATTCCGCCGCCAGTCTGGCCAGCAGCGCGTCCACGTCGAGCGGCTCGCTCAGCGCCGCGAGGATCTCCGGCACCGGCGCATCGACGACATGGGTGATGCCGGAAGCGCGGTGATAGATCAGGGTCAGCGCATCGAGCGGGACGACGCGAAGGGCGGCCGGGAGCGCGGCGCGATAGCGGGTCATGAGGCGGCACCCGCCGTATTCGTCACCCCGGACCTGTTCCGGGGTCCACCAAGCAGCGAGTGTAGCTTGATGGGCTCCAGCGCATCGAGCGCGGCAAGGCGGGGCCCGGAACAAGTCCGGGGTGACAGGAAGGAATTCACTGCGAGCAAATAGGCCGCGCCCACGGCTTCAGCCGCGCGGCATCTGCAGCGATGCGAAGCAGGTGAAGCCGCTGGTGCCCGATTGCAGCCGGCGGATGTAATTGGTGTAGGCGCGGCTCTGCTCATAGGGCACGCCGGGCAGGGTTCCGCCGCTCAGCGCGCGCTTCACATCCTGAGCCTTGTAGGTGCCGCCTGGCGGAAACGCGCCGGCGGTGCCGGCGGGTACGAGCTTGCCTTCGGCATCGATGAAGCTGCCGGCACGGGCCGGATCGGGCACGGGAATCTGGCAGTTGATCACCGACGCGCTGGTCTGCGCGAGCGCGGGCCTGATCGAGACGATCGCGGAGGCGCTGGCCGCACCGAGCATCAGCGCGCGGCGGCTGGACTTGGGCAGTTTCGGCGCTTCGGGTGGTTCGTCGCTCATGACCCATTGTCCTGCGCCTGATGCCCTTTCGCAATCGTAAATCGCGCGACGCTCCGCTAGGGCGTCGCAATGCTCCCCGCCGAAGCCCTTTCCGACGTCACCCGCATCCATGACGTGCTCGAGACGGTGCCGCAGCCGATGCTGATCATGGCCGAGGGTCGCGTCCTCGCCGCCAACCGCGCCGCGCGCGAGTTGCTCGGTCAGCATATTCTCGGCGAGGACATCCGCCTCGCGATCCGTCATCCCGCCGCCGCCGAACAGTTGCGCGACCCCGCGCCCGCCAACCCCGACGTGCCGGTCCATCTTGTCGGCCTCGGCACCCGCGATCAGCGCTGGGAGATGCGGATCCGCGATGCCGGCGATTGGCGGGTCGTCCATCTCACCGACCGCACCGAAAGCCATGCCGCCGAGCGGATGCGGGTGAATTTCGTCGCCAATGCCAGTCACGAGCTGCGCACGCCGCTGGCGTCGATCCTCGGCTATGTCGAAACCCTGCGCGAAGGCGCCGCCGAGGATCCAGCCACCGCCGAGCGCTTTCTCAAGACCGTCCACGACGAAGCGCAGCGTATGCAGCGGCTGGTCGATGATCTCATCTCGCTGAGCCGGATCGAGGCGGACCAATACAGCGCACCCGACATGGCCGTCGATCTCGCCGCGCTGATCGACGAAGTCCGCCGCGAACTCACTGCCGGGCAATCGCAGCGGGGAGCCGATCTCGTCACCGAGCTGGAAGCGTTGCCCGCCGTCCGCGGCGACCGCGCCCAGCTTTCGCAGCTGCTCCACAATATCGTCGGCAACGCCATGAAATATGGGCGCGCCGGCACCCCGATCACGATCCGCGCCCAGCCCGCCGGCGGCATGGTCCGGATCGCGGTCAGCGATCATAGTGAGGGCATTCCCGCGACCCATATTCCGCGCCTTACCGAGCGCTTCTATCGCGTCGACGAAGGGCGCAGCCGGGTGAGCGGCACCGGCCTCGGTCTGGCGATCGTCAAGCATATCGTCGAGCGCCATCGCGGCCAGCTCGACATCGCCAGCACGGTCGGCGAAGGCACCACGGTCACGGTGCTGCTCCCGGCCAAGCCCGCTGTCATAAAGTGGTAACGATGGTCCGCGAGAGGCGAGAAACATGGCGACCCGCTTTCATCACGACATGACCCCGCTCGATCGCGAAATCGGCGAGGTGCGCGCCCAGATCAGCCAGATGGGCGGCCTCGCCGAACAGGCGATCCACGATGCGATGAAGGCGCTGCAGCGCAACGACACCGATCTCGCCGAGGAAGTCCGCAAGAAGGACAAGACGATCGACGCCATCGAATCCGGCGTCGAGCGGCTGGCGCTCGGCGTGATCACCTCCGGCACGGCATCGCCGGAAGATCTCCGCGAGATGGTCGGCGCGCTCAAGATCGCCGCGGTGATCGAGCGGATCGGCGACTATGCCAAGAATATCGCCAAGCGCGTGCGCCTGATCCATGGTGACGACCGCATCGAAGCGGTGTCGCTGCTGCCGGCGATGGCGCAGCTTGCCGGCGACATGGTCCATGACGTGCTCGACGCTTTCGCCGCGCGCGACCCCGCCGCCGCGATCGCGGTTTGGGAGCGCGACCGCGTGCTCGACGATTTCTACGAATCGATCTTCCGTACGCTTGTCACCTTCATGGTCGAAAATCCGCGTACCGTCGGCCAGGTCTCGCACCTGCTGTTCGTCGCCAAGAATATCGAGCGGATCGGCGATCACGCGACCAACGTCGCCGAGATGGTCTATTTCGCCGCGACCGGCGATTATCTCGCCGACCGCGAAACCGGCGCGAGTGCCGGCTGATGGCCCGGGCGCGGATGCTGCTGGTCGAGGATGACGCCTCGCTCGCCGAGCTGCTCAGCTATCACTTCAAGCGCGAGGACTTCGACGTCCGCCACACCCCGGACGGGGAAGAGGCGCTGATGCTGGCCAAGGAAGCCGCGCCCGATATCGTGCTGCTCGACTGGATGGTCGAAGGGATTTCGGGGATCGAGGTCTGCCGGCGCCTGCGCCGCATGCCTGAAACCGCCAACGTTCCGATCATCATGCTCACCGCCCGTGGCGAGGAAGAGGATCGCGTCCGCGGGCTTGAGACCGGCGCCGACGATTACGTCACCAAGCCCTTCTCCCCGCGCGAGCTGGTCGCCCGCGTCGGCGCGGTGCTGCGCCGCGTGCGCCCGGCGCTGGCCGGGGAAACGCTGACCTACGCCGATATCGAAATGGACACGGTCGGGCATAAGGTCCGCCGCGGCGGCGAGGTCGTGTCTCTGGGCCCGACCGAGTTCCGCCTGCTCAAGCATTTCCTCGAACATCCCGGCCATGTCTTCTCGCGCGAGCGGCTGCTCGACAGCGTCTGGGGTCATGACAGCGATATCGAGAGCCGCACCGTCGATGTGCACATTCGCCGCCTGCGCAAGGCGATCAATCTCGGCGACAAGCCCGATATCATCCGCACCGTCCGTTCGGCGGGCTACGCGCTGGATAGCGGGAACTGACTTCCTCAAGCCCCTTCTCTTCAGGGGAAGGGCTCAGAAGGGAAACAACCCTGCCTTCCCGCGTTCCCCTGACCGGAGCGAGACCAATCGCTCCCGATCCAGGAGACTCCAAATGAAGCTCATTGCCTTGGCGGCAGCCCTTGCCTTTAGCGGCAGCGCGATTGCGCAGAACGCGCCGCAGACCTCGGCGCAAAAGGCGGAATCGCCGACCAATAATGGCGCAAGCCAGCTCGGCGGCTATGCGCCCACCGCGCCCTTGTTCAGCGGCACCCCTACCCCCGGCGCGACCGTGGTGTTCGTCCCCAACACCCAGACGCCGACCGAGGCTTTCCCGCCCCCGCCGCCCAAGGCCAGCTATCCGGTCTGCAAGCGCGGCCAGTTCGACGGCTGCACGCAACGCGGCGGCTGATCGGGCAGGGCGCCCCCGTAACGAGACCGAGCGTGCCGGGCGATGCGACGCCCGGCGCGCCCGTGCGTTCGTTCGCCTGACTCCAACCATGAAAGTCGAGCGAATGAAATTCATGATCCTGGCCGCCGCGATCGCGGTCGGCGGCACCGCGATCGCGCAGGACGTTCCGGCGACGCAGACGGCGCCCGCACCCCAGACCGTGCCGGCCGCTCCCCCCGCACCGGCGACGCCGCCTGCCCCGGAAGCCCCTGCGGCCCCTGAAGCCCCCGTCGTTCCCGAAGCACCGCCGGCACCCGAAGCACCGCCAGCCCCCGAAGCTCCGGCCGCGCCAGAGGCGATGGCCGCGCCCGCCGCTCCGGCGTCTCCGCAAACCACCTATGTCGCACCCCCGCCCGCACCCGCCGCCGCGCCGATGCCGTCGGATCCGGCAAGCTATCCGCCTTGCTCGCGCAAGGTCACCGATCATTGCCGCCAGCGCGGCGGGCATTGATCCTTTCGCCATGACGTCTAGGGATGCGCTCCTGACTTCAGTGGAGCGCATCCCATGACCATTTCCTTCCAAGACCGCGTCGCGATCGTCACCGGCGCCGGCGGCGGCCTCGGCCGCGCCTATGCGCTCGAACTCGCCCGTCGCGGCGCCAGGGTGGTGGTCAACGATCTCGGCGGCGCGCGCGACGGCACCGGCCATTCCGACGCCGCGCTCAAGGTCGTCGAAGAGATCGAGGCGCTCGGCGGCGAGGCCTTTTCGAACGGCGGCAGCGTCACCGAATATGACCAGATGGTCGCGATGGTCGAGCAGGCCAGGGAGCGCTGGGGCCGGATCGATATCCTGATCAACAATGCCGGCGTGCTGCGCGACAAGAGCTTCGTGAAGATGGAGCCGGCGGATTTCCGCTTCGTCGTCGATGTCCATCTCAACGGCTCGGCCAATTGCACCAAGGCGGTGTGGGAAACGATGCGCGAGCAGAATTACGGGCGTATCCTGATGACCGCGTCCTCGACCGGTCTCTATGGCAATTTCGGCCAGGCGAATTACGGCGCGGCGAAGCTCGGTCTCGCCGGTCTTACCAAGACGCTCCACCTCGAAGGCGCGAAATACGGCATCCGGGTCAACACCATCGCGCCGGTCGCCGGCACGCGCATGACCGAGGACATCTTCCCCGAGGAAGCCTTCAAGGCCTTCGCCCCCGAGAATGTCGCCCCCGCCGCGCTGTATCTGGTCAGCGAGGACGCGCCGACCAACATGATCATCGGTGCCGGTGCCGGCGTGGTCCACGCCGCCTATGTGACGATGACTCCCGGCACGAAACTCACCGAGCCGACCGTCGAGGCGGTCGCGGCGCAATGGGCCGAGATCACCGACCGCACCGGCGAGATCGTCCCCAATTCGGGCGCCGAGCAATCGATGCGGATCATGGCGTTGCTGCAGAAAGGCTGAGGTGCCCCGTCCGGAAACGGACAGCGTATTGCCTTGATAATACACTCATGCTATCCACCTCCGCACAGGAGGAGGATTGCCATGTACAGCGAAACAGATCTCGCGAACGCGGTGGAGGCCGGGGTGCTTACCCCCGAGGCCGCCGACGCGTTTCGCAACCATGTCGCGGAGGGCCGATCGGCTCCCGCCGTCGATGAGGAGCATTTCCGCCTCCTCACCGGTTTCAACGACATCTTCGTCTCGATCGCCGCGGCGCTAATCCTGGTCGCTGTGGCCTGGATCGGCTTGTATATCGGCTCGAAGGCGATGGGCGCCGATCACAGCTTCGAAGGCCCGCGTCAGGTCGGCGCCTCGATCGCCGTCGCGGGGGGCGCGGTGGCGATCACGAGCTGGCTGCTTGCCGAATATTTCACCCGCCAGCGCCGCATGGCGCTGCCCAGCATCCTGCTGCTGCTCGCCTTTGTCGGTGGCACCGGCGCCGCGGTCACCGCCGTGTTCGTCGCCAATGTGCCGTGGCTCGCCGAGCAGTTCGGCATCGCCATGAACGATCAGCCCGCGATGGAGCGCCTCGCCGCCGGCATCACCGCCATCGCCGGTGTGCTCACCGCCGCCGCCGCCTGGGTGCATTGGCGCCGCTTCATGGTGCCGATCACGGTCGCCGCCGGCACGCTTTCGGTGGTCGGCGTCGTGGTCGCGGTCATCCTCACGCTGATCCCGAGCGCGCGCGACATGGTCAACCCGATCCTGCTCGCCGCAGGCGTGCTGGTGTTCCTGTTCGCGATGCGTTGGGACATGAGCGACCGCGAGCGCCGCACCCGCCGCAGCGACGTCGCCTTCTGGCTGCACCTCGCCGCCGCGCCGCTGATCGCGCACCCGGTATTCCACATGCTCGGCGTGTTCGACGGCGATATCTCGGTGCCGATGGCCGGCATCGTGCTGCTGCTCTACATCGCCTTCGCCTTCGTGGCGCTGGCGGTGGACCGCCGCGCGCTGCTCGTATCGAGCCTCGTCTACGTGCTGTGGGCGATGTACGCGCTGTTCCAGCAATCGGGCGCGGTCGAGCTGGCCGCGGCGTTGACCGCGCTGGTGATCGGCTCGGCACTGCTGACGCTCTCGGCCTTCTGGCAGCCGATGCGCCGCTCGGTGGTCGGGTTGCTCGGCGGACTCGAAAGCCGCCTGCCGCCGACGCAGCAGGTCGTCGCGGCCTGAGCGTAAAGTCTCTCTCCCGACGGGAGAGGGAGGGAGCAGCGAAGCTGCGGAAGGGTGAGGGCAGGATAAAGGTCTGCCCTCACGCTTCCCACTCGCTGCGCGAGCTGGCCCCTTCCCTCCCCCAAATGGGAGAAGGAGCTGTCTACTCCCCGACCAGCTTCATCAGCCGCCGCTCGACCGGCGCCAGCACGGGCCCCAGTTCGTGCCCGCGCTTGAGGATCATCCCGCTCTCATTGACCAGCGCCCACATGCCCTGGCGGTTGCGCAGCGCCGGGCGCTTCTCGATCCGATATTCGGGCCGTTCGGCGGCGCGGCGAAAGGCGGCGAACACCGCGGCGTCGTTATCGAACTGGATCGCATAATCCCGCCAATGCCCCGCCGCGACCATCCTGCCGTAGAGATCGAGGATGCGGGTAAGCTCGAGGCGCTCGAAGCCGACTTGCGACGGCTTCCCTAGAGGGAGCGGCGTTACCGTCCCCACGCTGCGCCACCCCAAATCGTCACCCCGGACTTGTTCCGGGGTTCACCGCGCCGCGAGCGGTGCCGCGAAAGCCGTTGGTCTCCGCGCCTGCCGCCCGGTGTATCCCGGAACAAGTCCGGGATGACGGAGAGGGAAAGAAACCGCGCCGGCGCCTTACGCACGGTCGCGACGATCCTCGCGTTCGGCAAGCAACTCGTCCAGCCGCTTGCGCATCGTCTCCAGCTCGCAGCGCATGATCTCGAGCTTCTGCGTCGCCGGATCGAACATCTCGCTGCACGGCGTGCCATAGGGCACGAATTCGGGCTGAGAGATCCGCGATTCGATCAGCGTCGCCTTGGCCGGAATACCGACCATGGTCGCGCCGGGCACGACATCCTTGGTGACCACCGCATTGGCGCCGATCCGCGCCCGCTCGCCGACCGTGATCGGGCCCAGCACCTGCGCGCCCGATCCGATGATGACGCCGTCCAGGATCGTCGGGTGGCGCTTGCCGGCCACGCCATTGTCGGGGCTCGTGCCCCCCAGCGTCACGCACTGGTAGATCGTCACATCGTTGCCGATCACAGCGGTCTCGCCGATCACGACGAAGCCATGGTCGATGAAGAAGTTGCGGCCGATCACCGCGCCCGGGTGGATGTCGATCGCGGTCAGCCAGCGCGACCAATGGTTGACCAGCCGGGCAAGGAAGAACCAGCGCGCCTGGAACAGACGGTGCGCGATGCGGTGATAGCCGGCCGCCCACACGCCCGGATACAGCAGGATTTCGGCGCGGCTGCGCGGAGCGGGATCGCGCGCGCGGATCGAATCGAGATACGCATTCAGACGACGGAACATGGCCGGGTTCCCCTTTGCCATGACCATCTAGTGCATGACCGGTCCGATTTCCAGCACGCCCCCGCCCGGGCTTGTCCCGTCTAAACACTATGTATCTTGTTGGATTTGGGCGGGCACGGCATGGCAATGATCCAACAAGGGAGACCAAGGCGCGGATGATTTTCGGTATCGACCTGGCCGACTTGCTCCCGTTCATCCTGGTCGGGTTCGCCGCGCAGGCCGTGGACGGCGCGCTGGGCATGGCCTTTGGCGTGATCAACAGCACCTTGCTGGTCAGCTTCCTCGGCGTGCCGCCTGCCAATGCCTCGGCAATGGTCCACGCCGTCGAGACTTTCACCACCGCCGCTTCGGGCGCGAGCCATACGCTGCATCGCAACGTCAACTGGAAACTGTTCCGGCGGCTGGTGATTCCGGGCGTGATCGGCGGCGTGCTCGGCGCCTATGTGCTGAGCTCGATCGACGCCTCGGTCGCCAAGCCCTTCGTCATGACCTATCTCGCCGCGATCGGCGTGTATCTGCTGTATCGCGCGTGGCGCGGCAGCGTGGAGCCGCGCGAACCCAAGATCATCGAGCCGCTGGGGCTGGCCGGCGGCTTTCTCGACGCGGCGGGCGGCGGTGGCTGGGGTCCGGTGGTGACCAGCAACCTGCTCGTCCAGGGCGCCAGCCCGCGCGAGACGATCGGCACCGTCAACACCGCCGAGTTCTTCCTGACCGCGACGATCTCCGCGACCTTCATCGCCACGCTCGGCTGGGCGGCTTTCACCTTCCAGACCCTCGGCATCCTGATCGGCGGCCTCATCGCGGCGCCAACCGGCGGATGGCTCGCCAAGCACGTGCCGGCGCGGCCGCTGATGGGCATGGTCGGCGGACTGTTGACGGTCACCAGCGCGTACACGATCTGGAACGCGCTCCATTGAGATTTTCCGGTCCCCGCCGTTCAGGCGGGACCGGAGAAATCAGGCCACCGCGGCGTGCACCGTCGCGGCGGCCTTGATCACCGCGCCATAGCGCACCGCGTCCTGGATCACCTGGGCCGGCACGGCATGCTGCTTGAGCACCTTCTCATGCGCGTCGATGCACATGCCGCAGCCGTTCATCGCCGAGACCGCGAGGCTGAACAGCTCGAAATCGGCCTTGTCGATACCCGGCGCGCCGATCGCGTTCATCCGCAGCCGCGCCGGCATGTTGAGATACTCCTTGTTCCCGGCGAGGTGGGTGAAGCGGTAATAGACATTGTTCATCGCCATCACCGCGGCGGCGGCGCGGGCGGCATTGGCGGCCTCGTCACTGAGCTTGCCGGCGACTTCGGCTTCGGCGGCATCGACGATCGGCTTGTGTCCAGTGCCATGCGCGCAGGCGAGGATCAGGCCGTATTTGCGCTGGTCGCCCAGCGTCTGGTCATTGACGAGGCCGCCGACGTTGAGGCGGATGTCCTTGGCGAAATCGGGAAGGGCTTCGGCGAAGGTCTTGAGCGACATGTCTGTCTCCAGTCAGACAGAAGGCACCATGCCCGGGGGAGCATGATGCCTTCTGAGGGGTGGCGCGGGGCACAGGAGGGGGAGGAGGCCCCGCGCCGGGGGGCTTTCGAGTGGCTTAAGCGGCCGGGCGAAGGACGTCGTCGCCCTTGTTCCAGTTGCACGGGCACAGCTCGTCGCTCTGCAGCGCGTCCAGCACGCGAAGCGTTTCCTGCGGATTGCGGCCGACGTTGAGGCCGTTGACCTGCACCGCCTGGATCACATTGTCCGGATCGACGGTGAAGGTCGCGCGGAACGCGACATGCTCGTTGGCGTCGACGATGCCGAGCGCGTTGGCGAGCACCGCGCCGTTATCGGCGAGCCACGGGAAATCCGCGGCTTCGAGGTCCGGATCCGACTTGCGCCAGGCGAGATGGACGTGCGCGGTGTCGGTCGAAGCGCCGATCAGCACGGTATCGCGGTCGCCGAAATCGCCCTTCAGGCCGGCATAGCCGACGATCTCGGTCGGGCAGACGAAGGTGAAATCCTTCGGCCAGTAGAACACGACCTTCCACTTACCCGGAAAGGCGGTGGTCAGGTCGAGCGTCTCACCTGCCGGGAGCGCGGCGACGCCCTGCTGTACGGGAACGGCAATCGAGGGGAATTTGTCGCCAACGGTCAGCATTGCGGGTATCTCCGATAAGAATTTTGCGTTGCAGCACAAGTCTGCTGCGCTGCGATATAGGGAGCGCCGCTGAGCGTTCAAATCGTTTATTCTCTGGTCATTGATCGATTAAAGCGATAAGTCCGCCGGCGATGACGACCTACCTGCCCACGCTCAAACAGCTCCAATATCTCGTGGCGCTCAACGACGCCGGACATTTCGGCCGCGCGGCGGAAAGCTGCTTCGTCACCCAGTCCACTCTCTCCGCCGGCATTCGCGAACTCGAGACGCTGATCGGCGTGGTTCTGGTCGAGCGCACCCGGCGCGTGGTGCGCTTCACGCCGCTCGGCGAGCGCATCGTCGAGAAGGCGCGGCGCGTGCTGCGCGAGGCCGATGAACTGGGGGATCTCGCCCGCGCCGCTGGACGGCCCTTGTCGGGCGATATGCGGATGAGCGTGATCCCGACGATCGCGCCGTTCCTGCTCCCGCGTATCCTGCCGCGGCTGCGCAAGGATTATCCCGACCTCAAGCTCTATCTGCGCGAGGAAACCAGCGGCCAGGCCTGCGAGGGCCTCCATCACGGCCGCACCGATTGCGTGCTGCTCGCCCTCCCCTATGCCTGTGGCGATGTCGAGACCGCGCCGCTGTTCGACGACCGCCTGTTCGTCGCCTTTCGCGACGGCGAGATGGACCCGACGCCGACGATTCGCCCGGCGATGATCGACGAGACCCGGCTGCTGATGCTCGAGGACGGGCATTGCCTGAAGGATCATGCCCTCTCCGCCTGCAACCGCCCCGAAATGCGTGCCGAGGCGACGATGATGGGCACCTCGCTGCACACCATGGTGCAGATGGTCGATAATGGCCTCGGCGTGACGATGCTGCCCGAAATGGCGGTCGATGCCGGCATCCTCGACCATACCGACGTCACCGCGCGTCCGCTCGAAGCCGAGAACGCGGTGCGGCGGATCGCCCTGGTCTGGCGCCGCGCCTCGCCGCGCGAAAAGGACTTCCGGTTGTTGGCGGGGGTGCTGGGCGAGGCGGCCTAGCCTTCTACTTGGTCAGGACCACCGCTCCGCCGCTGCCGAATCGCTGTCCCGCGCTTCGACCCACGCCGCACCGCCTCCGCGCTGCTCGCGCTTCCAGAACGGCGCATCAGTCTTCAGCCGGTCGATCAGATAGGCGCAGGCGTCGAGCGCCTCGCGGCGGTGGTGCGCCGCCGTGCCGACGAACACGATCCGCTCGCCCGGCGCCATCCGCCCGACACGGTGGACGATGGTGACGCCCAGCAGGCTCCAGCGCGCGGTCGCCGCCTCGGCAAGGTCGCAGAGCGCGGCTTCGGTCATGCCCGGATAATGTTCGAGCTCCAGCCCGGTGACGCCGCCCGCACCGCGCACAACCCCCGTGAAGCTCGCCACCGCTCCCGCCCCGCGCTCTTCCAGCGCCGCCAGCTCCTGCGACAGCTCGATCGGCGCGCTATCGACCGAGACGCGGATCATCCCCCGGTCACCGGCGGAAAGATCGCGACTTCCTTCGCCCCGTCCAGCAGGGCGTCGAGCGGCACGAATTTCTGGTCGATCGCCGCGCGCAGCTTCGCCGGCTCGCGCATCGCCTCGGCATGGCCCGGGCTGCGCGTTGCCAGCCAGCCGATCAGATCGGCGACGTTGCGCACCGCCTCGGGCGGATCGACATGCTCATGCCCCACGCCCACGCGCTCGCGCACCCAGGCGAAGTACAAAAGCTCCATCAGCTATCCATATGCTTCAGGCCGACGCGAAGATAATCCCAGCCGGTCACCAGCGTCAGCACCGCCGCGCCCCACAGGAACACCAGCCCGGCCTGCAGCACCCACAGCCATTCGGGCGTCGCCCGAGAGAAGATCAGGAAGCCGAGCGCGCCGAGCTGCAGCGTCGTCTTCCACTTGGCGAGCCGCGACACCGGCACCGAGACCTGAATCCCGCCCAGAAACTCGCGCAGCCCCGAAACCGCGATCTCGCGCGCCAGGATCACCAGCGCCGCGATCAGATGCCAGTCGACGATCACCTGCTTGCCGACAAGGATCAGGATCACCGTGGCCACCATGATCTTGTCGGCGATCGGATCGAGGAACACCCCCAGCTTCGAGACCGTGCCCTGCGCCCGCGCGACATAGCCGTCGAAATAATCGGTCACGCCCATCAGCGCGTAGATCACCCATGCGATCAGATAGCCTTGCGGCCAATCCGGCCACCACAGGAACAGCGCGAGCAGCGGCAGCGCGAGGATACGCGACAGCGTCAATATGTTCGGCAGCGTCCACATCGAAGCATGACCTTAGCACCGCGCCGCACGGCGCGGGAGGGGAATTTCCGTTGCCCGTTAACGATGCGCTCGGCTATGCCGTTCCGGCAAGTTCGGCGGTTTTCCGTCTGTTCAGAGGATGGGAAACGCATGATCGGTTCGGTCGGACTCTTGAAGACGCGCCGGTTTCTGCCGCTGTTCGTCACCCAGTTCCTCGGCGCCTTCAACGACAATCTGTTCAAGAACGCGATGATCTTCTTCGCGACCTATCAGATCTTCAATTCGGTCGAATCCGAAACCCAGTTCAGCGCGGTCGCGCAGGGGCTGTTCATCCTCCCCTTCTTCCTGTTCTCGGCGATGGCCGGGCAATTGGCCGACAGCTACGACAAGGCCCGCATCATGCGGATCATCAAGATGGCCGAAGTGCTGATCATGCTGATCGGCGCGGCGGGCATCCTGATCAAGAGCCTGCCGCTGATGCTGGTCGCCCTGGTCGGCATGGGCATCCACTCCACCTTTTTCGGCCCGATCAAATACGCGATCATCCCGCAGCACATGGCCGAGGACGAAGTGCTCGGCGGCACCGGGCTGGTCGAGGCCGGCACCTATATCGCCATCCTGTGCGGCACCATCGCCGGCGGCGTGATCAGCCCGACGGCGGCGGCGGTCGGAGTCATCGTCGTCGCCTGCATAGGCTATCTGTCGTCGCGAAACATCCCCGCGGCACCGCCCTCGACCAAGCTCAAGCTCGACTGGAACGTGTTCCGCTCCTCCTATCAGCTGATCGCCGCGACCACCCATATCCGCCGCGTCTGGCTGGCGATCATCGCCATCAGCACCTTCTGGACGATCGCCGCGGTGCTCGGGGTGCTGTTCCCGCCGCTCGTCAAGAACACCTTCCATGCCCAGAAGGACGTGGCGAGCATCTTCCTCGGCATCTTCTCGATCGGCATCGCCATCGGTTCGCTGGTGATCAACCGCCTGCTCAAGGGGCAGGTCTCGGCGCGCTATTCGATGGTCTCGGTGCTGGCGATGGCGCTGTTCGTGGTCGAATTCTATCTCGCCGCGGAATTCTGGCCGGTCAGCGATGGTCCGCTGATCAAGATGCATGAGTTCGTGACGATGCCCGCCGGCTGGCACCTGCTATTCTCGCTGATCATGATCGCGATCACCGGCGGCATGTTCGTGGTGCCGCTCTATGCCTTTCTCACCACCACCGTCGACCGGTCGCAGACCTCGCGCACGGTCGCGGCGAACAACATCGTCAACTCGGCCTTCATGGTCGGCGGCTCGGTCGGCATCCTGGCGCTGACCACCGTGCCCGGCGTCAGCGTCGAGAATTCGATCCTCGTGATTGTCGTCCTGTGTCTGCTCTCGGCGATCTGCGCGCGGCGGCTCCATCAGGCCGAGGGCGAAGCGCAAGGCGTGGAAACGCTGCCTTAAAAGATAAACGTCGTGAAGCAGACGAAGAAGGCGCTGAAGCTCACCGCGAACAGCTTCCAGTCGCTGTCGTCGCGCGCCTTCTGATTGGCGCGGGCAACCCGGCGCGCATAGTTGCGAAAAGGGTGGCGGCGGGCATGGCCCTCGATGACAAGTGCGCGTTCCATGCCTGGAGTTAACAACTTGTTTACGAATTCCGCCAGCGTGATCCATGGTTAACCGGTGTGCGCGTTCGGGACGGGATTTGCTTGAGATTAAAGGTTAATTCTGCCGGGCTTGCCTGGCGTCATGGCTCAGGTAAACCGGTGTCATGAAGGTCACTCGCCGCACCGCGCTCCGTTCGACTCTGGGCCCTGCGTTCGCCGCCGGCCTTCCCCTCCCCGCGCTGTCCGCTGGCGCCGCCCCCGAATGGAAGCGCGGGCTCGACAATCAGCGCAAGGCCGATCTCGGCGACGGCCGCTTCCTCAATCCGCTGATGGCCGGCGACCATCCCGATCCGTCGATCCTCAAGGACGGGCGCGATTACTACATGACCTTCTCGACCTTCGATTCCTATCCCGGCCTGATCCTCTGGCATTCGCGCGATCTGGTGAACTGGCAGCCCATCGGCCCGGCGCTGAGCCGGAATATCGGCTCGGTCTGGGCGCCCGAGCTCTGCAAGCACAAGGGCCGCTTCTATCTCTACATTCCGGTCAAGGCCTCGCCCAACACCATCCATGTGATCTGGGCCGACCGGATCGAAGGGCCATGGAGCGAGCCGGTCGATCTCAAGCTTCCCAATCATATCGATCCCGGCCATGCGGTCGATGAGAAGGGCAAGCGCTGGCTGTTCCTCTCGGGCGGCGATCGGGTGCCGCTCAGCGACGACGGCCTCAGCCGCACGGGTGAGCCCGAACATGTCTATGATCCATGGCGCTATCCCGACGATTGGGATGTCGAAGGCTTCTCGCCGGAAGGCCCCAAGGTGCTGCGCCATGGCGGCTATTATTATCTGATCACCGCCGTCGGCGGCACGGCGGGGCCGCCCACCGGGCATATGGTGATCGCCGCCCGCTCGAAGTCGCTGGCCGGGCCCTGGGAAGACCATCCCGGCAATCCGATCGTCCGCACCACCTCGCTTGCCGAGAAATGGTGGTCGCGCGGCCACGCCACACTGGTCGAGGGTCCGGACGGCAGCTGGTGGTCGGTCTATCATGGCTTCGAGAATGGCTATTGGACGCTCGGGCGCCAGACCCTGCTCGATCCGGTCGAATGGAGCGCCGATGGCTGGTTCCGCATGACCGGCGGCGATCTCTCGCAACCGATCGCAAGCCCCGGGGGCGGGCAAGCTTTGCCCCACGGCATCGCCCTGTCCGACGATTTCGCGACGCTCGAACTCGGCACCCGCTGGAATTTCTTCAAGCCCGCGCCCGATGAGCGTTCCCGCGTCCGCGTTGCGGACAACGCGTTGCTGCTCGACGCCAGCGGTATGGCCCCGGGCTCCGGCGCGCCGCTGCTGCTGGTCGCCGGCGATCAGGCCTATCGGTTCGAATGCGATATCGAGATCGAGGAAGGCGGCGTCGCCGGGCTGCTGCTCTTCTATGACGAAAAACTCTATTGCGGCCTCGGCTTCGACGAGACCCGCTTCGTCACCCATCAATATGGCATCGAGCGTGGCCGCCCCGCCAGTCCTTATGGTCGCAGGCTGCGCATGCGCGTCACCAACAACCGCCACATCGTCTCCTATCATACCAGCGGCGATGGCGGCGCGACGTGGCGACGTTTCGATCGCGGGATGGAAGTCTCGGGCTACCACCACAATGTCCGCGGCGGCTTCCTGATGCTCAGGCCCGGCCTCTATTCGGCGGGCAGGGGCACCGCGCGGTTCAGGGACTTCCGCTTCCGGGCGCTCTAGGCTTGCAATGTAGGATTTGGCTTGCTTCGGTCAGTGGCCCGGACCCTTCCCGGCCGCTCTTTGAAATCCTGAATATCGCCGCCTGGATACGAATGTTGAGTCCCCCGAAAAAGACTAAACTTCCTCAACATTCGCGGCGCGGGATTGGCAGGCATCAGCCCTTCGGCGCAGGCCCGGTCGACTTGCGCACGATCAGCTCATGCTCCAGCGAAACCTGTGTCTCGCCGCTGCCGCCGAGCAGCAGCTCGACCGCGGCATCGGCCAGTTCGCGCACCGGCTGGCGGATCGTGGTCAGCGGCGGCCACACCGCCTGCGCCAGATCCGAATCGTCGAACCCCGCGATCGACAGCGCGCCCGGCACATCGATGTCGAGTTCGTGCGCCACCGCCAGCGCGCCCGCCGCCATATCGTCATTGCCCGCGAAGATCGCGGTCGGGCGCGGGCTGAGCTCGAGCAACGCCCGAGTCGCCTCGCCGCCCGAGCGGAAGCTGTAATCGCCGGCGACGACCAGCCGGGGGTCAAAGGCGATGCCATGCGCCGCCAGTTCCTGGCGATATCCTTCCAGGCGGTCGCTCGACGAGACATGGGTCTCGGGCCCGCGGATGAAGGCGATGGCGCGGTGGCCGAGATCGATCAGGTGCCGGGTCAGCGCCCGTGCGGCGGCGACGTCGTCCATCGTCGATGCCATGCCGCTATCCTTGCGCACGCCGGGCGCGATACGGACATAGGGCAGCCCCCGCCGATCGAGCGCGTCGAGCAGCGCCGGCGCCTCGGTCACCGGCGGCGACAGGATCAGCCCGTCGAGATGCGCCTCGTCGATCAGCGCCAGCACGTTCGAGGCGAGATCGTCCGACAGCACATCGACGGGCTGGAGCAGCAGGCGATAGCCGAGCGCGGAGCAGCGCTGCTGCGCACCGGTCTGGACGTGATAGACATAATAGGGGCTGGGATTGTCATAGAGCAAAGCCACCTGGAACGAGCGCCGCCCGGCCAGCGTCCGCGCCGCGTGGCTTGGACGGAAATTGAGCCGCTGCACGACTTCCTCGACGCGGCGGCGCGTTTCCTCGCTGACATGCTTCTCGTTGTTGAGCACCCGGCTCACGGTCTTGAACGAGACCCCCGCGATCTTCGAGACTTCCTTGATCGTCGGACGGCTGGACATGGCGTTTCCCGGCGGGGCGTGGAGAAGGCGGCCCCGGAACTTGGTGCATATTTGACAGCGCTTACCCCATGCAAGCACTGATGTGCGCCAGCATGGCCGATACCGCTCCCAGCATCGCGGACCTGATCGCCGCGCAATTGCCCGAGCGTGGCGCACGGCGCCCGTTCGTCCTGGGCATCGCCGGCGCGCAAGGCAGCGGCAAGTCGACCGTGGCGCGCGAACTCGCCATCCGCCTCGGTTGCCCGGTACTGTCGCTCGATGACCTCTATCTGGACGGCGCGGCGCGGCGGACGCTGGCGGCGGAGGTCCACCCGCTGCTCGCCACCCGCGGCGTGCCCGGTACCCACGACCCAGCACGGGGACTGCGGGTGATCGAGGCGCTGGCCAAGCCGGAAACCACCCTCCTTCCCCGCTTCGACAAGGCCCGCGACGAACCCGCTCCGCCCGAGCCATGGCAGGGTCCGGCGAACATCGTCATCCTCGAAGGCTGGTGCCTCGGTGCGCGGCCGCAGCCCGAGGACGAACTGGTGAAACCGCTCAACGCGCTAGAAGCCGAGCGCGATCCGGACGGCATTTGGCGCCACTGGGTCAACGCCCGGCTAGCGAACTACCGCGCCCTGTTCGAACGAATCGACCTGCTCGTCTTCCTCGCCGCGCCGGATTTCGAGATCGTGGGTAAGTGGCGCGCCGAGCAGGAACACGCCCTGAAGCGCGCGCGGGGCGAAGACGCGGGCATGAGCGCCACCGAGCTGGCGACCTTCATCCAGCACTATCAACGCCTGACCGAACATATGCTGCGGCACGGACGCGAATGGGCGGACATGACCATCGCGCTAAATGCCAAGCGGCGGGCCGTCGGTGTTTCGCGATAAAGGAAGGGGGAAATGGGTGGAGGCGAGGAATTTCGCCTTTTCTTCCAAGCCACTGTTTCCAATAGCTGAATCTCATATTTTCTAACGTGGTACGGGTTTGCGATTCCCCCCCGCTGTTCGCACGTATCCGCGCAAGTGCGCACGGAAATTAGGCGGCAAACCGCGCTGATAGGATTTGCTTCGAACCGGGGTCGCACGGCGCGGATCATTCCCTTTGTGAAACACGAATACTGACTGAACCGACTGTCAGTATTGACTCCAGCCGATACGCGATGTCATCTTCGCGAAGATCGCCAGCCACGCGTCAAGAAGAGGCGGCGGCGACAAGGAGGGGATATGAACCGCTTTGCCTATACTTCGTCGTTGATCGCGCTGGCGTTCGCCGCTGCGCCCGCGTTGGCACAGACCAGCCCGGATTCGGGGACATCGGCCGCTAGCCAGGACAGTGGCACGGACGACATTGTCGTGACCGCCACGCGCCGGAATGAGCGCCTGCAGGACGTGCCGCTGAGCGTCACCGCTTTCTCGCAGGAGGAATTGACGCAGAAGGGTATTGTCGGCTTCGAGGGCGTTGCGCGCGAAACGCCTGGCGTCGCGCTCAACAAGGCCAGCGACAACAATGTGCGCTTCACAACCCGTGGCATTTCGACCAACGGTTGGGGCGCGGGCCTTCAGACGACCACCACGGTCTATATCGACGAACTGCCGCTCACGACGATCGGCAATGCCGTCACGCTGGATTCCAACCTGTACGATGTCGAGCGCGTCGAGTTCCTGCGCGGACCGCAAGGTACTTTGTTCGGTTCGGGTTCGCTGTCGGGCGCGCTGCGCATCCTTACCAAGAGCCCCAACCTCCGGGATTTTGACGCCTCGGCGCTCGTCGATCTCGGCGTGACGCCCAATGGCGGTGGAATCCGCCAGCGCTATAACGGCATGATCAACGTGCCGCTCGCCACGGACACGGTCGCGCTGCGCGCGGTCGGCTATTACCGGCACGAGGACGGCTATATCGACAACGTCACCACCGGAAAGAAGAACGCCAACACGCTCAAGGGCTATGGCGGACGCGCGATATTGCTGTTCAAGCCGACCGACCGGCTGAGCGTCCGGCTGATGGGTTTCTACGAGAATAGCGGCCCCGAGGATGCCTCGCTGACCACGCCGTCGCTCGGCGACCGCAAGCGCCGCAGCGTCCGCCCCGACCGCTATACGTCGGATACCCAGATCTACAACGGCACGATCGACTATAATTTCGACTGGGCACGTCTGACCAGCTCATCGACCTATGCCGTGAACAAGGGCGATTTCGACGTCGATCTGGGCGGCACGTTCGGCGCGACGCTCGCAATCCCGTTTCTCATGGATGACGACTACGTCGCCAAGACCTTCGTCCAAGAGACCCGGCTGGTTTCGGCCTCGGACGGTACCGGTCTCGACTGGGTTCTCGGCGGCTTTTACAAACATCAGGAAATCGACCTGCGGGGACGCTATCAGTCGACACCGGCGTTCCTCACGGCGCGCGGCATTACCGGCCTGACCGACTCGGTGTTCCAGACATTCGGCAACAATTCGCGCAGCTACGAGCTCGCCGGATTCGGCGAACTGACCTATCATCTGACCCCGCAACTCTCGCTGAGCGGCGGACTGCGCTACGGCAAATATGGCGGGACGGTCGATACTTATGCCGGTTTCAATACCGCGTATTTCACCTATGCGCTGTATTTCATTCCTGGGCCGCTCGCGATCACGCCGGTCCCCGCCGCAACCTTCAAATATCCTTCTCCGGAGCGGGTTTCGTGGAAGGGAAGCCTAACCTACAAGCCGTCGCGCAACCTGACCGTATACGGCACGGTTTCGACCGGGTATCGCACCCCGGTCTATAACGGCCGCGCCGGCAGCGTGAGCCTGATCAACCCGGCGGACCTCGTCATTCCGCAGGGGGCCACTTCAGACAATCTGATCAATTACGAAGTTGGTCTGAAAGGTCGCTGGCTCGACGGGCGGCTGACCGCCGCGGTTGCGGCCTATTATATCGATTGGAGCAATATCCAGGTCCAGGCGAACCGCGTTTCGGACTCGGTTCAGTTCGCCACCAATATTGGCGGCGCCTATAGCGAAGGTCTGGAAGCCGAAGTCCGCTTCACGCCAGTGACCGGACTGACCTTCGGGCTGAACGGTTCGCTCAATCGCGCCCGGGTGAGCGAACTCACGACGCAGCAAGCGCAGATATCCGGCGCGGTAAACGGCATTCGGCTTTCGTCGCCGGAGGTGCAGGGGTCTTTCTACGGCACATATTCCTATGGTCTGGGCGGTACGGCCAACGGCTTCACCAGCTTCCAGATCCAGCATGTCGGGTCGTTTCCGAACATGTTCCCCAACACCCCGGGGACGCTCGGCACGCGAAGCCCACTGTACGATTTCACCGATAACTATACCTACATCAATCTGCAGACGGGCGTGACCGTCGGCAAACTGAACGCAACGCTCTATGTCGAGAATCTGACCAACAGCCGCGCCGTGACCTACATTCACCCGGAAGCGTTCGTGTACAGCCGCTACGGGATACTGCGTCCACGCACCTTCGGCATCCGGCTCGGCTACAATCTCTGGTGAGGCCGGCCACGATGAACGCGCTCCGTCTCGCCAGCTTTGCCGTGGCCGCGACGTTGGCAACGCTCTCCCACACTGGGGCGCTGGCGCAAGCCGGCGCCCCGCTTGTCGCGGCGCCCGCGGGCCGGGTGGCGGGAAGCGAGACGGAGGGGGTTCGTACGTTCAAGGGCATTCCCTACGCCGCGCCGCCAGTGGGCGCGCTGCGCTGGAAACCGCCCGCCCCGGCGGCGCGATGGCAGGGGGTGCGCGAGGCCAAATCCTTCGGGCATGCCTGCATCCAGGGCTCGCGGGTCCCGAGCAGCGTCTATTATGGCGACATGGCAAGCCAGAGCGAGGATTGCCTGACGCTCAACATATGGGCGCCGACGGGCGCCCATAAGCTGCCCGTGATGGTCTGGATCCATGGCGGTGCGCTGGTCAATGGCAGCAGCTCCGAGCCGCTCTATGATGGGGCGAAGCTCGCACGGAAGGGCATCGTCCTCGTCTCGATCAATTACCGGCTCGGCGTGCTCGGCTATCTCGCCCACCCGGCGTTGAGCGCTGAGTCGCCCGCGCATCTGTCGGGCAATTACGGCCTGCTCGATCAGATCGCGGCGCTTCGATGGGTACGCGACAATATCGCCGCGTTCGGCGGCGACCCGAGCCGGGTGACCATCGCCGGTGAATCCGCCGGCGCGCTCAGCGTCATCGCGCTGCTCGCCAGCCCTGCGGCGAAGGGTCTGTTCCATCGCGCCATCTCGCAAAGCGGCTATATGCCCTCCTATCGCGCGCTCAACACGCCTTCGCTCGGCCTCGGCTCCGCCGAGAATGCGGGGACCGCGCTGGCCAAGGCCGCTGGCCTGTCGAGCGCCAAGGCGCTGCGCTGGGCCGATCCGGCGACGTTGTTCCAGGCCGGTCTGGCGACCGGCTGGGCGCCCGAGCCGGTGATCGACGGGGTCAATCTGAAGCGGCAGCTCGCGGTTACCTTCGGCAGAGGTGAGCAAAGCAAGGTACCGGTGCTCGCCGGCTTCAACGAAGGCGAGATCCGTTCATTGTTGTTCCTCGCGCCCAAGGCGCCGGCGACACAGGCCGAATATGCCGCCGATGTGAAACGGCGCTTCGGCGATCGGGCCGATGCCTTTCTCTCGGTCTATCCCGGCATAGATCCGGCGGAAGATGCGGCGATCTCGGTCCGCGACGGGCTCTATGGCTGGGCCGCGCAATATCTCGTTCGCGCTCAGGCCGCCGCGGGACAAGCCGCCTATCTCTATTATTTCCGGCATAGCACGCCGGCGCAACGCAGCCGCAAGCTCGCCGCGTTCCACGCCAGCGAGTTGCCCTATGTCTTCGGTCAGGTCGGCCCAGACGCGGCAATCGGCCCGAACTGGCCCAAGCCGCCGCTCACCGGCGAAGAGGCGCAGCTGTCGCAGGCGATGATGGACTATTGGGCCGCATTCGTTCGCGGCGAACTGCCCAAGGCAGCGGGCGAGGCAGATTGGCCGCGCTTCACGGCGGCAGACCCTGCCTATCTCGACATCGTCGAGCGCCCCCACCCGGCTACCGGCCTGCATCCCGCCGCGTTCAGCTGGGCCGACGCGCTCGTCGCCGAGCGATGGCGACAGGGACAGGGCTGGCGATTCGATATCGGTTTTTCGGCCTTCCCGGCCGCTTCGCAACAGACAGGGCCACAGCGTTGACGCATTTGTTGAAGACCGGCACGCTTCTCGCGATGAGCAGCGAAAAAACCACGGCGGAGAAGCCGCCCCGCGCACGAAATCACAAGGCGCGGGTTCGTGAGGCGTCGATCGAGCGCATTCTTGATGCCGCCGAGCAATTGTTCGCCGAATATGGCTATCACGGCGTCACCCTGCGCGACGTCGCCGCGCGCGTCGGCGTAAGCCCGACGCTGATCCATTACCATTTCACCGGCAAGGAAAGCATTTTCGAGGCGGTGTGGGCCCGCCGCGCACCGATCTCGGCACGCAACCGGCTGGAGGCCATGCGGCGTTATGCCGAGGAAGTGGGCGACAATGTCACGGTCGAGGGCGCGCTCCACGCCTGGATCGATACCGATCTCGACGTCCAGCTCTACGATACCGAGCAATGGCTGGCCTTCGGCAAGATCAGCGCCCAGGCGAACAGCGCCGCGGGATGGGGCGCGGAGAAGATGACCAAATATTTCAATCCGGTCGTGCTGGCGCTGATCGATCTGCTCAGGAAGGCGATGCCCGAGTGCGATGAGGAGACGATCTTCTGGGGCTATCATTTCGTTTCCGGCGCGATGACTCACAACATGGCGCGCACCGGCCGCCTCGACGAGCTCTCGCACGGGCTATGCTCGTCCGACGATTTTGCCTCGATACGGCGGCATATGGCGAGGTTCATGGCCGCCGGCTTCCACGCAATCTGCCAGGGCCAGGCCGCTGGCAAATAGGGGCGGCGTCGTGTCCACCGCTTTGAATCCCGGCGCGATGCAGCCCTTCGCGCTCACCCTCAATCGCTTCATCGATCATGCCGCGAAATGGCATGCCGGGGCTGAGGTCATCACGGGCGCCGGCGCCGGCGCGGGTACGCGCATCACCTATGCCGCGCTCCGCGAGCGCAGCCGGCGCCTGTCCGGCGCGCTGCAGGCGATCGGGCTGGCCCGCGGCGACAATCTCGGGGTGCTCGCCTGGAACAGTCAGGCACATATGGAATGCTGGTACGGCGCCGTCGGCGTCGGGATCGTCTGCCACACGCTCAACCCGCGTCTCGCGACCGCGCATCTCGCCGCGATGATTTCACAGGCCGCCAATCGTGTGCTGGCGATCAGCCCCGATCTCGCGCCGCTGGCCGAGACGCTCGCCCCGTTATGCCCCAGCCTCCAACATATCGTCATGCTGGAAGAACCGGGGGCGGAAATGGCGCTGCCCGATTGCGGAAACGCCCAGGTGTGGCGGTACGAGGATCTGCTGGCGGAACGCGGCGCGCCTGTGGAATGGGGCGGGTTCGATGAATATGCTCCGGCGGGGCTTTGCTTCACCTCTGGTACCACCGGCGCACCCAAGGGCGTCACCTATACGCACCGTTCGAACTATCTCCACACCCTTCATCAGACCCAGACCGATACCGGCGGCCTGAGCGGGCGGGATACAGTGCTCGCCGCCGTGCCGATGTTCCATGCCAATGGCTGGGGTCTCCCCTTCTCGGCGCCCGCGGTGGGCGCGAATCTGGTCTTTCCCGGCCGCTATCAGGATGGCGCGAGCCTGACGCGTCTGATCCGCGACGAGCAGGTCACCGTCGCGGCGGGTGTACCCACGGTCTGGCTCGGGCTGTGCGACCATCTTGACCGTGTCGGCGGGGATGTTCCGTCGCTTCGCCGGATCATGGTCGGCGGATCGCCAATTCCGCAGGCACTGATGGATCGGCTGGAACGGCGTCTCGACGTCACCGTCCAGACCAGCTGGGGCATGACTGAACTGTCGCCGCTCGGCACGACGACGCCGGCGACCGCGCCGGTGCGCAGTGCCGCCAAATCCGGCCGCCCGCCGATCGGCGTCGATCTGCTGCTCACCGATGTCGAAGGTGCCCCCTTGCCCGAGCAACGGGGGCACGAGGGCCGGCTGCACGTTCGGGGCGCGAGCGTCGTCGAACGCTATTTCGGCCATGACGAGCCCGCGGTCGACGCCGATGGCTGGTTCGACACCGGCGACCTCGCCATTGTCGACGAGACCGGCAATGTCAGCATCACCGGACGCGCCAAGGATTTGATCAAGTCGGGCGGCGAATGGATCAACCCGCAGGAGATCGAGGCGATCGTCGGCGCGCTCCCCGAAGTCGCGCAGGTCGCCGTGATCGGCCGGGCACATGAGAAGTGGGGCGAGCGCCCGATCCTCGTCATCGAGCCGCGCAAGGGCGTCGAGATCGGCGACGAGGCGCTGCGGGATGCGCTGCGCGCGCGCGTCGCCAGTTGGTGGCTTCCTGACGCGATCGTACGCGTCGCCACCATGCCGCTCGCGGCGACCGGCAAGATCGACAAGATGCGACTGAGGGATGATCATGGCTGATATCGGAACCACTACCCGCCGTGGCGTGCTTGCCGGAATGGCGGCGGCCACCGCGATCGGCGCCGCACCGGCCCAAGCTGCTCGCCGCCGGGCAATGCCGAGAGGCTTCCTGTGGGGCGCCGCGATCTCGGCGCACCAGAGCGAAGGCAATAATGTCCATTCGGACAGCTGGCTCCTCGAGCAACTGCCCGAGACGGTGTTCAAGGAACCGTCCGGCGACGCCTGCGACAGCTATCACCGCTATGCGCAGGACTTCGCGATCGCCAGGTCGCTGGGGCTGAACTGCTATCGCTTTGGAATCGAATGGGCGCGGATCGAGCCCGAGCCCGGCAAGTTTTCGCAGGCCACGCTCGATCACTATTCGCGCGTGCTCGACGCGTGCCGCGCGCACGGGCTCTTGCCGATCCTCTCGTACAATCACTTCACGGTGCCGCGCTGGTTCGCGATGCGCGGTGGCTGGGAAGTGGCCGACAGCGCCGATCTGTTCGCGCGCTATTGCGACCGCGCCACCCGCGCGTTCGGTGACCGGATCGGCATGGCCTCACCATTCAACGAAGCCAATATCCAGCTGCTGATCAAGGTCCTGCGCGGGCTTGCCACGCCCGAATATCGCGCCAAGCGCGTGACGATGATCGCGGCGGCGGCGCGGGCGACCAATTCGCCCGCTTTCTCCTCGATCCTGTTCGCCGATCCCGACCGGATCGACGCCAATCTGCTCGCCGCCCATGCCCAGGCCTATCAGGCGATCAAGGCCGGTCCGGGCGACTTCCCGGTCGGCGTGACGCTCACCACCCAGCCGGTCGAGTCGGTCGGCCAAGGCAGCGTCGCGGCGGACGTCGAGGACATGCTCTACGGCCGCTGGTGGGACGCGGTGAACGCCAGCGACTTCGTCGGCGTCCAGGCCTATTTCCGCTTTCGCGTCGACGCCAAGGGCCTGATGGCGGCGCCGGAAGGCGCGGAAATGACGGGAGCGGGCTACGAATATTATCCTCCAGCGCTCGGTGGGGCGATACGCCTCGCAGCGCGCAAGACGAACAAGCCGATCTACGTCACCGAGAGCGGAATCGGCACCGACGACGATGCCCGCCGCATCGCCTGGCTCGACGCGAGCATCGCCGAGGTCGAGAAATGCCAGGACGAGGGCATTCCGGTCAAAAGCTACATCTACTGGTCGCTGCTCGACAATTTCGAATGGAGCCAGGGCTATGGCCAGCGCTTCGGCCTGGTCTCGGTCGACCGCCACAGCTTCGTGCGCACGCCCAAGCCCAGCGCGCGGCATTTCGCGCGGCTGATCCGCGAGCGGCGATGAGCGGTCTGCTTTCCCGCCGCGACATCGATTTCCTGCTCCACGACTGGCTCAAGGTCGAGGCGCTGGCCGACCGCGAGACGGTCGACGCGATCCTCGACCTGTCCGAGAAGCTGGCGGCGGATACGTTCCTGACTCATTACAAACGCGGCGATGTCGAAGAGCCGCGGCTTGACGATGCGGGCCAGGTGCATATCTGCCCCGCGATCGGCGAGGCGCTGACCCAATATGCCGAACTCGGTCTTTTCTCGGCTGGCTTCTCCGAGCGGCAGGGCGGGCTGGGCCTGCCCTATCTCGTCTGCGCCGCGTCCTTCGCCTTTTTCGCCGCCGCCAATGTCGCCACCGCCGCCTACCCGATGCTCACCGTCGCCAATGCGCGGCTGATCGCGGCCTTCGGCACTGCCGCCCAGTTCGAGGCGTTCGCGCGGCCCGAGATCGAGGGCCGCTGGTTCGGCACGATGTGCCTGTCCGAGCCACAGGCCGGCTCAAGCCTCGCCGACGTCCGCACCCGGGCGGTATCCGACGGCGAGGACGCGCTCGGCAGCCGCTATCGCCTGACCGGCAACAAGATGTGGATCTCGGGCGGCGACCAGGACGTCAGCGAGAACATCGTCCACCTCGTCCTCGCCAAGGTGCCGCTCACGGACGGTACCTTGCCCGAGGGCACCGCCGGTATTTCGCTGTTCATCGTCCCCAAATTCCTGCCCGACGGCGCGCGCAACGACGTGGCGGTGGCCGGGCTCAACCACAAGATGGGCTATCGCGGCACCGCCAATTGCCTGCTCAACTTCGGCGAGCAACGCGGCGCGACCGGCTGGCTCGTCGGCGCGCCGGGCCAAGGCCTGCGCCAGATGTTCCAGATGATGAACGAGGCCCGGATCGGCGTCGGCATCGGCGCCGCCGCTTTGGGCTATCGCAGCTATTTGCTGTCCGCCCAATATGCCCGCGAACGCCTGCAAGGCCGTCCCGTCGGCCAGCGCTCCGGCCCTCCGGTGGCGATCATCGAGCATCCTGACGTGCGTCGCATGTTGCTCCAGCAAAAGGTCTATGCCGAAGGCGCGCTGGCTCTGTGCCTCTATTGCGCAAGGCTGGTCGACACCGCCGAGCATGATGCCGACGACGCGGCGCTGCTTGGCTTGCTTACGCCGGTCGCAAAGACCTGGCCGTCCGAATATGGCCTGGCCGCCAACGATATCGCCATCCAGATCCATGGCGGATATGGCTACACCCGCGATTTCGATGTCGAGCAGCTGTGGCGCGACAACCGTCTCAATCCAATCCATGAGGGCACCACCGGCATTCAGGCGATCGACCTTGTCGGCCGCAAGATTCTCCAGGACGGTTCAGGGCTGCCTTTGCTCGCGCTCAGGATCATGCGGTCGGTCAAGGCCGCGCGCGGTGTGGCGGGACTTGAGGCCCATGCCGATGCTCTGTCCACCGCCTGGCAGTCGGTTGCCGCGACGATAGAGGCGTTGCGTTGCCGCGAGAGCCGCACCGCTTTCGACAATGCAACGCCCTTCCTTTCCGCGTTCGGCCATGTCGTGCTCGCCTGGCTCTGGCTCGATCAGGCTGCGGCCGCCAGCGCGCTCGATGCCGGGGGCGAGGATTTCGCCGGCGGCAAGCGCCATGCTTGCCGCTTCTTCTTCGAATGCGAACTCCCGAAGGTGGATGCGCTTCTCGCCTTTGTCGCCTCGGGCAGCGACGTTGCTGCCGGTGCGCCGCCCAAGATGTTTCTACCGTGAGCCATTAATCGGAAACGTCCGATGGCCGATCCAGGCATTGCGCGCCGGAGTCGCCAATAGCCTCAAAAACTAGAACCCCGCCTCGTCCATGGAATGCCGTGTATCTTCGAACGCAAGATCGATCAGAGTGCGCATCGCCGCTTCCGCCGCGTCCTGATCCCCCGCCGCGATTGCCTCGCTGACACGCGCATGGTCGGGAACTGGATCGCGCGGCAGCGCCTTCGTCCGCTGCTTGAACCTCGTGGTCCAGTTGACCGCCGCGCCGATGCTCGCGCTCAACGTGATCAACGCGTGATTATGCGTGGCCTGAAGAAGCGCGTCGTGGAACTCACGGTCGGCGGCCTGGCCCGCTTCCGTAGCGAGCGTGTGGCGCCGCATCTTAGCCAAGGCCGCGCGCAAGGCGTGGATATCGGCCTTGTCCCGACGTGCGGCGGCGAGGCGGACCGCAGCCGGCTCCACGATCGCCCGCAACTCGAATAGATCGCGGATGAATGCCAAATCGGGCTCCCCCGAGAACGCCCAGGCAAGGACATCGGGATCCAACAGATTCCAGCGGTCGCGCGGCCGCACGCGCGTCCCGGCTTTGGTGCGGCTCTCGACCAGGCCCTTGGCGACGAGCATCTGTATAGCCTCGCGATAGGCGCTGCGCGACACGTCCAACGCCGCGGCATTCGCGATCTCGCCGGTCAGCCGTTCGCCCGGCTTGATGGCGCCGCTGACAATCGCGCGGCCGAGATGATGGGCGACGGCGCCGCGAAGCCGGCGGCCGGTGCTGCGTTCCCGGCGTTCGCCGTCCGCATCGGGCTCGGCGGGCAGTCCTTCCGTCCTCAAGATATTCGCCTCGCGGTTGACGCAGTTGCTTAGGCTGGACCGACGACCGTAGCAACTCGACCAAATGGCGGTTTCCTTCCTGATTATGTCAGACTAATTCATAGGAATTAATCGTCGGATGAACCATGCTCAAATTGCTTCAGAACCGATCCCCGGAGGGTGTACGCCGGCTCATCGCGGTCGGAGGAGACGGCCAGTCCCGCGTCGTGCCCGGGTTCGACTCCGTACATAGCGTGGCCACGGCGGCCATCGAAAGGGGCACGGATCTCGCCACCATGGTGTGCGAGGCGGGAGCCGGACCGCCAGTGAACATCGCCGAGGAACTGGCGGCCGGGCGCCTGATGGCACCTGTCGATCATCCCGACCCGGCACATGTCTGGCTGACAGGCACCGGGCTCACCCATCTCGGCTCGGCGGAAGGTCGCGACGCGATGCACAAGGCCGCCGCGGCGGGCGAGACGCTAACCGATTCGATGCGGATGTTCCTGGAAGGAGTCGAGGGCGGCAAGCCGCGGCCGGACGAAGTGGGGCAGCAGCCCGAATGGTTCTACAAGGGCGACGGCACGCACCTTGTCGGGCCGGGGGACGCGCTCACCATGCCCGCCTTCGCCCGAGACGGCGGTGAGGAACCCGAGCTTGCCGGCATCTATCTGATCGGACCCGATGGCACGCCATGGCGTCTCGGCTTCTGTCTCGCCAACGAGTTCAGCGACCATGTCACCGAGCGCCACAATTATCTATGGCTGGCGCATTCGAAGCTCCGCCAGGCTGCGCTGGGCGCGGAGCTGCTGGTCGGCGACCTGCCGGGTGAAGTACGCGGGACCAGCCGTATCCTGCGCGACGGCGCGGTGCTGTGGGAAAAGCCGTTCCTCTCCGGCGAGGCCAACATGTCGCACAGCATTGCCAACCTCGAGCAGCATCACTTCAAATATCCGCTGTTCCGGCGCCCCGGCGACGTCCATGTCCATTTCTTCGGGACGGCCACGCTCTCGTTCAGCGACGGCGTGCAGACCCGGCCGGGCGACCTGTTCGAGATCGAAGCGGCGCCCTTCGCGCTGCCGCTGCGCAATCGACTCGCCCGCGCCGATGCCGAGCCCGTGCGCGTGGGCCGGCTGTGAGCGGCGCGCCGATCCGCGTTGCCCTTGTCGGCCTCGGCAAGATCGCGCGCGACCAGCATCTGCCGGCGCTCGCCGCCGACCCCGGCTTCCGCCTCGTAGCGACGGTCGATCCGTGTGGCGCCGATGCCGGCGTACCGCATTTCGCCGGCCTCGAAGCGCTGCTCGAAGGCGGCCTGGCGATCGACGCGGTGGCGGTGTGCACCCCGCCCCAGGTCCGTTACCGCCTTGCCGATGCCGCGCTTGCCGCCGGCCTGCACGTCCTTCTGGAAAAGCCTCCCGCGGCCACACTATCCGAAGTCGCGGCGCTGGAGGCGCGCGCGTCCGCGGCCGGTGTCACCTTGTTCGCCGCCTGGCATTCGCGCTTCGCCGCCGGAGTCGAGCCGGCCCGGGCCTGGCTGACGGGCCGCCGGATACTGCGCGTCTCGATCAGCTGGCGCGAAGATGTGCGCATCTGGCATCCCGGTCAGGACTGGATTTTCCGGGCGGGCGGACTCGGCGTGTTCGACCCCGGCATCAATGCCCTGTCGATCGCCACCCGCATCCTGCCCGGTCCGCTGCGCCTGATCGAGGCCGAGCTGGCAGTGCCCGAGAATCGCGAGGCGCCGATCGCCGGCCGTCTTTCGATGCGCGATGCCGGCGATGCCGAGATCGCGATGGACATGGATTTCCTGCAGACCGGTTCCCAGACCTGGGACATAGCGGTCGAGACCGACGCTGGCCGCCTGCTACTCCAAAAGGGCGCCGCGGTGCTGACGCTGCCGGATGCGACGCGGCACGGCGAGGACCGCGAATATGCGCTGGTCTATGCGCGCTTCGCCGAATTGATTCGCAGCGGCCGCAGCGACGTCGACAGCGAGCCGCTGCGGCTGGTCACGGAAGCGCTACGGCGCGGCACGGTCTGCCGCGCCGAGCCCTTCATCGAATAGAGTTCACTGCTCCAGCGCCAGCATCACTACCGATTTGGCGGGCAGATCGACCGACACGCCGCCCTTGTCCGCCTTCGCCGCGATCGGCTTGGGCACAATCGTGTCTGGCGCCTCGAAGCTGTTGAGGCTGTTGACGCGCGGCCCGCTCAGCACTTCGCCGGCGGCGCGGCGCACCTTCACGCCCGGAATGTTGAGCTGCAACGCGGCCGGCCTGGCCGGATCGAGATTGACAGCGGCTAGCCACAATTTGCCGTCGGTCGCGCGCACGGCGACGGCGTCGACTCGGGGCAGGACCACATCGCCCTGGCGATATTCGCCGGTATCGAAGGTTACGGGGATCAGCGTCGCGTCCTGGAAGGGCAGATACATCTTGTGGACGTAATAGGTCGGCGTCAGCACCATCTTCGGCCCGTCGGTCAGGATCATCGCCTGGAGGACGTTGACCATCTGCGCGATGTTGGCGCCGCGCACGCGATCGGCATGGCGCGCGAAGATGTTGAAGTTGAGCGCGGCGATGATGCCGTCGCGGAGCGAGTTCTGCTGCTGCAGGAAACCCTCGGTCGAGCCAGGCAGCTTGGCCAGCCACACGCCCCATTCGTCGATGATCAGCGGCACCTTCTTCTCGGGATCATATTTGTCCATGATCGCCGAATGAGCCCTGATCCGCCCGTCCATGCGTAGCGTCGACTGGATCAGCTCGGCATATTCCTTTTCACCGAAATCGACCGAATCATAGGCCGGCGGCCATTTCACCACCGTGTAGCTGTGGAGCGACAGCCCCTCCATGCCCCAGCTCCAGTCGCGGCCCTTCCAGGCCTTCATCACCCCCTCAGTGTAGCTCGTATCATCGTCACTCGGGCCGACCGCCACACGTTGCATCGCCTCGGGATTGGCATCGCCCTGCTGCGCCGGATTATAGTTGCGGGTGAAGCGGGCGTAGCGTTTCAGCTCGTCGGCATAATATTCGGGCCGCATATTGCCGCCACAGCCCCAGCTCTCATTGCCGATACCGAGGAACTTGATCTTCCACGGCTCCTTATGACCGTTGGCGGCGCGCTCCTGTCCGGCGGAGTTGCGGGTGTCGGCGGTCATATAGGCGACCCAGTCGGCGGCCTCCTTATAGCTTCCCGAGCCGACGTTGATCGAGACATAGGCTTCCGAGCCGATCTGCTCGACGAAGTCGAAGAACTCGTGGGTGCCGAAGCGATTGTCCTCGATCGCGCCACCCCAGTTGGAATTGACGGTCACACGCCGCTTCCCGGGATCGCCGATCCCATCGCGCCAGTGATATTCATCTGCGAAGCAGCCGCCGGGCCAGCGGACGTTCGGCACCTTGATTGCCCTCAGCGCCGTGACGACGTCGCTGCGGATGCCGCGAACATTGGGGATTTTTGAATCCGGCCCCACCCAGACCCCGCCATAGATGCCGGTGCCGAGATGCTCGGCGAACTGGCCGAAGATGTTGCGGTCGATGCGGGGACCGGGCTTGTTCGCGTCGATCGTCACCCTGGTGACCTGTGCCGACGCCGGCATCGCCTGTAGCGCGAGTGCCGCTCCGGCCAGGAACATCGCCTTCATCATCCCATTCCCCCTTAGTGATTGTCGCGCGGCAGACCCCGGGTCTGGGCGATGCGCTGATATTGCTCGGATCCCTCGAGGATCGCGCCGGTATCCACCTGTCCGGTCAGGCGGCGCTGGATCTCCTGCCAGGGAGTCTGCGAAGCCGGATACGGAAAGCCACCCTGCGCCGCGAGCGCGCGGCGACGCGCGGCAAGTTCGTCGTCGGAGACGAGCACATCGGCGGTGCCGGCCCTGAGATCGACACGGACGCGGTCGCCGTCGCGCAGCAGCGCCAGCCCACCCATCGCCGCCGCTTCGGGCGCGGCGTTGAGGATCGAGGGACTGCCGCTGGTGCCAGACTGGCGGCCATCGCCGATACACGGCAGGCTGTGGATGCCCTGGGCAATCAGATAGTCCGGCGGCCGCATGTTCACGACTTCGGCGGCGCCGGGATAGCCGACCGGGCCGGCACCACGCATGATCAGCAAGGTCTCCGGCGTGATCCCCAGCGACGGATCGTCGATGCGCCGGTGATAATCCTCCGGGCCATCGAACACCCTGACAGGACCTTCGAAGGCATCGGGATCGTCGAGGTCGGACAGGTAGCGCTCGCGGAATTCAGCCGGGATCACGCTGGTCTTCATGATCGCCGCGTCGAACAGGTTTCCGCGCAGGACCACAAAGCCTGCGGCCGGGCGAAGCGGGTCCTCGATCGGGCGGATGACCTTCTCGTCCTCGATCGCGGCGCCGCGGCAATTATCGCCGATGCTGCGGCCATTGGCGGTGATGGCGCCCTCGTCGATCAGCCCGCGCGACATCAGCTGCGCGACGACGGCGGGGACTCCGCCCGCGCGGTAATAGTCCTCGCCGAGATATTCGCCGGCGGGCTGGAGATTGACGAGCAGCGGCACGTCGGCGCCCAGGTCCTGCCAGGCCTGAAGCGGCAGATCGACGCCGATCAGCCGGGCGATGGCCGCGATATGGATCGGCGCGTTGGTCGATCCGCCGATGGCGCTGTTGACGCGGATGGCGTTGTCGAAGGCGGCACGGGTCATGATGTCGGAGGGCTTGAGATCCTCCGCCACCATCTCGACGATGCGCTTGCCAGAACGCCAGGCCACTTCCTGGCGGTCGCGATAGGGCGCGGGGATGGCGGCGCTGCCCGGGAGCGACATGCCCAGCGCCTCGCACAGCGAGTTCATCGTCGTCGCCGTGCCCATGGTGTTGCAATAGCCCGTCGAAGGCGCCGAGGAGGCGACGAGGCGGACGAACTCGGCATGGTCGATGGTGCCGGCGGCGAGCATCTCGCGCGCCTTCCACACGATCGTGCCCGATCCGGTGCGCTCGCCCTTGTGCCAGCCGTTGAGCATCGGCCCGACCGAAAGCGCGATCGCCGGGATGTTCACCGTCGCCGCCGCCATCAGGCAGGCCGGCGTCGTCTTGTCGCAACCGATCGTCAGCACGACGCCATCGATCGGATAGCCGTAAAGAACCTCCACCAGGCCGAGATAGGCAAGGTTGCGGTCGAGCCCGGCGGTCGGACGCTTGCCGGTTTCCTGGATCGGATGGACCGGAAACTCGATGGCGATGCCGCCGGCGTCGCGAATACCTTCGCGCACACGTTCGGCCAGGACGAGATGGTGGCGGTTGCAGGGGGACAGATCGGATCCGGTCTGGGCGATGCCGATGATCGGCTTTCCCGATTGCAGCTCCTCCAGGCTCAGACCGTAGTTGAGATAGCGCTCGAGATAGAGCGCGGTCATGTCGATATTGTCGGGATTGTCGAACCAGGCGCGCGAGCGCAGTGGCTTCCGGTCGCGCATCGCCCGTCAGCGCGCGATGGACAGGCGATAGATCATGACGTGCCGATACGGCTTGCCGGGATCGACCCGCGCCGATGCGAATCCCCGCTGGTTGGGCGCGTCGGGGAATTTCTGGGGTTCGAGCGCGATACCGTCGCCCATGCGATAGATGCGTCCGCTGCGGCCGGCGAGCGTGCCGTCTAGGAAGTTGCCGGTGTAGAATTGCAGCCCCGGTTCGGTGCTCAGCACTTCCAGCACCCGGCCCGAGACCGGGTCCTCCAGTCGCGCGGCGAGCTGCGGCGCGGCGGTCTGACCCTTGTCGAGCGCGAAATTATGGTCGTAGCCGCGCCCGATCACGATCTGCGGATCGCGGCCGTCGCGCAGCCCTTCCGCGATCAAACGGGGCTTGCGAAAATCGAAGACCGTGCCCGCGACCGGCTTCAGTTCGCCGGTCGGGATCAGCTTGTCATCGACCGGCGTATAGGCGCGCGCCGGAATGGTCAGCAGCTGGCGCGAAGTGCCTTCGGGCGCACCGTCCCCGGCCAGGTTGAACAGCGCATGATTGGTCATGTTGACGACCGTCGGCTTGTCGGTCGCGGCTTCATAGGCGATCGCCAGATCGCCCGCCTCGTCGAGCGAATAGGTGACGGTGACCTCGACCTGGCCCGGATAGCCCTGGTCACCATCGGGACTGGTCAGGCCCAGCACGACCCTGGCGACGGGACCGCTCGAGACTGAGCGGATCGCCCAGATCCGCTTGTCGAAGCCCTGCTTGCCGCCATGCAGCGAATTGGCCTTGTCGTTCTGGGTCAGCTGGTAGCCGCTGCCGTCCAGCGTGAAGCGCCCGCCCGCGATGCGATTGGCGTAACGGCCGACGGTCACGCCGAAATAGTTCGGCCGGGCCTCATAAGCGGCCGCCGAATCATAGCCGAGCGTCACTTCGGCGCGCTTGCCCTTCCGATCCGGGACGATCAGCGACTGGAGCGTCGCGCCATAGGTGATCACCCGCGCTTCGATTCCGCGCGCGTTCTTGAGCGTGATCGATTCGATCGGGGTTCCGTCAGCGAGCTTGCCCGCTGGAGCGAGAACCGCGTCAGCCGCGATCGCCGGCGAAGCCGCGCACAGGGCCGCCCCAAGCAGCAATCCCCTCATCTCCACCTCCTCAAAGCCGCGCCGCAGGATTGACGCTGTTCGCCTGCATATATAGTCCGACAAAAAACGGGCAAGCAATTTGCCGAAGCGGAGGGGCTGATGGCGGTGTCACCTATCGGGGAAACCGGGGCGAGCGGCGGTACCGGCGTGCGGGCGGGCTATCGTCCGGCCCTGGCCCTCCTCGCCACGCTGTTTTTCATGTGGGGCTTCATCACCGTCATAAACAACACGCTGCTGCCGCACCTCCGCAGCGTGTTCGAGCTCAATTATTTTCAGACGACATTGATCGAATCGACCTGGTTTGTCGGCTATCTGCTCGCTTCCGTGCCTTCGGCCTTGCTGATCGAGCGGATCGGCTATCAGCGCGCGCTGACCACCGGGCTGGTGGTCATGACCATCGGCTCGCTGGGGATGATCCTGGCGGCGGGGTTGCCTTCTTATTGGGTGACGCTGGCCGCGCTGTTCACCGTCTCGTGCGGGATCGCGCTGCTGCAGGTGGCGGCGAACCCCTATGTGGCGGTGATCGGCCCGCCGGAAACCGCGGAATCGCGGCTGACCTTGGTACAGGCGTTCAACACCACCGGCGATGTGCTGGCGATCATCTTCGGCCAGCAGCTGATCCTCGCCCGAACCGTGGGCGGAACGTCGCTGGACGGTCGCGAGCTCACCTATGCCGAGCGCATGGCCGATGCCCAGGCCACGGAGCTGCCCTATCTGATCGTCGCCATCGTCCTTGCCGCGCTCGCCGTGGCGATCGCGCTGGCGAAGTTGCCGGAACTGGGCGCCTCGACACGCCGCGCCAGCGCAGAGGCGCGCAAGGGTCTCTCGCTGTGGAAACATCGCAACCTCGTCTTCGGCTGCGGCGCCATTGCGTTGTGCGTCTATGCCGAGATCGGCGTGAGCAGCCTGTTCATCAACTTCTCATCGCAGGAGCAGATCGCCAACATCACCAAGGCGGATGCGGCATCCTATCTCGCCTTCTTCTGGGGCGGGATGATGGTCGGCCGCTTCGCCGGCGCCTGGATCATGCGCTTCGTCGCGGCGGAGAAAGTGCTGGCTCTCTTCTCCATCGGCGGGATCGCATGCGCGCTGGTCGCGGTGTTCGTGACCGGGCCGCTCGCCATGTACGCGCTGATGGCGATCGGGCTGTTCATCTCGATCATGTTCCCGACGATCTTCGCGCTCTCGATCCGCGGTCTGGGCCCGCTGACCGAAGAAGGCTCGGGGCTGCTGATCATGTCGATCGCGGGCGGCGCCCTGGTCTTCATCCAGGGCCGGATCGCGGACGATTACGGGCTCAACTGGGGTTTCCTGCTGACCGCTTTGTGCTGCGCCTATGTGCTGTTCTACGCGTTGTGGGGTTCCAGGCCGACCGGCGGGCAGCGCGAAGCGGGAGCGAGTGGCTGATGGCGGTGCGGCCCGGTAGCGGCGTTTTGCGCCTGACGGCGACCCTGGCGGCGCTCGCCATAACGACACCGGCCTGGAGTCAGAACCGGACCAACCCGGTGCCAGGATCCAATCCGATCATCCGCGACAAGTTCACCGCCGATCCCGCCCCGCTCGTCATCGGCGATCGCCTCTATCTCTATGTCGGACACGACGAGGCGCAGCGCGACGAGATGTTCAACATGCGCGAGTGGCTGGTCTATTCCACCACCGACATGAAGCATTGGACCGATCATGGTCCGATCCTGCGCGTCGCCGATTTCAAATGGGCCAAGAAGGACGCCTGGGCCTCGCAGGCGATCTACAAGAACGGCAAATACTGGTTCTACGCAGCCGTCGAGCATGACGACACCCATCCGGGCAAGGCGATCGCGGTGGCTGTGTCAGACAACCCCACCGGCCCGTTCGTCGACGCCAGGGGATCGGCGCTGATCACCAACGAGATGACGCCCAAGGGCACGCACAGCTGGGAGGATATCGACCCGACCGTCTTCACCGACGACGATGGCACGACCTGGATCGCCTGGGGCAATCGGCAATGCTACATCGCCAGGCTCAAGCCCAACATGATCGAGATTGACGGTCCGATCACCGAGATCACGCCGCCGCACTTCGAAGAGGGGCCGTGGCTGCACAAGCGCGGCAACCTCTATTACCTCACCTATGCCTCGCTCGATCGTTCGACGCACCGCGACGAGCGCGTGTCCTATTCGACCGCGCCGTCGATCAAGGGGCCCTGGACCTATCGCGGCGAGCTCACCGGCTCGGGGAAATACAGCTTCACCATCCATCCCGGCATCGCGAGGTTCAAGGGTGTCTGGTACCTTTTCCTGCACAACGCGTCCCTGACGATCGGCGACCTGAACGGCGCGATCGGGCGCCGTGCGGTGACGGTCGAACGCCTCCACTACAATGCCGACGGAACGATGCGACCGGTGATCCAGACCGATGCCGGCGTCTCGGCGCCCGGACCAAAGTGATTCCGCCATGCCAGATCGGAGACATGCCATGGGACGAACGATGAACCTGACCAATCCTCTCCGCCTGGCGCGTCGCGCCGCCATGGTCGCGGTGGCGGCGCTCTGCGTCGCCGCCCTCCCGGCACATGCCCAGAACGACAAGATGACGCCGATCGCCATCCCCGATCAGCCATCGGCGATCGAGCTCGGCACCGGCCCGCTGCCAGGCGCGACCGCCACGGAGAGTTGGCACAGCCAATATGGCAGCAGGTTCGCCCGCAACGTCACGGTCGCGACGCTGACGCCGTTCCTGCCCGATCCGGCCAATGCCACCGGCACCGCCGTCATCGTCGCGCCGGGCGGCGGCTTTCGCACCCTGTCGATGGACAATGAAGGGTGGAACGTTGCCAAGGCGCTGGCGGCGCATGGCGTCGCCGCGTTCGTTCTCAAATACCGGCTCAACCAGACCCCGGTGGAAATGGCGGCATTCGAGCAATCGATGCGCGAGATGTTTTCAGGCGCCGCCCGGCCGCCGCGCGCGACCCCGGAAGAAGCGATGAGGCAACTCGCGCCGCAGATCGCCGATGCCCGCGCCGCCTTCGCCCTCGTTCGCCGCCGGGCGGCGGAGTGGCACGTCGATGCCGATCGCATCGGCATGGTCGGCTTCTCCGCCGGGGCGATGCTGACGATGGCGACCACCGTGGCGGGGGAAGACGCGAGACCCGCATTCATCGGCAATATCTACGGTCCGCTCGCGCCGATTACGGTGCCCGCCGATGCCCCCCCGATGTTCGTCGCGCTCGCCGCCGACGATCCGCTGTTCGGCAATACCGGCTTCGGCCTGATCGAGAGCTGGCGGACGGCCAGGCGCCCGGTCGAGTTCCACCTCTATGAGCAGGGCGGGCACGGCTTCGGCATGTATCCGAAAGAAACCACCAGCACCGGCTGGTTCGACGCCTTCATGCGGTGGATGGGGATGCACGCCTTTCTTACCGCGCCCAGCCGCCTCTGAAGCCGCGACGGCCGGTCCTGCGCGATACCGTGGGAGGGTAGAGATTCGAGGCCGACAGTTGCTGGATCAACCCAAGCACGTAACGACCGATATCGGGTCGCAAACCCGCCATCTCCGAACGGGCAAGCTCGGCCCTCGATACGCGCGACCGGCGTCATTTGCTGGCCGCAGGTGCCGTCATGCGCGATGCCAGCGACAGCAAGGCGAAGCCGGCAATCGCCGCCAAGGTCGTGACCAGAGCGAGCGCAAGACCGATCTTGAGATCGTCGCCGAACAACAGGTCCTTGGTCCCCGCCACGATCGTCGGCCCGAGGCCCAGCCCAGCCAAGGTGGCGGCGAGCAGATAGGCCGCGATCAGCTGGCCGCGATGCTCGTTGGGGGTGATCTGATAGATGGCGAGCGGCGCCAGCCCGGTCGGCATCGCCAGCAGGAAGCTGCATCCGATCAGCGCCGCAATAGATATGCCCGGGCTGATCGCCAAACCAACCCATAACGATAGCGGGATGACTCCGGCCAGCGCATAGCTGGCTAGCTTCAGCGGCCCGGGCCCGCCCACCTTGGCCATGCGGTCGGCGAGCCAGCCGGCGAAGAGGATCCCGAGCGCACCCGGGCCTGCGAGGATCAGGCCATAGGCCACGCCGATCGAACTGGCGGGCCATTCGAACAGCCGGATGAACACCGTCGGCGTCCAGGTGATCAGCGAGAAACTCGCCAGCGCATTGCAAGCCAGGCCGAGGATCATGACGCTGAGGATGCGGAAATTGTCGCGGGCAAAGGACAAGGTCGACGATCCGGCAAGTTCCTTGGCACGCTCGCGGCGCACCGGTTCCCGGATGAAGGCCAGCGCCGCGGCGACGAGCAAGCCGGGCAGCCCGACGACGATGAACGCCGCCTTCCAGCTCGGCATCATCCCCAGCAGCGGCACCGCGACTTCGCTGGCACCCATGGTAGACAGGATCGCCAGCGCCCCGGCGATCATCGCCACGCCCGATCCCATGAACGTCGCCATGGTGTAGACGCCCATCGCCCGGCCGCGCTTTTCCGGCGCGAAATAGTCGGCGATCAGCGAATAGGCCGCCGGCGACAGCGCCGCCTCGCCCACCCCCACCGCCATCCGCGCCGCGAACAGCTCGGTGAAGTTGCGCGCCAACCCGCAGGCGACGGTGGCGAAGCACCACACGATCATGCCGATCACGATCAGGTTGCGGCGATTGCCGCGGTCGGCGACGCGCCCGAAGAACACCCCGAGCACGGTGAAGGTGATGACGAACGCGAAGCCGTGGAGCAGGCTCACCTGGGTATCGGTGATCCCAAGATCATGGCGGATCGGCTGGACGAGCAGGCTCAATATCTGCCGGTCCATCACCGCCACGATATAGGCGACCAGCAGCAGGATGACGACGGTCCAGCCACTGGCGGGCCGGGGATAGGGGGCTTCGGTCATCCGTCAGCGCTTTCGATGGAGGAATGGGCAAGGAGGTGCGGTCCGATATCGGCGAGGCGGTTGCAGCCGGTCATCGCCATCGCCGCGCGCAAATCGCGATCGAAGCCCTGCAACAGCGCCGCGACCCCTGCCTGCCCGCCGACCGCCAACGCATAGGCCCAGGCGCGGCCGAGCAGCACGCCATCGGCGCCTAAGGCGAGCATCTTCATGAGGTCGATCCCCGAGCGGACCCCGCCATCGGCGAGCACAGTAGCCCGCCCGTCGATCCGCGCGGCGATTGCCGGCAAGGCTTCGGCCGAGCCGAGCGCACCGTCGAGCTGGCGGCCGCCATGGTTCGAGACCACGATCCCGTCCGCGCCGGCACCGACCGCGGCTTCGGCATCGTCGGGATCGAGCACGCCCTTGATGATCAGCGGCCCCTGCCAATGCTCGCGGACAAAGGCGAGATCGTCCCAGGTCACCGACGGATCGAAGTTGCGCATGATCCAGCCGGCGAAATCCTGCATCGCCGCCTTGCTACCGAGCACCGGCTTGAGGTTGCCGAGCGACAGCGGCGCGCCGCGCAGGCCGACATCGAGGCTCCACGCCGGCCGCGCCATCGCATGCATCGCCCGCCGCAACTGGCCCTTGAGCCCCGGCGCGCCCGACATGCCCGAGCGGAAATCGCGGTAACGCAGCGCCGCCACCGGCATATCGACGGTGAACACCAGCACGCTGCAATGCTCGGCGGCGCGGTGGAGGAGATCGGCGAGAAAGGCGCGGTCGCGGATCATATAGAGCTGAAACCAGAACGGCTTGGTCGTGCCCGCCGCGACTTCGCCGACATCGCAGACCGACACGGTCGACAGGCAGAACGGCACCCCTGCCGCCTCCGCCGCACGCGCTGCCTGGACCTCGCCGCGCCGGGCGCACATGCCCGCCAGCCCGACCGGTCCCAGTCCGAACGGCAGCGACGCCGCCTGGCCGAACAGCGACATCGACGTGTCGATGTGCGACACATCGCGCATCACCCGCTGCTTGAGCTTGAGTTCGCCCAGCGCGCCGCGATTGGCGCGCAATGTCTCCTCGCCATAGGATCCGCCGCGAATATAATCGAACAGGAAGCGCGGCAGGCGCTTGCCCGCCAGTTCCTCGAGATGATCGGGTCCGGTCAGCATACCCTACCAGACCACATTGGCGGCGTTGGCGTCGAACGGGATCAACTCGGAGAAGCGGCCCTCGCGCACCTTTTCGATCCAGTGCGGATCGGCGAGCAGAACACGGCCGAGCCCGACCAGATCGAAATCGCCGCGCTCGAACATCTCGACCAGCCCGGTCAGCGGCGCCGGCACGGCGCTGTCGCCGGCAAAGGAGGCGGTGACGTCGCGGTCCAGCCCGATCGATCCGACCGCCATCGTCCGCGCGCCGGTTACCTTCTTGACCCAGCCAGCCAAATTCATGTCCGAACCTTCGAATTCCGGCTGCCAGAAGCGGCGCTGCGAGCAACTGATATAATCGACCCCGGCATCGACAAACGGCCCGACCCATGCCGCCAGCGCGTCGGGGGTTTCGGCGAGCCGGGCGAGATAATCCTGTTCCTTCCACTGCGAAATCCGCAACGATACCGGCATGTCCGGCCCGACCGCGGCGCGCGCGGCGCGGTAGATCTCCAGCGCGAATTCGAGCCGATCCCCGAGATGCACCCCGCCCCAGCGGTCGCCGCGCTTGTTGGTCTGGTCCCAGAAGAACTGGTCGATCAGGAAACCATGCGCACCATGAATCTCGACCGCGTCGAAGCCGATCCGCTTGGCGTCCGCCGCCGCTTCACCGAACCCGGCGATGATGTCAGCAATCGCCTCGTCGCTCAGCGGCTCGCCGACGACGAAATCAGGCCCGCCCAGCCCCGACGGGCTCACCAACGGCGCCGGCCGCCACCACGGCTCGCGGTTGAAGCGGCCGCCGGCATGAAACATCTGCAGCGAGATATGCCCACCGGCCAAATGCGTCTCGGTGACCAGATCTTCCCACGCCGGCTGCGACACGGCGCGAAAATCGGCGAGCACCGGCGAATTATTGGCCTCGATCCGGTCGATAGCGCAGCCGCCGGTCATCATCAGCCCGACCCCGCCCTCGGCACGGCGGCGATGATAGGCGGAAAGCTCGGGCGTCGGCACGCGATCAGGGCAAGCATAGCGCGACATCGGCGCCATCACCCAGCGGTTGGGGAGCGTGAGATTGCCGAAGGTGATCGGCTGAAACAGCGGTTCAAGCGACATCAAACGCGCGTCCAGGGATGTTCGGCGACCGCATCCTCATTGACGTCGGCGCCCCAGCCGGGCGCTTCGGGCAGATGGAAGCGGCCATCGGCGATCACCGGCGCGGCAGTGAGCAGATCGGCTTTCCAGGGCACGTCGTCGGCTTCGATTTCCATGATCTCGCAATTGGGCGCTGCGGCGCAGAAATGGGCGGTCATCAGGTCGGCGAGCGGCCCGTAGAAATTATGCGGCGCGACATTGACCTGGTGCGTCTCAGCCAACGCGGCGATGCGCAGCGCCTCGGCGATCCCGTTCCACGGCACGTCGACGATCGCGACATCCACCGCCCGTGCCGCCAGATGGGGCTGGTAGCCGGCGCGCCCATAGATCGTCTCGAGCGAGGCGAGCGGCATCGCGATCCGCCCGCGCAGATCGGCAAGCGCCGCGGGCCCGTGCACATCGGCCTCAAACCAGCGCAGATCGAACGGCGCGACCTGCTCGGCCATGCGCACGAACCCCTCGGGCGTGCAGCCGAAATTAGCATCGAGCAGGATCGCGAAGTCGGGACCGGTGCCGCCGCGAAACGCCTCAAGCTGCGCCGCCACCGCCGACAGCGTCGCCGCGTCGACGGTCCGCGCCGGATCGGTACCGGGCGCGAAGCCGGGGTTGAGCAACACTGCACCCTGCGGGCCGAACGCGATCGGATTGGTCTTGGCGGCACGGAAGCCGCGCGCCACCGCTTCCTCGCCGAGCCGCTTCATATCGTCGAGCGTCTCAAGCCGCGGTGTGCCGAGCACGCGCTCGAAATACTCGCCGTCGCGGGCACGGAAACTGCCGCAATGCGACCAATAGAGCGGCAGTGTCTCGCGATACGGCCCGCCGAACAACCGCGCCACCGGCACGCCCGCGGCCTTGGCGGCGATATCGACACAGGCATTCTCTATCGCCGCGATCGCCTGCGCGTTCAATCCGCCCGGCGCGAACCGCACCTGGGCATGCAGATCGCCGGCAATCGCCGCAAAGCTGCGCGGATCGCGGCCGATGACCCGCGCCGCCAGCGCCTCGATCACCGCCGGCAGCGCCGGCGACCATAAGCCTTGCGTATATTCAGCCCAGCCGGTCAGCCCGGCATCGGTCTCTAGCTTGAGGAAACTGAACGCGCGCCAGCCGCCGTCTGCGTGGAGGCTGGTGGCGCGGGTGATGCGCATGTCCGTAATTCCTCAGGCAGCCTGGCGCAGGCTGCAGTCGATGACGTGCAGCAATGGCTCACCGCGCGCGAAACGTCGCGCATTTTCGGTGGTAATCGCGATCAGCCGCGCGCAATCGCTGGGCGCCGCGCCGGTCGCGGCGGTGTGCGGCGTAATCAGCAGGTTCGGCGCCGCCCAGAGCGGGTGCCCGGCCGGCAGCGGCTCGGGATCGGTGACGTCGAGCGCCGCACCGGCGATTGCGCCCTCGGCCAGCCGTCCGGCCAGCGCCACGCAATCGACGATCGCGCCGCGCGACAGATTGACCAGAAAGGCCCGACGCGGGAACAGCGACAGCCTCCCGGCATCGAGGAAATTGGCGGTCTGCGACGTCAGCGGCGCCGCCACCACCACGAAATCGCTGGCCGGCAGCAACGTCTCCACCTCCTCGAACCGCACCGTCAGATCGGCGAGCGGATGCGCGATACCGCTGCGATTCGCGGCGACGATCCGCATCCCAAACGCATGCAGCAGCTTGGCCAGTGCCTGCCCGATATGGCCGAAGCCGAGCAGCAGCGCGGTGCGCCCCTGCAGCGAGGCGGTGCTCGCGCCAACGCCATAATCCCAGTTCGCGACGCGCTGATTGTCGAGCGATTGCGGGATGCGCCGCGCCAGCGCCAGCATCAGCGCGACGCCGTGCTCGGCGACCGTGTCGGCGCCGGCGCCGGGGGTGTAGGTTATGCGAAGCCCATTCCGAAGTTGCGACCCAAGGACATTGTCATAACCGGCATTGGTAAGATGCAACCAGCGCAGCCGCTTGGCATCGGTAGCGATGTGATCGACCAACCGGCTGGAAAGATGCGCCGCGGAAAGCACCAGCCCATCCGCCTCGCCTAACCGCGCCGTGGCGGCATCGGCGTCATGGACGATATCGAGCGGGATGCCGAGCGCTTCCAGTGAGCGCGCCAACGCCTGCTCGCCCGGCGCAGTCCACAACAGGAGCCTGGAAGAATCGGACACGAGCGACTCACTAACTGGACGTGACGAAACGCGCGGAGGCGGCCGGCGGCAAGCGAGGAACCCGCCGCCGGCCAGGAGCATCAGAACTTGCGCTTGACCGTCAGCAGCCATTCGCGCGGACGCGTCGGCTGGCCGATCTGGGCGTTATAGACCGGCGTGCCCGTCTGGTAATAGTTGATGTACTTGAACACGCCGAAGACGTTGGTGACGCCGAGGGTGACGGTCCAATCCTTCTTGGTGTCCCACATGATCTGGGCATTGGCGAGCGCGCGCGGCTCGATCCGGGTCAGCGGCGTGTTGACAGCGTCCGAATAGGTCTCGCTCAGATAGCTGATGTCGAAGCGCGGGGTGATCTCGCCCGCGTCACCGGCGTCGAAGCTATACTGGATGCCGCCCGATGCCGTCCATTCCGGGGTGTAGACATTGGTCATGCCCAGCGTCACGCCGGTGAACGGCAGCACCTTCTTGTACTTGAAGTCGAGATAGCCGACCGAAGCGTTGATCAGCAGCCCGCCGGTGTTGATCTGCGCTTCGAGCTCGGCGCCGTTGATCCGCGCGTCGCCGATATTGGTCGCCGCCGCGCACGGACCGGCCGCGCCACCCGGAGTGATCGCCGGGCAGGAATTGATCTTGCCCTGGACGTTCTTGAACTCGTTGTGGAACACGGCACCGTTCAGGCGCAGGACGCGGTCGAACAGATCGGTCTTGAAACCGGCTTCGATGCTGTCGAGCGTCTCGGGATCGAACGGCACGACCTGGCTGGCGAAATAAGGCCGCGGGTTGATGCCGCCGCCTTTGAAGCCGGTGGCATATTGCGCGTAGATCAACGCGTTGTTGCCGATCTTGTAATCCGCCGAGAAGCGGTAATCGACGCGGTCGCCCTCGAAAGTGCCCTGGACGTTGTTGAGGATGCCCAGGGTCGGGTGCAGCGTTCCGTTGGTGGCATAGCGATGGAACAGATAGGTCTTCTTGTCCTTGGTATAGCGCACCGCACCGGTCAGCGAGATTTCCGGGATCGGATGGACGATGACCTGGGCGAACGCCGACTTGGACGAGGTGTTGATCGGATCGTCGGTCAGCGCCTTGAGGTTAACGCCGCCGCCGCCGAGGGCAAGGCCGCCGCGCAGGTTAAGGCGCGTCTTCGACACGCCCTTGGCGTCATAATAGAAGCCGCCGACGGTCCACTCCACGAAATTGTCGGCGAAGCTGCCCGAAAGGCGTAGTTCCTGGGTGAACTGCTTGTGGTTCAGGCGCCAGATCTGATCGAGCACGCTGGCCGGCGACACGTCGAGATCGACCGGGAAATAGGTGTTCGAGACGCGATAGCCGGTGATCGACTTGAGGCTGAGGCCGCCGCCGAGATCGACATCGAGATTGTTCGACAGGCCCCAGCCATGCATCGTCGTATGCGGATCGTAGCTGAACTGGGTCGGCTCGCCCGGATCGCCGGTATAGGTGGCGTAATTGGTATAGCTGCCCTTGGGCGTCATGTAATTGTTGGTGCCGGCCCAGATCGGGCTCTGGACGGTGAGCTTGCCGGCCGGATTTTCCGAATCGTCCTGGATCGTGTCGATGATGAAGTTGTTCTCGATCCCCGGCGCGATCAGCCAGCGGACCGCGGCGCGGGCGGTGAACACCTGCTGTCCGCCCTCGGTACCGATCTTGCAGGTCTGGTCGGTGCGCTGGTTCGGCGCGGTGGTGGTGATGCCCGTGGCGCAGCCATAATCGAGGCGGGTCAGATAGCCAGTCGCGCGCCGGTTCGAAGCCGAAAGGCGGACGAACAGATTGTCGAGGATCTTGAAATTCGATGCGACCCGCGCGTTGATGCGGTTGAAGCGGCCATAACCGACTTCGGCATAGCCATTGGTCTCGTCGGTAGGCTTGGTCGAATAGAGCTTGATGGCGCCGCCGATCGAATTCTTGCCGGCCAGCGTACCCTGCGGTCCGCGCAGGATTTCGGTGCGGTCAAGATCCATCGTCTCGAACAGGCTGCCCGAGATCACGCCATAATAGACGTCGTCGACATAGATGCCGACGCCCGGCTCGACGGCGAAGTGCGGATCGGACTGGCCGATGCCGCGGATATAGGCGCTAGCGCCGGCGCCGGTGCCGGCGACCTGGCGCTCGACGAACACGTTGGGAACCGACTTGGCGACTTCGGCGACGTCGCGGACACCGCGGCTCTCCATCATGTCGCCCGAAATTGCGGTGATCGCCAGCGGCGTGTCCTGGACGCGCTGCTGCTTGAACTGCGCGGTGACGACGATGTCGTCGTCATATTTCTGATCGTCGGCGGGCGCTGCGGCCTCAGCCGGCGCGTCCTGTGCCAGCGCCGGCGTCGCCAGCATGCCGACGCCCAATGCGAGCATCGATGCCGCGCAGTGCAGCGGCAGTCCCAAAGCCTTATGGCGAACCTTGTCGAGCATCTTACCCTCCCACATCATTTTCTCCGGCGCTAAGATCGGCCGAGCATGACAGGGTGTGGATGTAGCGAGGGCTCGGATAGGCCGCTTGCCCGCGCGTGCCAGCAACATTTGTTGCAGCGGGACACTTAAGCGGCGTGCTGGCGCAAGTCGCGTGGCGCGGTGCCATAGGCGTCGCGGAAGCTGCGGCTGAAATGCGCGGCGTCGTTGAAGCCCCAGCGGAAGGCGATCTGGGTGATCGTCAGCCGATCCTGGCTGGGATCGAGCAGATCCTTGCGGCATTGCTCGAGCCGGCGGTGGCGGATCCAGCTGCAAACCGACCATTCGGTGTCCGAGAAGGAACGGTGCAGGCGGCGCAGCGAGACGCCGCAGCCGCTGGCGATCTGGATCGGGCACAATTCGGGATCGGCGAGACGCGCTTCGATAAAGGCGCGAATGCGACGATCGGGCAGCGCCTGCTCGATCGAGACGACGCTGCGCCGGTTGCGGTCGATCAACCGCCGCACCACCCCGGTCAGCATCTGACGGGCATGATCGGCATCGTCGTCGGCGAGCTGATCGGCCGATTTGGCGATGGCCAGCAGAGTCGAGCGCGCCAGCGCCCCGATCCCTTCGCGCCCCGACATCCGATACGGCCGCGCCAGCCCGCTCGACGCCGGCCCAATCGCCAGCTCGGCGGCGGGCAGATAGGCGATCATCTGGGTGATCGACCCATCGAACCGGGTGACGAACGGGCGGAAGCTGTCGATGATTGCGATCTCGCCGGCCGCCAGCGCGATGTCATTCGCCGATTGGGTGATCATGCTGCGCCCCTTCAACTGCATGATCATCATCAGATAGCGCGACCGATCGTCATTCTGCGGCTGCTTGTTCTGCTCGATCTGGCGGACATTGTGCGAGAAGCGGCAGATCGAGATGCCGCCGACTTCGCGGTGCTGGATCGATCCACTGAACGGCTCCGGCGCGAACTGCATCGCCGCGCGGCGCCCGCACAGGGCAGCGAGCTGGTCGAGCCAAGCCTCGCGACCCTCATCGGGGTGCATGGTTGCCGTAGTGAAATCGACCATTTCTTGCCCTCTCCCTGCGCCCCGGTTTCCCCTGTGCGTCCGTTTTGATCGTATTCTCTATCGAAACACGATGGTCCTCAAACCATTCAGGAATACCCGCTGTTCGGCGACCCAGCCGAGCGCTCGGGCCAGCACCTGTGCTTCGATATCGCGGCCGATCCGCACCAGATCGCCGGGCGTGGCGCGATGATCGACACGTTCGACCGCCTGCTCGATGATCGGCCCCTCATCGAGGTCGCGAGTCACGAAATGGGCAGTGGCGCCGATCAGCTTGACTCCGCGAGCGTGCGCCGCGTGATAGGGTCGCTGGCCCTTGAAGCCGGGCAGGAAGCTGTGATGGATATTAATGCAGCGCCCGGCCAGCGCTTCGGCGAGGTGCGGCGACAATATCTGCATATAGCGGGCGAGTACCAGCAGATCGGCGCGGCTATCTTCGAACAGCGCCAGTAGCGCCGCTTCCTGGGCGTCGCGATTGCTCTCCTCGACCGGAAGATGGTGGTACGGCACCTGATACCAGTCGGCGATCTCGGCGAGCTTCGCATGGTTCGAAACCACGCCGGCGACTTCGATTGGCAGATGCCCTGCCCGTGCCCGGTGCAACAGATCGTTGAGGCAATGCGAAGCGTTCGACACCGCGATCAGCACCCGCGGGCGGGCATCGCTGCGGCTCAGCTGCCAGCGCATCGCGAACAGCTCGGCGGCCCGCTCGATGGTGAAATGGAGATCGTCGGCATCAGGGAAGCGCAGCCCAGCCGGCGCGAACACCAGCCGCATGAAGAACTGACCGCTGTCGAGATCGGCATATTGCTGGCTGTCGAGGATGAAGCCGTCGATTCGGGCGATGACGCGGGTGATCGCGGCGACGATGCCGACCTGATCGCGGCACTGCAGGGTCAGCACCCAATGCGGCACATCGGGCGTGGCCGCGCCGATCGCGGCGCGATCAAGCGTTAGCTGGCGCGCCGTCATATTCAATTGCCTTGGCTGCCGCGCCCGAGAGGATGAAGCCGATCGGCCGCTCCGATTCCTCCTGCAAATGGCCGATCAGCGCCGCGGTCCGCGCCAGCAACGGCACACCCTTCAGCGCCGCCAGCGGGAAGCCGGCATCGAGCATCACCGCCGGAATCGCGCCATTGACGTTGATCGGCAGCGGCCGTCCGATCGCTTCGGGCAGCGCGTCGCGCACCGCCAGCAGCATTTCGACATGCTTGCCCGAGACGCCCGCTTCCGCCGCCAGCGCCAGCAGGCGGTTGGCGCGCGGATCGCCGTCGCTATGCTGCGGATGGCCCATGCCCGGGATCGCCTTCTTCTCGGCCCGCAGCGCGCGCACGCCGCGCAGCGCCGCTTCGGCAGGCGCACCGTCACTATCGGCGATGCACGCCGCGAGGAAGCGACCGCACACCTCGGCGCTGCCGAGCACGACCGATCCGCAGCCGAGCAGCCCCGCGGCGACCGCACCCTGAAACGCCTCGGGTGCGGCAGCATAGGTCATCCGCGCCGCGACGACGCTCGGCACCAAGCCATGTTCGGCGATCGCCACCAATACCGCGTCGGCGATCCGCTTCTGCGCGGCATTGGGCGCGACTCCGGTGACGAGCAGCCAGAAATAGCTGGTGAAATCGATGCCGCCGATCAGATCGCTGACGAGGTCTCGGCCGCGCACGGTGATGCTGGTGGCATCCGAGGTGGAGACGGCCGTGAAAGGCGCATCCTGCTTGCCAATCCTCAAAAACCACCTCCCCGAGAAATCTTCGAAATTCGAAGTTGAATTCGATATGCGAAGAAACTATCGATCTGTCAACACATGCGCGTCGGCTGCGATGCGCCACAGGGGGACAGGATGCCGCAACCGCTCAAAGGCGTGACCGTGCTCGAAATGGGCACCTTCATCACCGGTCCCGCAGCAGGCATGCTGCTTGCCGATCTCGGCGCCGACGTCATCAAGATCGAGCAGCCCGGCACCGGCGACCCATTCCGTGCCTTCAAGGGCGGCTTCTACAGCCCGCATTTCCAGACCTATAATCGCAACAAGCGCTCGATCACGCTCAACACCAAGCAGCCCGAGGATCTCGCCGCGCTCGACGCGCTGGTCGCCGAGGCGGACGTCTTCATCCAGAATTTCCGTCCCGGCGCCGCCGAGCGCCTCGGTGTCGATGCGGCGCGGCTGCGAGCGATCAATCCGCGGTTGATCTATGCGTCGATCTCCGGCTTCGGCGCCAGCGGCCCGGCGCGCAACCGACCGGCCTTCGATACCGTCGCTCAGGCCGCCAGCGGCTTCCTGCGCCTGCTGGTCAACCCGAAGCATCCTCGCGTCGTCGGCCCGGCGATCGCCGATGCCATGACCGGCTTCTACGCCGCCTATGGCGTGCTCGGCGCCTTGTACGAGCGCGAGCGCACCGGCCAGGGCCGGCTGGTCGAAACCTCGATGCTCGAATCGATGGCGCACTTCAATCTCGACGATTTCACTCATCTCCTCTCCGCCGATCAGGTGATGGGACCGTTCAGCCGCCCGCACGTCTCGCAATCCTATGTCTTCGCCTGCAGCGATGGCGGCTGGATCGCGCTGCACATGTCGTCGCCGGCTAAATTCTGGGAGAATCTCGCCACCGCGGTCGGCCTGCCTGACATGCTTGCGCGCCCTGAATTCGCCACCCGCGAAGCGCGCATCGCCAATTACGATACGGTCGTCGCCACCCTCGCTCCGATCTTCGCCACCCGCCCGCGCCAAGCCTGGGCCGAGCAGCTCACCGCGCTCGAAGTGCCCAATTCGCCTGTCCTGTCGTCGCAGGAAGTGCTCGACAGCGATCAGGCCCGGCATCTCGGGCTCCTGGTCGAGGCGGAGGGACCACATGGCCGCTTCCGCACCATTCGCTCGCCGCTAAGCTTCGATGGCGTTCGCGACAGCGCCGTTATCGCGCCGCCGGTGATCGGCCAGCATAACCGCGAGATACTGGGCCGCGACGCCGTGCTCGACGCGACCGAATAAGGGTGCAGTTGCACGCGGCCTTGCTGATCGATAGCCCCACCGGGATGGTGGAGCGCGAGAGCAAGGACCCTGAATATCTATCGACGCTCGAGCGCGGCCTCTCCGTGCTGCGCGCGTTCGACCAGGCCCATCCCGAAATGGCACTGAGCGAAGTCGCGGTGCGCACCGGACTCAACCCCGCCGTCGCCCGACGCTGCCTCAACACGCTGGTCCAGCTCGGCTATATCGCCCAGCATGGCCGCCGCTTCCTGCTCCGCCCCGAGGTGCTGGTATTCGGATCGGCCTATCTGTCGTCGATGAACATCGAGCAGGTCGCCCTGCCCCATCTCCAGGCGCTGCGCGACGAAACCGGCGATTCCGCTTCGCTCGCGGTCCGCTCCGACGATCATATCCTCTATGTCGCCCATGTCTCGACCAGCCGCCAGGTTCGCCTCGGCGCCAATGTCGGCACCCGCTTCCCGCTTCACGCCACCTCGCTCGGCAAGGTGCTGATGGCGTTCGAACCGGCGGAAACGATCGCCACCTTCCTCGCCCGCGCCCCGTTCGAGCGGCGCACCGAGAACACCGTCACCGATCCCGCCGCGCTCGATGCGCGCTTCGCGGCGATCCGCAAGCAAGGTTATGATTCGGCGCTCGACGAGCTCGATTACGGCATCGTCTCGGTGGCGGTGCCGGTATTCGACATGGACCGCGTCGTCGTCGCCGCGATCAATTGCTCGACCTCGACCACCCGCATTTCGCAGGTCGAACTGATCCGCACCCGCCTGCCGCTGCTCCGCCAGGCTGCTGGCGCGATCGAAGCGGCGCTGCGGCGCTGGCCGGTGCTGGCCCATTCGCTACGGCACGGGTGACGAAGTCAAATTGGCACGCTGAGCAAAGACGCTTGGCACGGCGAGACTAGGGTCTGCGCTTCGCGGCGCATGCGCAAAGAGACGATTGAGGAGTGGATCGATGACTGCACGACTGCCGGGGCGACTGCACCACACCGCCTATGTCACCAAGAATCTCGAAGAGACGCGCGCATTCTACGAGGACGTGATCGGCCTCCCGCTGCTCGCCACCTGGTGCGAGCGCGATATGTTGTTCGGCAAGGAACGCACCTATGCGCATTGCTTCTTCGGCCTCGCCGATGGCAGCGCGCTGGCCTTCTTCCAGTTCGCCGATCCCGCCGATCAGGCCGAGTTCGGCCCGGAAATGCCGGCCTCGCCCTTCCATCATATCGCCCTGCACGTCGACAAAAAGACCCAGGCCGAGCTGGAAGCGCGCATCGAAAAGGCCGGCTTCGAGGCACCACAGACCTATATCCTCGAACATGGCTATTGCCGCTCGGTCTATGTCAACGATCCCAACGGCATGATCCTCGAATTCACCTGTGACGCGCCTTCGGCGCTCGAGCAGGACGCCGAGAATCGCGCCAAGGCCCATGCCGAGCTCAAGCGCTGGCTGGCCGGCGATCACACGCCCAACAATAATTTCCGTCACGACGAAGCCGCCTGAACCCAGTGCTGGCCGGGAGGATGCTGAGCGAACCCCGGCTGGGCGGCACCGCCACCGATATCGCCGTGCGCGGCGGCGCGATCCGGGTCGAGACGCTCGGATCGGGGCCGCCGCTGCTGCTACTCCATGGCTGGACGCTCGATCGCCGAATGTGGCTGCCACAGGTTCATGATCTGGCCGCGCAGTACCGCGTCATCGCCATCGACCGGCGTGGCTTCGGCCAATCTAGCGCACCGCCTGATCTTACCGAGGAAAGCGCCGATCTGCTGGCGATCGCCGATACGCTCGGGCTCGATCGCTTCGCGCTGGCCGGCATGTCACAGGGCGCGCGGATCGCGCTCGCCTTTGCCGCCGAGCATCCCGAGCGGCTCTCGGCACTGATCGTCCAGGGCGCGCCGCTGTCGGGCGTGCCCGGCGGCGATGGCGATCTGCCGATCAACCAGATGGCGGTGCTGGCGGTGGCCGGCGAGCTGCCGACCCTGCGCTATCTGTGGCGCCACCATCCCCTGATGCAGGTCGATGGCCTGCCCGCCAATGCCATCGTCGATCATATCGTCGCCGAATATGCCGCGCGCGATCTCGCCGCCCCGGCGCATCCGTTCGAATTCGGTGAGGGCGACCTTGCCCGCATCGTCACGCCGACGCTGGTTCTGACCGGCGCGAAGGAGCCCGCCTGGCGCCACCGTGTGGCCGGTGTGATCGCCCGCGCGCTCGGCGCCGAGCGGATCGATATTGCGGGCGCCGGCCATCTCGCCAATCTCGACCAGCCGGAGCTTTATAATCGGGCGCTAGCCCGCTTCCTTGCGGAATGCGGCCGCGCCCTCCCGGCAAGCAGGATCAACTGAGGACCTATGGGCACCAAATTTCGCACCACCCACACCGGCAGCCTGCCCCGACCCGATGCCCTCGCCAAGATGATGTTCGCGCGCGGCGAAGGCGTGCCGGTCGACGAGGCCGCGCTCGATGGCGCGGTCGACGCGGCGGTGGCCGAGATGGTCGCGCGTCAGGTTGAGGCCGGGATCGACATCATCGGCGACGGCGAAATGTCGAAGCCGAGCTATGCGACCTATATCCAGGACCGGCTGACCGGGTTCGGCGGCGAAGGCGCTTCCTACGCATTCCAGGATCTCGACGATTATCCTGGGACCAAGGCCAAGGTGTTCGGCGACACCGGCCGCGCCCGCCGCCGCGCGCTGGCCTGCAACGGCCCGATCGCGGTCAAGGATATGGACGCGCCGCGGATCGACGCCGAGCGGCTGGTCGCCAAGGCGCAGGGCCGCGAGACCTTCATGAGCGCAGCCTCGCCGGGCGTCACCGCGCTGTTCTTCCCGAACGACTATTATCCCGATCACGAGGCTTATCTGTTCGCGATCGCCGAGGGGCTGCGCCACGAATATGAGACGATCGCCGCCGCCGGGATCACCCTGCAGGTCGATTGCCCCGATCTGGCGATGGGCCGGCACGTCCAATATACCGATCTCGAGCTGCCCGAATTCCGCAAGCGGATCGGCATGCATATCGCGGCGCTCAATCACGCCCTGGCCAATATCCCCGCCGATCGGCTTCGCATGCATCTGTGCTGGGGCAATTATCCCGGCCCGCACCACTGCGACGTACCGCTGGCCGACATCATCGATCTGGTATGGACCGCCAAACCGGCGACGATCCTGTTCGAGGCCGCCAACCCGCGCCACGCGCATGAATTCACTTTGTTCGAGGAAGTCGGGGTGCCCGAGGGCAAGATCCTCTGCCCCGGCCTGATCGAACCGCAATCGACCTATATCGAGCATCCCGAGCTGATCGCCCAGCGCCTGATCCGATATGCCGACCTAGTCGGCGCGGACCGCGTCATCGGCGGGGTCGATTGCGGCTTTAGCATCCATGTCGGCAGCGGCGGCCTCGATCCTGAAGTCGTCTGGGCGAAACTGGCCGCGCTTGCGCACGGGGCTGAGCTCGCGAGCGATCGCCCTTAATGCTTGTTTCACCGCCTCCCACGGTCTTTAGATCTGCGGTCCTTTAAAGCCATTTTGTACGGCGGCTTTTAAGATCACGTTGGCGAGTTGAGTGCGGCGGGAGTTGAGGCGCAACCTGCCACCTCCGAATCAAGCGACGTTTATCTAACCGATCACAATCGCACGCTATAAATTAACACTTACAATGTCCGCATAGGGCCGAAAGCCGATCGTCGGGAATCAGGTCTTTGGCGGTAGAAAGCTGCCATGGCCTTTGCTCTTTGGTAGAGCGCTAAAAATGCCACGCACTTGTGAGGACCAAGCCTGATCTCTCCGGTTCCGCGGAAACGTCGATCCTGAAACTAAGCTACAAGCGGAAACTGTAGAGCGCGGCGTTGCGAAACGCGAAATGGATTGTCACCAGCTGCCCTGTTAGGCTGCGGAGCGAACCCTGCTGCCAGACAATCGCAGCGGAGATGCGATCGCCCGCGGGAGCGACTCCTCGCGCAAGCACCCGCCCGTCGGCGCGCGTCGCCCATACCCGCAAATAGCCGCCGGGTTGCACCTTCGCGTTGAGGCGCAGCTCCGGCATCGACGGAACGATAACCTGCCGGGTTGAAAGACGCCCCTCGGTGTCGCCTGCCACCAGCGCGACGAAGCGGTCGCGCGCGATCGTGCGCACGCCGATGCTGTATTTGTCGCGCGGGAAGGTCGGGATCGGATCGGCGCCATGATCGCGATTGGCCGCAAGATAATAGATCAGTTCGCGGTCGCCGGCGGTGACGATGCTGCTCGGCCAGACGATCTTGCTGTCGAAACTGCCCGGCGCGCCGAGATCGAAGAACATGGTTTCAGGATCGACGCGGCTCCAAGTGCGGCCGTGATCGCGCGAGACGACGAGTTGGGCACGCTGCCGCCCCAGCCGCCCGCTGGTATCGTCCCAGTCCGAAGTCCAGAGTAGCCCGATCATCACGCCGTGACGCATCGTCACCTGCAGTCCGTAAAAGTCACTCAGCGCCGGATCCTCGCGGCCGCGCCGGATCACGACTTCGAGCGGCGACCAATGGATGAAATCGCTGCTTTCGCTGCGCGCCACCGAGCGGATCTCGTTCTTGAACCACGGCCAGGCAGCACGGCCATCCGCCGGCTTTTCCCAATAGCGGGTGAACATCACCCATTTGCGGACCGCCGGATCCCAGACGACACTTTGCTGGGTGTCGGCCTTGTTGATCAGGATCGGATTTGAAGCCACCGGGTCAAAGTTGGTGCCGTCGCGAGAGGTTGCCGCGCCCATGCCGTTGTTCGGGCCGAAATAGACCATCCGCCACGGCGCGGCGCCGTCGCGAGGATCATAGGCGAAGCTCGGGCCATGCGCGTCGCGGAAGACGATGTTGTCCGCTGGCGTCCTGCGGAAATGCACGCCGTCGCGGCTCTCGGCCATGGAAATTATGTTGAAGGTCGGATCGCTGATCAGCCCGGCATTGTAATACATCCGGAACACGCCGTTCGGTAGCCGCATCACCGTCGGATAGAAGACGCGCTGTTCCCACGGCGCATCGGCGCGCAGCACGATCTGGCCGGTGCCGGGACGCTCCTGCACTTTCGAAAGGCCGGTGCGGCTTGCGATGACATGATCGTCGAGCAACAATTGAATATCATGCCCGATCGCAAGCTGCGCCTGTGCCACCGGCGCGCCGAGCAATAGCATTGCCGCCGCGGCCGACGCTATGAATCGCATCGCCATATTGCTTCTCCCCATCACCATAGCCGCGCCGCACCGCGCACGCCCGAGCTGTCGCCCCAGCGCGCCGGCCGTATCGGCGCCTCCCATTCGCCACCGAACACGTGCCGCCGCACTGCATCCGGCAGCCGTTCATAGAGTTGCCCGACATTGGACATGCCGCCGCCGAGGATGATCGCATCCGGGTCGATCAGATTGACGACGCCGGCCAATGCCCGGCCGAGCCGATCGACATAGGCATCGAGCGCCGCGCCCGCCTCTTGATCTCCCGCAGCCGCGGCGCTGACGATCTCCTGCCCCGATGCCTCACGACTGCTCCGCTCCCGGAAATCGCGGCTCAGACCCGATCCCGAAATCCACGTCTCTAGGCAATCGTCGGCCCCGCACCAGCAGCGCACCGGCGCGGCGCTGGTGGCCGGTAAGGGATTGTGCCCCCATTCGCCCGCCACACCGTTGGCGCCGCCGAGCAACCTGCCATCGACCACCACTCCGCCGCCGCAGCCGGTGCCGAGGATCGCCCCGAACACCACCCGCGCGCCTTCTCCAGCGCCGTCCTGCGCTTCGGATATCGCAAAGCAATTGGCATCGTTGGCGATCCGCACGGGCTTATGCAGCACCGCCGCCAGATCGGCTTCGAGGTGCCGGCCATTGAGGCACAAAGCGTTCGAGTTGCGCACGGTGCCGGTACGCGGCGAGACCGTACCGGGCATGGCAACGCCGATCTGCGCAACCGGCCCCGATGCGGCCTCGACCCGCGCTACCACTTCGCGCACCGCCGCCAGCGCTAGATCATAGGCGGCGGGGGTCGGCACGCGGACCCTGACCCCCAGGGAGCCGTCCGCGTACAGCGCCGCCGCCTCGATCTTGGTCCCGCCGAAATCGACGCCGATCCGCACGATCAGAAGCGCGCGCGGATACCGAACAGGATCGAACGGTCGTTGACGACATAGCTGTCGCGGCGCGTTTCATAGGCCGAATAGTTGACCTGCGGCGTCTCGAGCAGATTGTTGCCATCGACAGTTAGGCTGATGCCATCTGTGATGTCGAAGCTCGCCGAGGCATCGAGCTGGCCTCGCGCCTGCGCGTAAATATCGAAGCCGCGCGACAGCCCGAGATATTGCGAGCTGCGCCAATTATACGCGGCGCGCACTTGGAACGGTCCGCTCTCGAAATAGCCGATGATGTTGTAGCTGTACTTCGAGGTGTTCTCGATCTGCAGCGTCGATCCGTTGCGCTTGCTATCGACATAGGTGAAGTTGGCGATGACACCGAAGTCGTTGAGCGCCGAGGTCAGGAAGCCAAACGACCGCTGCACGCCGACTTCGAACCCCTTGCTGCGCCCCCCCGGCCCGTTCGACGGGGCGCTGAGGAAGAAGGTCATGTTGGGGAAGCCGGGCAGCGTCGCGCCCGAGACCGTGGTGGTCGTTACGTACGAGGCGATGTCCTTGTAGAACAGCGCGCCCGACACATAGCCGCCATCGCCGAAATAATATTCCATGCCGAGATCGTACTGGGTGGCGCGGAACGGCTTGAGCAAAGGCTGGCCGCTAGTCGCCTGGTTGAGCCCGCCGACCCCGAACGACACGGTGGTGCCGGCGCTGAGCGCGGTGATCGCCGGACGCGCCATGACCTTGGCAACGCTGCCGCGGACCAGCAGCTTATCGCCCAGATCCCATTTCAGGTTCAGGCTGGGGAGCCAGTCGTCATAGTCGTTGAGGAAGCGGATCGGCTGTACGGCGCCGCTGCTAAGCACCGCCGAGCCTGAGGAATTGAGGCCGGTATGGACATAGCGGAGGCCGACATTGCCGGAAAAGGCATGGCCGAGCAGCGTCGTCCCGAAGTCGAGCTGGGCATAGGCGGCTCGCGTGTCTTCGATGACCAGATAGTTTGAGGCGGGGATCGGTTGCAGCGTACGGTTGTCGCCATAGTCGCGCAGCAGCTGCGTGCCCGCCGCTTCGTTGCCGGCGACGCTGGTGACCATGAACGAAGTCGGCGCATCTTTGCCCGCACCGCCCATGAAATTGGTGAGATTGCGCTGCTCGATATAATTGGGGAAGCGCGTCGCCGGCACGGTGGCACCGATCGGGAAGGTGCTCGCGAACCGGTTGTTGAGATTGACCGAGTCGAACTTGGAATGGGTGATCCGCCCGCCGATCAGGATCTTGTCGACGAAACCATCGAGATCATAGGCAAGGTCGAGCCGGCCCTGGCGCGTATCGGGGCTGTTGCCGGTCTTGCGGACATTGACCACCGCCGCCTTGTACGCCGCCGGATCGGTGATACTGCCACCGGTGACGATCTTGATCGTCGGCACTTCGGGACGGATGTCGAACGCTGCGGTGACATTGCTGCTCTGTGTCAGCTGATAGACGTTGGCGAACTGATCGACCTTGGCCCAGGAGCGGCCGAGTTCGGCGCTGACGGTCAGCCGGTCGGTCGCGTTCCACACCGAGCCGAGTGCGGCGGTGTAGAGGTTGCGATCATCGTCCTGGTTGAGCGCGTCCTGCGTCACGTTGACGTTGCGGAAGGTGCCGGCGAGCACGGTCGTGCTGCCATCGGCTTCCTTGGCAGTGGTGGCGGCCGCGGCCGGCAGCGGCGACTGCGCCGAGGTGAAGTTAAAGCCGATAAAGCTGCGCGCGCGGGGGTTCGACTGCTTCACATAGGATAGTTCGAGATTGAAGCGCAGCGTGTCGAACGCCTGCCACGCGACCAGCGCATTGGCTGTGAAGCGCTCGCGCTGGCTCAGCTCGCGATTATAGGTCATGTTGAGCGGGATGACGACGTTGGGATCGGCAACCCCGTCGCCGGTTACGTCAAGCGTATTGAGGCGGGTATAGTTGCTGCCGCTATAGGCGTCGGTGGTCACCGAGCGCTTGAAATAGGTGAAACCAACGACGACGCCGAGGGTGTCGCCCAGAAAGCGGCGCGAGGCCAGGAACGAGCCGCCATAGGCATTCTTGTCCTGCAGGCTGTAGCGCCCGAACTGCGCACCGGCGGCCATCCGCTCCGGTGCCTTGAGCGGATCGGGCATGCGCAGATCGACCGTGCCGCCGACGCCGCCTTCGATCAGGCTGGCAGCAGGGCTTTTGTAGACCCGCACCTCGCTGAAGATCTCGCTGGGATAGTTGAACAGATTGACCTGGCGGATCGGTGCCGGCGTGCTCGCGGTATCGGCATCCGGTGCGACTTCGCGGCCATTGACCAGGGTCAGGTTCTGGGTGGCGCCGCGGATCTGGAAGCCATTGCCTTCACCGCCGACGCGCTGGATCTGGACGCCGGTGATGCGCTGCAGGCCTTCGGCGATGTTGGTGTCGGGCAGCTTGCCGAGATCCTCGGCGCTGATGACATCGACCATCTCGACCGAGTTGCGCTTGATCTCGGCAGCGCGGGCGATCGAGGCGCGAATGCCGGTGACGGTGATGCCCTCATCCTGCTCCTCGGTGACCGGGGTGCTGTCCTGCGCGAAAGCCGGGGTGGCGGCGAGCAGCGCGGCGGCAGCGCTGGCGCAGAGCAGGAGCTGCTTGCTGCCGGCGAAGTGCGATGCGCGCTTGAACGATGATTTCATAATCCCTCTCCCTGGTCGTGATGCACCGTGAAGCGGCAGCCATGTCTTCAGGTCCGCCGGGTGCCGTGATGATGTTGCTGCTGAGGTCAGCGTCCTGCCGCAGAAAAGGCGTTCGACGCCCTTTTGTGCAATGATGATGACATACAGCCTATATTCCTCTCAAAACGAATCGGTATTCCGATTTTCTAGCTCAATATTACTTGATTTATTGGCAATTTCCAAAACAGCACCTTTATACTATGATGCTGCCTTAGCGGTAATTTTGACTTGGCTTCACAGCCGCCAGGCTTCGCCGAAATAGAAGCGATCCTCGTCGCCGAGCTCGTTCTTGTGGTGGCTGTGATAGGAGCTGGCCGGCGCCATCTTGCGCCATTCGCGCTCGATGCCCTGCCGCTCGAGCGATTGAAGAAAATCGCCGAGCAATGCCGGGCGATTGCGCACGCCGCGCGGGCTTTCGCCGCGATCGAGGCAGAAGGCGGCGAGCGATCCCGCCGCCTCGCCGATATTCCATTCGGTGGCATGGATGCGGAAGGCGCCGTTCATGACATGGGTGACGCCGAGGTTCTTGCAGGCGGGGAGCAGATTCTCGACGCGTACCGGAATCAGCGCGCCGAGCGGGATCTGCTGGATCCAGTGCTTGCCGTGCATCGCCAGCGTGATCGACGGCTGGCCCGGCGCAGTCGGCTTGTGGATATCGACGCGGTAGCCGCTCAGCCCGACGCTGTCGGGATAATGGACCGGGCCCTCGCGGGTCGGATCGAGATCGGTGCGGAAATGCTGTTCGAGCACGGTGAATTCGGCGCGGATGCGGCGGGATTCGCGGATGTACGGCGCTTGCGCCAAGCCATCTGCAGTGCCGAACACATCGCCGCGCGGGCGCAGGCCGGGATAGCCGGTATTGCCGGTGCCGGGATTGGGGGCGTCGGTCTGCAGCCAGTAGATCGCGCTGAGGCTCAGCTCGCGCGCGGCGGCGAGATGCTTGGCGCGCTCCTCGGGCGAAACCCCGCACAGTACGCCGAGATGATATTCGTTGAGCGGCCAGATCGCGACGGTGACGTCGCTGGGGAAGGCGCCCGGCTCGAAATTGCCCTTGTAGAGGTTGCGGCGAAAGCTCCAGGTGCTGGCGGTATAGCGATCCGCCGCCACCGGCCGGCCGAAATGATCGTGCTTCGCCGCCAGCAGATCGGGCAAGGTGAATTTGGGATAGTCGCCGCGATGGCTGGTCTGCTTCAACCAGAAATCATAGCCGGCCGGCTTGTCGATGACATGGTTCTCGCCGGGCAGATGATCGAGCGCGAAGATATGGGTGAACACCATTTGCTCGTGCGGCTGGGCCGGACCTTCGACTGCGAGCGGCTCACCGGTCTCGTCGCGCGATTCCGCACCGATCACCGATTCCACGCCGCCGAGTTCGAGCAGGTCGCCAAGCTCGGTGGCGTCGATCACGTAGCGTCCGGTGAAAAGGCGGTCCTCGCCGGTCTCGGTATTGCGCAGCGTCACGGCGTCGATGCGATCGCCGCTGACCGAAACCGAGACGGGGTGATGCCGAGTGAAGATGCGCAGCCGCCCCGCCGCGATGTGCGGTGCCAGCATCGCGTGGAGCACCGCCAGGCCGACGCGCGGCTCGAAGCACAGCTTGCTGACCCAGCCGGCGCCGGGATTGAGATAGGGATCGGCCCGGGCCGCGCGGCTCAGCGGATAATGCTGCCGGTAATAGTCGCGGACGCCCTGGCGGAACTCAGCATAGCTGCGGGTGATGCCGTATTTCTCGGCCCAGGGATGCTCGTCGAGCGGCACGCCCTGAGTGGTCGCCTGGCCGCCGATCCATGCAGTCTCCTCGGTCAGGATCACGCTGCGCCCGCGCCGCACCGCAGCCAGCGCCGCCGCCACGCCGCCAAGGCTGGCGCCGACAATCAGAATGTCCGCGCTGGCTTCGCTGGATGTGCTCATCCGATACTCTCCATAGTCACGTGATTGGGTTGGGTCAGACTGCGGCGCGCTTGGCCTCGAGCTCGGCGCGGACCTCGGTCATCACTGTCGGCGACAGCGGGTACCAGCGCAGCATCGCGATCCCGAGGATGTAGGCCGCCGCCGGCACGAACGCGAAGACGATGCGGATGTGGAGCAGCGTATCGGATGCCTGCGCACCACCCTTGGCTTGGTCGAAGCCGGTGCACACCAGCACGAAGCCGGCGAACGAGAAGGTCATCGCCGCTGCCAGCTTCTGCAGCCAAGCCGATACCGCGGCGAACATGCCCTCGCGGCGCAGCCCGGTCTTGAGCTCGTCCCAGTCGCACATGTCCGCCTTCATCGCGTTCACCAGCACCCAGAAACCGGCGTTGGCGGGCGCGACGAAGCAGGCGACGACGAGTTGGGCGTAGGGGAACTCGGGCTGGAACAGGAACCATTTCAGGATCGCGCCGAGGCAGCCGACCGCCATCGTCACCGCCAGCGCGCGGGTCTTGCCCCAGCGCCGCGCCGCCCAGGTCAGTATCGGCAGCGCAGCCCAGGTCGCGAACAGGGTGACGGTGCCGTACCAGGCAGTCATCGTCGCGGCGGCCTTGATGTCGCCGCCATAGACATAATAGGTCGTGACATAGACGCCGAGCGCGTTGACCGACTGGGTGCAGAACACGATCACCAGGGTCAGCACCATCAGGATGCGGAACGAGCTGTAGCGGAACGCCCCGGTCAGCGAGCGCAGCACCGGCTGCTTTTCCTGGGTCTCGGCGAGCTTGTGATAGCGTTCGCGGCTGGCCAGCGCGGCAGGCACGCCGGTGGCGATGAAGATGCCGCCGAGTACCATCCCGACCACTCGCATGCCGGTGAGCGGATCGCTGAACATGTCGGCCTGAGCGATGCGGAACACCCAGGCGAGGATCAACCCGGACGTCGCTCCGAACACGGTGCGCGAGGCCATCACCCGGGTGCGCTCGGCATAGTCCGGGGTCAGTTCCATGCCGAGCGTCATGTAGCTGACCTGATAGACGCTGACGGCGAGGTAATAGAGGAAGGCAGTCGCCGCAAAATAGGCGATGGCATGGGTCTCGGTGGTGTCGGCGGGGACGAACCAGACCAGCGGGAAGGTCAGCCCGCAGAGCACCGAGCCGAGCGCCACATAGGGCCGGCGCCGCCCCCAGCGGCTGCGGCTATTGTCGCTGAGCCAGCCGATCAGCGGATCGAGGAACGCATCGATCAGGCGGGCGATCATCAGGATCAGCCCTATTGCGGCCGGGTTCACGCCGAGGATGATGTTGTAGACCGGATAGGCGAGTTGCTTGAGCGATTCGACGCCGAGGTTGAGCGGCAACCCGCCGACCGCGAAGCCGAGCAACTCCTTGTTGCCGAGCCGGTCTCCCGGCTTCCGGTCCTTGTCCGCGGGCATCACACCCAGGCGGTTTCGGAGGCCGAGACCGGATCGCAATCGCCCTCGGTCGGCGGCTCTTCCATCGGCAGCTGGCCGAATGACTCGATCGCGGCGTGGTTGGGTCCGCCCAAGCTCTGGCCGAGCTCGGCGCCGGTGGCGATCAGCCGGTCCTGCACCGCCGATACCGATACGCTGCGGACATCGCTGCCGTGCAGGGCGGCAAATGCGGCAGTGACGCCGACAGCCTCGCCCTCGGCCATGCAGATCGGGATCACCCGGGTGCCGGCGATCGCTTCGTGGGTGGCGCTGATGCACTTACCGGCCATCATCAGCCCGTCGACATCGCGGGCGATCAGGCTGCGCAGCGGGATCGTATAGGCCTGGACATTGTGGCTCTCGACCCACGTGCCCTTGGGCCGGTGGATATCGATATGATAGCCGCCCATCGCGACACCGTCCGGATGGCGGACGCCCTCGACCATTTCTTCCATCGTCAGGACATGGTCGCCCATGATCCGCCGGCTCTCGCGCACGCCGAGCATCGGCGCGATCTCGACCAGCCGCGACTGCTCGCAGCCCGGGACATATTTCTGAAAGAAGGCGACGAGCGGCGGGATCTGCTCATACACCTTGGCATAGGCATTCGACATGCTCTGAACATCGGTCGGGTCGAGCCCGAGGACTCGCGTCATCACCACCGAAATCTCGTCATCGGCATGGGTCTTGACCCCGACGATCCGCGTCTGCGGGGACAGGAAGTCGCCCGCCGCCCGCGCCCGCTCGATTAACGCGGCGAACCCGCCGAGGACGAAAGTCGAGATGCTATCGAGATGCGACGTGAACTTGTCGAACAGCGCGGGATTTTCGCGAAACCATTCGCGGTAGATGTTCGCCGGATCCTTGCAGGCCGCGACGAACGCGGTGCGGTTGAGCCCGCCCAGCCGGAACACAAGGGTCGGCGCCTGGACCAGCCCGTCGGCTGTCCGCCCCTTTTCCCAATCGACGCCGCCGCGCGCGGCGACATCGCCGTCGCCGCTGGTATCCACCGTGACATCGGCGAGGATGCGCTGGAAGCCGCTCTTGTGGTGGACAATGACCCCGGCGATGCGATCGCCCTCACGGATCGTGTCGACGCATTGGGTATGGAGCAGCACCCGTACCCCCGCGGCCTGGGCCAGCTCCATCGCGAGACACTTCCACATATGGCTGTCGAGGCTGGCGAGCGACCCGCATTTGGGATCGAAGACATAGCCGCTGGCATGGCCACTGGCGGCGAGGCGATCGACGCATTCGGCGGCGAAGCCCTTGACCACCTGGCGATATTCGCGGTCGTGGAAGCCGAGCCACGGCAAGGTCGCGGAGATCCCGCCGAGGAACCCTGCGCCTTCGATCAGCACCGTATCGGCGCCGGTGCGCGCGGCGCTGATCGCCGCCGATACGCCGGCGGCACCGGCGCCGACGACGAGCACCTGCGCCTTGAGGTCATCGAGCCCGCCGGGAAAGCTGAACGGCGCGGGCGTATTGTTGTGCTGGGCATGTTGCATGCGGAAGAACGATCTTTCTTGGTGGATCAGGAAGCACGGTCGGCAAAGCGCGCGGTCGCGTTGCGGAATCGGCCCGGCGGCGCACCGAAGCGCTGGCGGAAGGCGCGGACGAAATGGTTAGCACCGGCGAACCCGCAAATCTCGCTGACCTCGGTCACCGAATTATCCGAGGTGGCAAGCAGCCGGCGGGCCCGTTCGAGGCGGGCGCGCAGCAGGAACTGGCTCAGCGTCTCCTCGCTGAAGCGATTGAACAGATTGGAGACGTGGCGCGGATGGACCCCGGCCGCGGCGGCGATCTGCTCGCGATCTAGCGGCTGATCGCAATTAGCGATGACGAAGCGGCGGATGCGGTTGTAGGTCGCCTCGGCCTTGGAACCGGCCGGCTGCTGCACCGCCAGCACCGTTTCGCGCACGCGCAGCACCAATGCCTTGAGGATGTGATTGATCAGCGGATCGGTGGTGCTGCGCCCGGCATTGATCGCCAGCGTCGCGACCAGCTGGTCGATGGTGTGATCGGGCGCGCTTGGGCGATCGATCTCGTCGATATAGTCGATCCGCTCGAACGAGCTGGCGGCGATCGCCGCTTCGGCCTGGACGGTGTTGTCGCGCAACTCGTCGAACGATCGAGACTTGCCGCCGGTGGGGTGCGCGGCACCGGGCTGGCCAGGCTGGACCAGATAGCAATGCAGCATTTCAGGAAACAGCGAGACGCCGAAGGTACGATAGGACGCGACCGGATCGAGCGCGATCCATACCCCGCCGGGCAGCACCAGCGCATCCCCTGCCGCCAGCGTCAGCCGCGCCGGGCGCCCTTCACGCCGCACCCAATAGGTCACTTGCCCATCAAGGCAGAAGATCAGCTGCGGCGACGGCCGCATCGCCGAATAAATGCCCGCCGAAAGCGCGCCGCTTTCGCCCGCGACATGAACATTGCCGAATTTTTCGAGTCCCGCGAGCCAATCGAGCGCGGCTTGCGCTGACAAAGGCCCCTCTGGATGCAATGAAGATGACATTGAGACTATTTATCCTCCCCATTCGCGATTCGTGACGCGCTGTTACTAGCTAAATCACCATTTTATGCGCGTTTGACAAGTAGCACGTCAATGCTAGTCGATACGACAACATGGATTCGCGGAACCGTTATCCGCGGCAAGGGAGAGTGCGATGTCGTCCGATCACCAGCCAAAACCGGCGCTGCATGCCGCCCCGTTCACACCGTTCGATGCGCGCGGCGATCTCGCCCTCGAGCGCATTCCCGCACTGGCCGATCATCTCGTCGCGTCAGGGGTAAGCGGCGCCTTTGTCTGCGGCTCGAACGGCGAAGGCCCAAACATGACCGAGGCCGAGCGCATGGCAGTGGCAGAGGCCTGGGTCCGTGCCTCGGCGGGCCGGCTCAAGATCTTCGTCCATGTCGGCCATCCCAGCATCCGCACCGCACAGGCGCTTACCGCACATGCGGCCGAGATCGGCGCCGATGCGGCATCCGCCGTCGCCGCCTTCTACTTCAAGCCCGACAAGGTCGAGACTTTGGTCGAGACGATCGGCGCGATTGCCGAGGCGGCGCCAGCCCTGCCCTTTTATTACTATCACATCCCGGCGCTGACCGCGGTGAGCCTCGACATGGTTCGCTTCCTCGAACTGGCCGGGGAAAGCATCCCCAACCTTACCGGCATCAAATATACCGCGCCGACCCTGTGGGAATATCAGGCTTGCCGCGGCGTTGCCGGTGGCCGGTTCGACGTGCTGTTCGGATTGGACGAGATGCTGCTCCCGGCACTCGCCGCGGGGGCGCGGTCAGCGATTGGCAGCACCTATAATTTCGCGGCGCCGCTTTATCTGCAAGTGATCGAAGCGTTCGAGGCCGGCGCGATTGACGAGGCGCGCGAGCGTATGGCGCACCTGATCGAGATGGTCCGCATCCTGCTGCGCTATCCGCCGATCCCCGCCCAGAAGGCCATTATGGTTCATCTCGGCCATGGCCTCGGGGACTGCCGCCTGCCGCTGCCAAAGCTGGCAAAGCAGGATGCAGCCGCGCTGATCGATTCACTGCGCAGCATCGGCTTTTGGGACAGGCTGTCCGCCGCGAGCGCGATGCCAAGGACCTAGGCGATCGCCATTCGCTGAGAGCGTAATTCGCCAGAGATCTTGGCGTTGCCCCAAGCATCTTCCACGCCGTCATTTTCACGGCAATGCGTTTCGCAAAGCGCTCCCTGCTGACGAGATGAAAGAATGACCGCTGTCGAGGCGGGCGATTGGCGGACTCAACGACCGAAATTAGGGCACAAGCCTGCCATTTCCGAATCAAGCAAAGCTAAGTAGCGAACTCAGAGGGATGTGTGCATTTTTTGAGGTGAGCAAACGGCGTTGATCGAAGCAAAATTGGGAGGCGATGTGACTAAGCCCATATGTGCAGCCTAATTTTAGCCAGTACAATCAAATGATCGTAGAATAGATGATATGGTGGAATTCGAATCCCCCACTAAAATTATCTAATGATCTCAAATAGAATTGGTGGAGCCGAGGAACTTCACATCGCCTTCACAAGCCATTTGCGCTACCATTTTGGAGCGTCGTGGCGAAGCGTCATGCTTGGGTGCGGCTACGGTTGTCATTATCGATGACGTCCGCCGGTCTTTCATCACGCATCAGTCGAATTTCGAGCAGAGCCATCGTGCCACCATCCGCCTCGCGGATCTGGAAAGCCCCGTTCAGCAGCGCTGCGCGCCGCGCGATATTGGTCAGCCCGTTGCCCCAGTCGCTGGCGGGATCCACGCCCACGCCGTTATCGCGGAGGCGCAACGAGAGTTGGCTCGCGGCGATCGAGATATCGACCGCAACATGACCGGCGCCCGCATGCCGGACGATGTTGCTGGTGAGTTCGCGGACGATCGAAATCAAGTGCCTGGTGGTCCCGGAATCGACCAATTGCCCCGCCAGGCCGATCGTCTCCAACGGCCAGTCGACGGCGATGCCGTGCGCTTCCAGCCGGTTGGTCGTTTCGAAACGAAGGTCGGCGATCACGTCATCGAGCACGCGCCAGGCGTCGCCGCCGCTGGTCACGATCGCGCGGATATCGGCCATCGCTTCGCGCACGTCGCGGCGCATCATATTGGCGTCTTCGCGGTGCAGGCTGGTCAGCAGCCGAGCGCTGACGTCGTCGTGCAAGTCCTGGGTGATCCGCGCCCGTTCCTCGGCGACGCCGCGCACATAGGAATCGCGCGCACCCATCAGCGCGGCGATCGCGTCGATCACCTCGCGAGCCTGCGCCACGTCGATCGCGTCGAAGTCGCGCGCACCGCGCTGGGCGTACCGCAGAATCAGGCCGGGCATATCGCCGATACGGGGCAGGCGGAGCGCGACGCCATCCTCGGCCACACTCGGCAGTGTACCCGGTGCGGGATCGTCGGCCACCTCTAGCGGATCGAATGTCTCCTCCAGCCCGCTGCGCCAGCGCACCGCACGCTCCTGTGATGTGAGCGCGAAAGCGATCTCACTGGCGAGGCGCAGGCCGTGCTGGGCGGCGGCGTTGCGCCTGCGATCGACCCGCCGGGTGATCGCCTGACGCAGCGGCAGATAGATGAGCGCGACCGCTACGATCGCGATCGGCAGAGCGATACCCTGCGATCCCGCCGCCAGCGCAAGGATGGCAAGGTCGACCGCAGTCACCGCGATCGCCGCGGATACCGAAAGCAGCATGCCGGGCGCCCAGCCATCGACGGTGAACAGGCGATGCCGCGCGATCGCCGCGCCCAGCCCGGCATAGATGACGAGCAGGAGCGGGAGAGCGATGGCGTCGCTGATCAACGGGGCACCGGCGATCAGCATCGGCAGGATGACCATCGCCACCAGCAGCGCCGAGGAAATAATGGCGGACAAGCCAATCAGCCGCATCGCCGCGGAGCCGACCGGATCCTTGCGCACCGCCCAGCCTTGACCGATCAGGAGCGACACGAACAGGAGGAACTCGACGATGATCGATGCGAACAGCATCGCGATCGTATCGGCCGCGAGATCGGCGACATCGATGATGGTCAGCACCACCGCCGCTATTCCCAGTGACCATATCAGGAAGCGCGGCACCAACGGCGTCGGGAAGCGGCAGAATAGCATGAGGATAGCCGCCGAGAAGATCTGCACACAGGCATGATTGACGAGCATCAGCAGGCGATAGGTGTCGCCCAGCAATAGCGGGTCATAGCCCGCGGCCAGCGTGCAGCCGACGCCGAACAGGCCGACGCTCATCACCGCAAAAGTGCGCGCGGCATTGTTGCGCGGGCGCAGCACCAGGATCGACAGGCCGCACAGCAGCCCGGCAAGTCCCGTCGCCAGCGCCGCCCAGAAGCCGCCAGTGAGATCGCCTAGGCGCCGTGCCCGGCTGGTCGCGACGAAGCTCCGGCCATCGGCAAAGCGCACCGTCACCGGGCCCGCGGCCAGCGCCCGGGCAACCGCATCGCGCTTTTGCCACCACAGCCGGTTCTGCGCGCGGCTGCCCTGCGCCACGATGCCGTCGATCAGCGTATCGGCGCGCAAGGTGATCGGCGCACCACCCTGTGGCGCGATCGTCAGCGGCGCATCGCGGCGGAGAAGTTCGGTGCCGCCGGGATGGCTCAGCGCCAGACGGACATTGTCATGGCGCACTGCCTTGATATCGGCGATCGGTAGGCGGAGCGTGGTGATGACCACGATAGCGATGGCGAGCAGCGATAGCAGCGACAATTCGAGCAACCGGCGCTGGGGCCGCCGAATTGGCCGATCCGAAACTGCCGTTGCTCCCGCCCCCATGTTCAAGTCTGTGCAGCGATGTCGAGGAATTGTCCATTAACTGCTGCAAGGCGTTGCCCGGCAGTGACTTTTCACTGCCGGGCAACGGCCTATTGCTTGGCGAATGCGGCGACTCCGGAAATGATGCCGGTCGCGGCACCATTGCTGGTGGTCGGCAGGAAATAGCTCATCCCGGCATGGCTGGCGCCGTCCCCGGCGAGGAAGCCATATGCCCGCCCGCCGATCCCGCCCACCGGCGCCGACGATCCCACCCAGCGCCCATCCGTCCCCAGCGTCACCGAAGGAGCGGCGAGGCCGCCCGATGAGTTGAACACATAATTGGTGCCGCCCATCGCGATGTTCGCTTCCCAGCCGACCTTCATCTGCGCGAAGGAGACCGCCAGGCTGCCGGTAAAGGTGCCGGGCGCCACCGAGCCGTCGCCGATCGTCGGCTGGGTGCTGCCGACCATCGCATAATTCGCGGTGCCGGTGGTCGGCATGTTGGTCAGCTGCTTGCCCCAGACGCTGTGGATGCCCTGGTTTCCGGTCAGCGGGATCGGCGAGCCGCCAAAGGTGACCGTGCCATTGCCCCAGCGGCTCCATCCGATCACGCCGGCCGCGCCGCTATGCTCGACATCGGTGGCGTTGCCGCGCGAGAAGTTGCTGTTGACGGAGGCCAGCTTGCCATCGGCCGTGGCGTTGACGCTGGCGGTGAATGCCTGGACGTTCGCGTATGAACCCTGCGCGGTGAAGCTCATATTGGCCCCGGTCGGCGCGTCGGCATTGGCGACGAGCCCGATGCCGCCATTCATCTTGAACGCCGCGCTGCCGGTGACGACGTTGGCAATGCCCGTCGATCCGCTCATCCGGAACAGGTAATCGAAGCCGAGATGCGTGGCGCCCCTGCCCGCCAGCATCCCCATCAGGCTCATGGTGCAGGCGCTTGGGCAGACGCTGCCGGTTCCGGTCACCGGGATCGTCAGGAAGCTTTCGAAGCTGCCATCGGATGTAATGCTGATCTGGCTGCTCGACGGGGTGGTCAGCCCGCCGGTGGTGACGGTGCGATAATCCGATCCGCCGATATTGACGTTGATGTCGAGCCCCAGGCGCGGCGCGCTGCCGAACGCCACTGCGGCGTTGCCGGTGAAGGTGCCGGGTGCCATCGATCCATCGGAGATGGTCGGCTTGGTGGCGCCGGCCAGCGCGTAGGTCGCCGTGCCGGCCGAGGGCAATGCGGTCGCGGCGGTGCCATACACCATGTGCCAGCCCTGATTGGCGGTGAGATCGACCGGCCCGGAGCCGTTGAACTCGCCGGCGGTCGTGCCGGCCGCCCAGCGGGTCCAGGAGATCACGCCATCGGATGTGCCGGTCTCGCCGCCAATGGCGGTGCCGCGCTGCGGACTCTCATTGGTGGTGGCGTTGCGGCGATAGGCGGCAAGGCCATTGGCATCGACGACGGTCGTGACCGGCCCGACCGAGCTGATCGCGAGGCGCGGATCGACGCGGATCAGGAACTGGTTGGTCGTGCGCGTGCCGGGCACGTTTTCGAAGGTGATCACCGTGGGCGGAGTCGGCACGCTGATCGTGCCGCTCTTGCCGAGCACGACCGCGCCGCTCAGCAGATTATCGCCGCTCTGGACCAGGCCATAGCCGCCCATGAGGAAGGCGATGCCGTCGCCCGAGCCCATGAAATTGGCGTTGAGGCTGCATGCCGGCGCGGCGGTGCAATAGCCGCCCGTCGCCGAGGTGACCGGCGCCACGCCATACAAGCCGAAGCGATTGCCGCTGGTGTCGTTCACCGTGATCGCCGGGGTGGCGCTGCCGCCCGTGGTGGTGAAGGCCAGCGAACTGCGCACGCCGCCGACCGTGAAGGCCAGGGTGCCGTCATAGCCGAACTTCGGCGCGGTGCCGAAGGCGACGCCCAGGTTCATGGTCAGCTGGCTGTCGGTCACGGCGGCGGGATCGGCGCCGCTCAGCGTCGGCGTCGTCGCCGCGACCACCGTGTAGAGGACGCCGCCACTTGTGGGCCGGTTGGTCAGCGGCGGGCCATAGGCGAAATGGACGCCCTGGTTCGCCGTATAGGTGCGCGTGGCCGTCGAAGTACCGAATGTGCCGTCGCCGAAGCGCCCTATCGCCCAATTGCTGCTGCCGGTTTGATATTCCACCAGCCGCGCCGTCCCCGCCGCACCAAAGAAGCCGAGATTGACCGGCCGTCCGGATGCATCGAGCCCGATCGCGAGCACCGCCGGATCGGGCGATCCGCCGCCGTTGATGCCCGAAAGCGACAGCGCGACCGTTTGGGTCGATGCCGGCGGGGTCGGGGTCGGGGTCGGCGTGGGCGTCGGGGTTGGTGTGGGCGTCGGAGTTGGGGTTGGCGTTGGCGTTGGAGCGGGGGTCGGCGTGGGCGTCGGAGTGGGTGTGGGTGTGGGTGTGGGTGTGGGTGTGGGTGTTGGTGTTGGCGCCGGTGTGGGGGTCGGCGTTGGAGTCGGGCTAGGCAGCGGCGGCTTGATCGACTGGCCGATGATGCCGATCGGGATCCGCGGATTGCCCGTCACCGGAACGCCACCCGGCCCGATCAGTCCGGGGAACAGCGCCGCGTTGTTCAGTACATCGCGCATCATGTCCTGCAGCTCGGCGATGTCGGACGGGCCGGCGGTGACCGGCTGGGCACCTGCCGAGACGATCCCGTTCGGCGCATTGCCCTGGTCCGCCGCGAAGGCGCGGCCACTCGGGAAATTGCGCGTGGTGCCGCCCGAGGTGACGTTCAGCCCGCCCATCATCGCAAAGCCGGTCACGCGCCCGGCGCTATTCACCTTGAGGCTCGCGACCGAGCCCAGGGCCGGCATCGTCACCACGCCGCCACCGGGCGTCAGGATCGTCAGCGGCTTGCCGCCGACACCGGCGGTGAACGTTCCCGAGGTTACGACCAGCCGCCCCAACGCATCGACCTCGAACTCGGCATCGCCGACGAACGAGACGATCGCGCCGCTGTCCAGCCGCAGTTGCGTGACGCCGCCGCTCACGCGCATCGGGCCATTCAACTCGCCAGTGGAAACCGCCGCGCCATTGTTCGACGCAGTGGTGAAAATGATCCGCGGCGCCGCCGCCAGCGGCGATGCCAGCGCGAGCGAGGAGACGGTGGCGACCAGGATCCGCAGCGTTGTCGATTTCACGGTTCTTCCCCTCAGAATTCGAAGCGAATGCCGGCCGAGCCGGTCACGCGCGAGTAATCGTACAAGTCGATATTGCTGAAGTTGCGCGTCACGGTGACGCGCGGACGCAGCGACAGCGCGTCGGTCAGCCGGATCCGCAGCGACACCGAGGCATCGACCTGCGTGTCCGCGCGCGACTTGAGGAACAGGATTTCGGTGCCGTGATAATCGCGGTGCTCAGCGCTGACGCCGGCAGCCAAAGTGAAACGATCGTTCAGCGCGATTTCGCTGCCTCCCTGCCCCGCGACGAACCAGTAACCGAGATTGCGCGCGGTGGTACGGACGGTCTCCTCGACACCGCCGCCCACACCGAAGAAGCTGGTGCGATCGGCATAGGTGATCGTGGCGGCATAGCGATTGGCGTCACGCGACGGATCGCTATCGTAGTTGCTGCGGAAATACTGGACCTGGCCGGAGAGCGCGCTGCCCTTGGACAACCGCGCCGTATATTGCGCGATGGCGCCGATGCTGGTGCGATAGCCGCTGCGATCTAGCCAGAAGCGCTGGACCTGGCCGGAGAGCGAGACGACGTCCTGATTGGCGAAGCTGTGGCTGAGGCCGGTGGTGCCGGTCACCCCCGCCTGATCGAACAGGTCGCTGGCGAAATTATCGCGCCACGATCCCAGTGCCGAGGCATAGACCCTGGTCTGGCGCGAGACCGCCGCCGAGCCGCTGAGCCCCGCCTGAAGCTGATAATAGCCATCGTCCATCCGCGTCGCCGGGCCGGTCAGCGTCGCCGGGCCCAGGAAAGCGAAGATCGGCAGCGTGATCGAGCTGAGCCCGGTGGCGGTGTTGATATTGCTGTCGTAACCGATCTCGGCATCGGCAAAGCCGGTCACATCGCTGCCGCCGCCACCGATCGCCTTGTCATAATCGCGGACCAGCTTGCCGAGGCGCTGGCGCACCGGATCGGGGACGGTCGGATCGTTGTTGACCGTGTCGAACTCGGTGCGGGCGGTGTCGATATCGCCCGCCAGCGCATAGACGCGCGCGATTTCGGCACGCGCCTGGCTGTTCGCCGGCTGGACGGCGAGCACACGCTGGAGCGCGGCGATCGCCTCGGCAAAGCGCCCGCTATCGGCAGCGGCGAGGCCGAGGACATAATCGAAGTCCGGATCGCCGGCGCGGCTGTTCGCTTGCGGCGCGAGTAGCTGGTACGCGTCGCCGGACTTGCCCTGCGCCTGCAGTGCCATGGCCTGCTGGACAAGGGCGTCCGATTGCGCCGCCGCCGGCGACCCGATGGCGCACGTCAATGCGACCGCCAATGTCATCGAAACGATCCGCAAGTTATTGCTCCCCAGAATAATTGCGCGCTGTCTCGCAGGGTGGGGAAGCGGAAGGTATCCCCCGTTCAGGGTAGCCGGTGACGTACCGGAAACCAGGTATGTCCAGATGATCGTCGCCCGGATATCACCGCCCAGAATGACCGAGATTTCCCGCCTCTACCTCGTCGTCGAGGATATCGCCGAAACGCGTGACTGGCTGGTCGCCAATATCGCTGAGATTTTCGGCGCAGTCGCGCACGCCGCACCCACATTACGCGACGCACGCATTTGGTTGCGTCAGCGTGACTCGCAGGACTTGATCCTTGCACTGGTCGATCTTGGCCTGCCCGATGGCAATGGTGTCGATTTTATCGAAGAGATTGTCGGGCGTTGCCCCGACGCGCTCGTCGTAGTCACCACCGTTTTCGACGACGATGAGTCGCTGATGGAAGCACTCGGTGCAGGCGCACAGGGTTATCTCCTCAAGGATCAGGACGCGACCGGCATAGCGCATCGGCTGGCGATGATCGATCATGGGGAAGTGCCGATATCCCCCGCGATCGCGCGCCGCCTACTCCAGCGATTTCGGGCAGACGAGCCGAGTAACGCAACGCTTTCCCCCCGTGAAACCGAAGTGCTGCGCCTCATCGGCCGCGGGCTGAAATCCGGCGAGGTTGCCGGGGTATTGTCCATCAGCCCGCAGACGGTGACGACGCATGTCAAGACAATCTACCGTAAGCTCGAAATTACCTCTCGCGCTGAAGCCGCGTTGGAGGCGCGCAAAAGGGGCCTCGCCTGAAGCTACGGTCAGAACGCGGCGTGATCGACGTCCGATTTCAGGATCACGGCAAGGCCGCCGAACGGCGATTTTTGGGGCGCAAAGCCGACCGGCCAATCAACACGCTCTCCAAGGGCTGCGTACACCCCCCATATCTGACGTTCCGGCAGGTCCAGCATCAGCAAAGGCGGCGGCTTGCGAGCCGCCTAAAGACATTGCCGCAATGGCAAGCTACACATCGCAGCCGTAACGATAGGTTTCGCAAGGGGCACGAGGATGGGGGTGTTCAGATCAGCCTGGGTTTCGCTGGGCATCGTTCCGGCGCTGTTGGTGGCCGGCTGCAATGCCGCAGCGCCGAGCGCGCCTACCGCACCGAGCGCCGAAGCGGTCGCGCGTGAGGTCAAGGCCGCGGTCCGCACACAGGTCGACGCCTATGCCACGCTCGACCAGGCGAAGGCCGCCAGTATCCTGGCCCCGGATATCAAGACCTTCTTCCATGGCGAGCCGGACGTGGTCGGCAAAGCGGCCGCCGAAAATGCCATCAAGGCGCAATTCGCGCTCCCGGCCGTCAAGCTGGAAGTGTCGGACGAAAGCGTCGATGTGGCGGCCTCGGGCGACCTTGCCGTCTATCATGCGCAGTACAGGTTCGGCTTCACCAATCCGGAGACCAAACAGCCTGTCGTGGAAGTCGGCAACTGGGTTGCGATCTTCAAGCGCCAGCCGGACGGCGTCATGAAATTGAGCACAGACATCGTGGCGGACACCCCCACGCCTTCCCCCGCTCAGCCCTGAGGGATGGGAAGGCTAGGGTCGGCTTTCCACCCAACTGCCGACGTTCGACTACCTTTAGCGAATGGCAGCTCTTGCGATCGCAATCGACGCTCCCGAACGACCGGTCATGAGGCGCAAACCTGCCATTTCCGAATCAAGCAAAGCTGAGTAGCGAACTCAGAGGGCGGTGTGCAGTTTGAGGTGAGCAATGGCGCTGATCGAAGCAAAATTAGGAGGCGACGTGACTAAGCCCATATGTGCAGCCTAATTTTAGCCAATTTAGCCAGTACAATCAAATGATTGCAGGATAGAGGATATAGTGGGGTTCGAATACCCCACTAAAACTATCTAATGATCTCAAGAGGAAATGGTGGAGCCGAGGAAACTTCACATCACTTTCACAAGACATTGTTATCAATAGGTAAATATCATATTTTCTAAAGGTGTGGGGATTTGCGATTCCTCTCCGCTGTTCGCACGCGTTCGCCATTGTTCGCAGGCATCCGCACAAGTCCGCGCAGAAATTAGGCTTTAAATTAGGCTGAGAAGGCTTGCTTCGAACTGGGGGAGCGACTTCAAAATTCACGACTTTCGCCTACATTGCCTTGTCTGGGGACTGGCGTTACGGGGCAAATCGCGCTTCCAAAAACCGGGCGATTACGTTTGCAGGGCAAGGTCAGGATTAGAGATCGATGCAACGATTGCTCACAAGCTGAACCCGTCAGGTCAAAGGCCTGAGCAAAGTCGGATGGCATGGGGATGGCGGCGGACTGTGGCTCCGCGTTTCTGCCAATGGGTCCAAACGATGGGTTTTCATTTGGATTCGCGACGGTCACCGGCGCGAAATGGGTTTGGGAAGTTTCACGCTATATTCGCTGGCGGAAGTGCGTGAGATCGCTACAGCCGCCAGGCAATTACTCAAAGTCAGGAAGGATCCGGTAGAAGCGCGAGACGCCGCCCGGGGGTCTGGTGCCCGCCGACAAGCCAGCTTCGGAGTCAAAACCTAAGCCTGAGCGCAAGACTCCGACCTTCGAGGAATATGCGAAAGTTTATATCGCTGCCCATGAGGGTGGCTGGAAGAACGCCAAACATCGCTAGCAATGGCAAAATTCCATCGACAATCATGCGGTAAGCCTACGCCACAAGCGTGTCGACGCGATCACTCCTGACGATGTCCTCGCGGTCCTGACGCCGATCTGGCAAACCTTTCCCGACACCGCGGGCCGAGTCCGCGGCCGCATCGAGAAGATATTGGATGCCGCGCGCGCCCTCGGGCACATCAAGGGCGAATGGGAAAATCCCGCGCGGTGGAAGGGCAATCTGGTCTATCGCCTGCCCAAGCGCACGCGTCTAAGCACGGGGCATTATTCCGCGATGCCCTATGAAGAATTGCCAGCGTTCTTCAGGGCCCTTCGTGAACGGCCAGCGCTCGCGGCTCGAGCCCTTGAACTCACGATCCTTTGCGCGACACGTACCAGTGAAACCCTGAAAATGCGCTGGTCGGAAGTGGACTTCGACCGCGCGACCTGGATCATCCCAGCGGAACGGATGAAGATGGGCGTTGAGCATCGCATTCCCCTGTCCCCCGCAGCGATCGATATCCTTCGCGGCCTACCCAGTGTCAGCAATGCAAAGCCGAGCAACTATGTCTTCGCCGGCGAGCGAGGGCCGTTATCGCAAATGGCCATGACGATGGTGCTCCGCCGAATGAATCTCGGCCATTTCACCGTCCACGGCATGCGAAGCTCGTTCCGGGATTATATGGGCGACATGACCGAGCATTCTGAATCTGTGATCGAGCAGGCGCTGGCCCATCAGGTCGGAAATGAGGTCACCAGAGCGTATCGGCGCAAAGATGCCTTCGATAAGCGCAGGATCGTGATGTCGGATTGGGCGGGCTATCTTCTGGGGCAACCTCCAGCGAGCGTGCAGGATGCTTGCGAACCTCGGGAAACGCTACCGGCTGCCGAAAAGACGATTGAAGTCGCATAGCGACGACCTGACGGACTCAAATCTGCAAGCCGTTTATGACATTGAGCTTTCACGATCCGGGCATATGCTGGCGGGACTGAACGCGTTGGGGAAATTGGGTGGCGATTGATCTCGGTCGGGTTGAAGCTTTAGCCACCGATCAGGCATCGCTGAAAGCCGCTGCCGGGCTCGCCAAGCCGGGTAAATGGTCCGGCGTCGGCGGCAGTGCGGACGGGGCGCTGATCTGGGGCGAGTGCGCCGGATCGGGCGCCAATCCGTACCGCGTGATGGCCGATCTGCGCGATCTGGGGAACAAGTGCACTTGCCCGTCGCGCAAATTCCCCTGTCAGCATGTGCTGGCGTTGCTGTGGCTCAACGCCGAAACAGTGGTCGCCTTTCCGCCGGGCGAGATTCCCGCTTGGGTGAGCGACTGGCTCGATCGACGGCGCGGTGGTGCGCCAGCCGGGACCGCTGCAGCGAAGCCGGCGAGCGATGCGCCAAAGGACGTCCGCGCCGCACAGCTTGCCGAGCCTGAAGCGCCCGAGGATCCCAAGGCGGCGGCGCGGCGCGAGGCGGCATCGGCAAAGCGGGCCGAGGATACCGAACGCGCGATCGCCGCCCAGATAGTCTCCGGGCGTCGCGACGGTGACGCGCATCACCGGCTCGAGCAGCACCGGATCGGTCTGCGGGAAACCGATCAGGAACGCTTCCCGCGCTGCGGCTTCGAAGGCGAGCATCGACGAATCCTTCTCGTGGAAGGTGCCGTCGAGCAGGATCGCCTTGATCCCCAGCACAGGATGACCACCCGGGCCGCCATCCGCCAGCGCGGCGACGACCAGAACAAGCGCGGCCGCAAGCGGCTGCGCGATGCCGGATGCACCGTTCACGACCGCTTCCTTTCGCCTGGGGCGCTTAGGCACAATAAGTTTCTGGTGGCGGGGCGCCGCAACGCGACGGCGTTCAAGCCAGCACAGGTCTGGACAGGCAGCACCAACTGGACGCCGACCGGGCTATGCACCCAGCTCAACAATGGCATCTTGCTCGACAATGCCAAGCTCGCCGCCCAGTTCGAGCTTCTCAAAGCTGCTGGCGATAGCGTCAGCCCTGCCCTGCTCGCTTCCAATAACCAGCCGGCATCCCGCTCGGCGATGCGACAATCGATAGCTGGTTCACCCGGCTAAGAGGGTACAAGGACATCGACGCGCTCGTCAGCCAGGCCAAGCAAGGCGTGCTGTTCGTCATGTTTCAGCCGGGCAGCGAGCCGGTCAACACGCTGCTGACAATGCAGGAGCAAAAGCATCTCTATGTCCGCGGCGTCGCTACCCAGTTTACCGGGGCGGGCGCCGAGCATTTCAAGCTGCTCAAACAGAAGCCGGAGGACTATTTCCTCGATGCCGCCCAGGACACCGGGGTCGGCAGAAGCGTCGGCGAGTGGGCCGTCGAAGGGACGGCGGCTGAGTTCAAGAAGAGCATCGGTCACGCCATCACCCATTCCAAAGTGATCGTCATCGATCCCTTTGGCGACGACCCAGTGGTCGTCACCGGCTCCCATAATTTCTTCAAGACCGCGAGCGATGCTAATGACGAGAACTTCATCGTCATTCGCGGGCACAGGAGGATCGCTATGTATTATGCGGTCAACGCGATGCAGACCTATAATCGCTATCGCTGGCGCGCTTACCTCAAGGAAACCGCGCGCGAGGGTCGCAATCCCTTCCAGTTCCTGTCGCGCAATCCCAATTGGCAAAAGCGGCGCACCACTGGCGAATCCAAGCAGATGCTCGCCTTCTGGAATCCCTGATCTACGCTTCCGGTTGCGCCAGACCCGTCGGGTCTGGTGCAACCTCGATTTCCTCCGCCTCAAGTCCGCGCGGCCAGGGCCGCGTTCGTTTCAGGTCGAGCGCTTCGCGCAGGCAGGTTAATGGCGCGGTCGGGCCCTTATCGCGGGCGTCGCGCTGCCAATAATGGGTATGCGCAAGGCGCCCTTTCCAGATTTTGGTTTCGACCGCGATATCGCGCACGCCCGCCCAGAATAAAGGCGCCACCGGCCCGCCGACAAAATCGCCGCCGATGATACCGCGCACCGGAAAATAGAGATTGGTCCATCCGGTCACCGCGAACAGGGCCGCACTGTGCAGCACCGCAGCCTGCTGGATGCCACCGTGATCATCGACGCCTTTATGCTGGAACGAGAAATGGCCGTTGAGCTCGCGTACCGGCGGGCAATGTGGAAGTTCGCGCTCCTGCGTCCGCCTTGTGAAGTCGGTCAGGTTACGGGCCAATAAGGCACTCGCATGGGTCAGCGGCGACCCCAAGGTGATGAAGTCGCTGACGAGCCAGGGGTCTCCGTTGTTCGTCTGCTCGGCAGCAACCGCCCAGGTCGCACGGCGCCACCGGCCCGCAGCCTCCTCCGCACCTATCGTCGCCACAAGCTCGGGATCGCGGATATCCTTGGCGATTGCTTCGGCTGCCCGGACGGCACTGCTCTTGATGAGGGGCAACTCGCCAGCCAGCCAGGCCGCACGCAGCCGGTCCCGCACACCATCGGAATGTTTCTGCCAGGCCAGAGTGAGGATATCATAGCCGATGACACTACCCAGGCTGTGGCCGACGATGATGATGCGGTCATAGCGACCGCTGGCGACGATATTCTCAAGCAGGTCGAGTCCTGTGGCCCGGATCTTCTGCCGAGCGTCGATATTGGCCGGCGCAGGGCTAAGATAGACCGCGGCATCGCCGACATAGGCGCGAAAAAGGCCGGAAAAGAAGCCAAGCACCGCCAGCACCAGCCAGGGGGCCTTGTCCAAAAGGCCCGGCGCAATCGGATAGCCAAGGAAGAAGCGGCCGGTCGAATAGAGCCCTAGCCCCAGCGCCAACAGCAAGGTCGCCCAGCTAAGACGCCACAGCCCGACAAGCTGCTTTGGTACCTCCTTTCGCTTGCGATGCATCAGCACCCAGTACCAGCCGGCCAGTCGATCCCAGGCCGCGTTGGGCATCAGGTGCGCCCAATAATATTCGTAAAAGTCGGTGCGGTCTTTGCGATCGGCGTGATCACTGCGCCCACCCGCGCTGACCAGCCGGCGCAATTCGTAATTGCCGGAGGCAAGATCAGGCTTGCTGTAATAGGTGGCATCGGCCTGGCTGGTGCTGTCGGGCTGATCCAGCACACTATCGACGAAGGTGCGCAGCGTTTCCATCGGCCGCTGCTCGCCGATGCCGTGGATCAAAAGCACGGCCTGGCGCGGCTTAACCACCGGCAGCGTCCCGCTTGGCAAGCCAGGTCTCCAATTCCTTGACGACCTCGCCGACAAAGGCGCCCGCCATCGCCGAATAGGGTTTGCCCCGCACGGCAAAGCCGCGCAGAAGCTCGACAATAACTAACGCATTGGCGACGCCACCAGGACTATCGTCGCTTTCGAGCTGTTCGAAGATCTTGGTCCGGTACACCCGCAACTGGCGCAGCAACGTAGTCCGCGCGACGACCAGCTTGCCGCGGTTGAGCGCACATATCCGGATGGTGGCAGCGCCGAATTTATCGTCAATCCCGTCCGTGCGCACCGGTGTCAGCACGCTCAAATCGGTTGCGGTCAACCAACGCAGCGACGGTTTGGGATCGCGAACGGTCGGGTCGATCAGGTGCGGAATTTCCAGCGTGATATCGTCATCGGCATGCTGCGCCCGGACCCCGTCGACCGGAAATTGGACGCGCTTGCCGACCAGGGTCTTGGGCTTGACCGCGATCAGCTTGAGATAGCTCGCTTCGTCCATTTCCGCGGTCGCCAAATGCTGCTTACGTCCCTGATTGCAGCCGGTGCAGCTGAGCAGCAGATTGTCCCATTGGGAGGCCAGCCACCAATAGCCATTATGGTCCTTGGCTTCGGTCACCCCGCCCTTGGGCCGGTAATGCTCGATTTCCTCATCGTTCGGCGCGCCGACTTCCGATTCACAATAGGCACATTTGCCTTTGAACAGCGCGCCCAGCGCGACGCCGACGTCGTAATTTTTATAGACGTTGAACTTGTTATAGAATGGCCGAACCTTTGGTGCTGGCACGCCTGCCGCGAGCGCTGGCGGATTGCCATAATGTGCCGCAGCTGCTTTGCGCTCGTCGGTCACCCCAGCGCTCGGCCCAGCGAGCGATGCCGGCGCCGGCTGCTTGGTCCTGTCGACAAACCGCATGCCGTCAGTCCGCCAGTGGCGCCCGCAGCGCCTTGAGCACGGCATCGACCGCTTCTTCACGGACATCGCTGCGCAACTTGCCGCGCTGCACCTCGCGGTCGGTCAGATATTGCTTGAGCGCATCCTGCATCAGGGTTTCGGAAGCGCTATCGCCCAGCGACACCGACTTGAGGAGATTTTCGGTCTCGCTCGACAAGGTGATGGTCGCCCCGCCTACGGCATCCTGCACCACGACATCGCCGGTAATCCGGGCGAGACCGAGCTCGACGCGCGGATCGCTGGTGCTCGACAAGCCGAAATAGTCCGAAGTCAGCAACTGCTCCGCGGTCATCCCCTTGACGCTGGGCAAGCCAAGCATTGGCCGGATCTTCGCATCCTCGACGCGCTGCAGGACCAGCACCTCATCATCGTCCATGCCGCGCAAGCACAGCGGATCATGCGTGGTCACGATGAACTGCACGCGCGGCAATGCCCGCCGCAGCGACGTCATGATTTGCATCTTCCAGCGGGGATGGAGATGGGTTTCAATCTCGTCGATCAGCACCACCGCCTGGGCTTGTTCAAGCGATGTATAATGGTCGAGCAGCTCATGGATGATGTCGACCACCATCGCGAAGACCGACTTATAGCCTTCGCTGAGCCGCTCGACCGGTATGCGGCGGCCATTGGCCTCGACGCACATGCCATCTTCGGGATCGTTGATCAGGCGATCGTCGTCGTTGAGCGCCAGGACGATCCGCAGCGCCCGCGCGACGGTTTCGAAGCGGTCGCCCGTCAATTCCGCCAGCCAGTCATTGGGATAGGGTATTGTCGCCAGCGGATCGAACAGCGTCTTGACCCGGTGCCGCGCACCTTCGGAGCGCCTGCGGTAGCGGGGCGAAAAATAGCGGCGGGGACCATAGCCTAGGATCACGCTCGTCGGCAGGAACTGGCCGGATATCTGCTCGCTGTCTGCATCGAGATAGAACTGCGCTTGCTCTTTCGAAGCGTAATACTCGACCATGACCGCGACCGGATTCGCCTCAAGCTGATCTAGCCGGTCGATATTGGCGCTGGATAGCAGATGGGAGCGCTTGAACCGCAAGCGCCGCGCTTGCTGGGCGCCGATCAGCGCCAACGCAATTGCCGACAGGATCGTCGATTTGCCGGTCGAGTTTTCACCAAGGATCGCCAGGCATGGCGCTCCGGCCGCACCGGTCCGGCTCGCCGGAAAAGGAATTTCAAGGCGGTCGATAGCCTTCATATGGTCGATGACCACCCGGCTGATCTCGCGGTCAAACGCGACAGGGCGCTGTGCAGGCACCGGGCTGGCAAGCACGAAATCCGCCGCTTGCACGTCGCGCTGGACCGCTGCGCGCAGCGCCGGCCCCCGTGCCTCGTCCGATGTCCGTAGCTCAGCGGCCACCCGTGCCAGCCGGAAGTGCTCGTCCGAGCTGGTCTCGTCGATTTCCTGCGCGACGTTGCGCAGGAAGGTTGGGATGTTGGCGACGTCACGTGACGACGTTCCGCGCCACGAAATCAAGATGCGGCGCAACACATCGAGCGACGCTGCGAGATGCGGAACGCCGAGCCCGAAATGATCGGGAAAAGGACCGCGCACGATCATCTCAGAGAAGCGATCATGACTGCCCGGCTCGGTCAGATATCCAAGCCAGCTATTGATCGCCTCGCGCCGCGACGCGATGAGATCTTCCCGGTTGAGATCGAGTGTCAGGATGGTCGCGGCACCGCGCTCATGCTTGTGGGTGCACGACCCATCGCTCAGGAATTGAAGGTATCTGCGCGGATCGTCGAAGAACGGGTCGAGGAGCAGCGGATATTCCTGCTCGCGAATATCGTCGAACCGGGCGAGATAGGTCGCGCGGCTGCCGCGTTGGAGCGGGAAGCGATTGTACTTGGCCTTCTCGCAGCTGTCGCATGCGGCCAGGAGGTTCCGCCATTCAAACGCCAGCCACAGATAATAGTCGATACTCTCGATGCCGTAGGAAGGTTCGGCAAACTGCAGCGGACGAAAATGTCGTACTAAATTCGCGCGTAACGGCGATTCACAATAAGCGCATTTGCCGGCGCACAGATTATAGATGACATGGCCGAACTCGCTGTCGTGAAAGAGATCTTCATCAAGCGGCGCCCGGCGCTGCCGCCGTTCCTCGGGCGGCCGCCGCAGAAAGGCAAACAGCTCGGCCTTCGCCTTTTGAACCCGCGGCGACTGCAGGACTGCAGGAGACTGGGTGGGTCGCGAGAGTCGGCGCATACCGGCACGCTACCACGGTTTTTGGCTGTTCCAACAGGCTTGCACAAATAAATCACAAGCAAATTACTGTACAGAAGTGCTCAAACCAAGTTGACAGCCGCAAACATCGCACCGCGCAACTAGGCATGGTCGAGAGCCATCTTAGCGGGCGAGCGTCACCGTGATCGGACAATGGTCCGAATAATGCGCCTCTCCATCCGCATAGCGGCGCTCGTTGAAACCGGTCAGGTCAACGCTGGCGCGGCGGTCGAGGACAATGTGGTCGATGAAACTGTCATAGCGCGGATCGCAGCGCGGCGCCGTCCCGGCGTCCGCGAGACGAAGATCGGCATTGGCCGGTTCGCCATCGTCGATATCCGCCCAGACCAGATCGCCAGGCTGGGCCAGGCGTCGATTCCAGTCACCAAGCACGACAAAACGCGCCGGCCCCCGCGCGGCGGCGTCGATCCAGGTCTCAAGTGCTGGCACTTGCTGCAACAGCGTTGGACAGGCCGCAGCCGCAGATCCGGAAAAGCATCCCGACTTCAGATGTACGCCGAGCAGACGGATCGGAGCATATCCCTGGCGCGCAGCGTGATATCGATCCCGGAACGCAGTTGCGCATTGCCGAGCATCAGGGCAGTCACATCGGGATTGCGGTCGAAGGCGAGCCCTTTGCGAACCGCAAAGCCGACCGCTTGCCGGATGAAGGCCTGGTTCGGATGCTCACCGCCGCAAGTGCCGGTCGGATTGCCAAGGCGATCCTCCATCACGATCGTGTACCGCGCCGGATCGAGCACCCGCACGGCGGCCGCCAGGTTCTCCGCTTTCTGAAAGGCGATACATCAGCATCGAGACTGTCGGCGATGCGGCGCATCGCCTGATAGTCCGCGGCGCACAGCCGCTGCCATCCTTTTCCGCCGGAAACTCGAGGTTCCAGCTCGCCAATCTAAGCGGCCGCCCAGCCGATACCGCTGCGGTGGGCACGCCGCGCTCCGGTGTCGCGCAGGACCCAAGCGACAGCAGCAGGACGACCGAGGCAGCGAACCAGGATTTCATCACACCGTTCTGGTCGTTCGCGCGCCTAGGTTCAATCGCAAACCTAAGCGCCGCGAGTGGCCAGAGGGGCGCGTCGAGGCTAGGATATCGGCGCATGTATATCCGGCGCCGAAAATCCTTCTTTGGCTTGCTGGCTCTGCTTCGTCATATCGAAGCGGACAAGGACGATATTGCCGCGGTCGCGCGCTGCAATCAGCTGATCCTTCGCGAAATTCTCCATGCCGAGGCCGCACTACTGCGCCACCGCGCAAGCCAGCGCGAGCTGACCCGCATGCTCAAGACCAGCCGGTCGGCCAAGGCGGAGGCCAAAGCCTTGCGCACACGTTTGAAACGCGCTGCAGGCCATGTCAGCGCGCAGGAGGATGCGATCTTCATCTGGAAGTGTTTCGGGGACGCCCTCGCGTTTCTCTACCTCGACAAATTCTCGATCAAACATGCTTTTTTCGAAGTCGACAAATGGGGGATCAAGCGCGGCGCCGGCATGCTGACCGGAAAATCCGGGCTGGCCGGCGAGCTTGCCTGCCTTGCGCACCTGACTGCCGACGGCATTCCAGCGGTCCTCTGCGACATCACCAATATCCTGCGGTACGGCGATATCTGCATGCTCGGCGCTTCCGACCCCCATCTCATCGAGGTCAAATCGAGCAATCACCTAAACCAGCGCGCCAAGCGGCAGGTCGAGAAGCTGGGACGGCTCCACGACTTTATGGCAGACGATCGCGCCGAGCCGTTCAGAGGCGCAGAGGGCCTGGTCGTCAGAGCACAGCTCGATATACCCGAGCGGACCAACGTGGATGCCTTGAACGCCTGCATTGCCAACGCCAAGGCTGCGGGCCAGGCAATCGCGAATCCGGAACCCGGGGTCACTTTCGTCGCCATCTACGACCGCGCAAATTATGACGCGATCTTCAGCGGCCCGGCAGCCAACGCCAAACTGGTCTTCATGCTCAATAGCGACAAGAACGACCACGCTTGGGCGCCCTACACGCCCTTTCTTCTGACGATCCACGATCCGCAGCATGTCCTCGATTTCATCGAGGGACGGCTGTACCTGATCGCCTTGATCGACACCCAACCATTGTGCGACGCGATGGCCGACGATGAATGGGCAGTGCGCTTCAAGGATGACCCGAACTATTCCATTCAGTGCGTGCACCGGCCAAGCGGTGCCTATCTTGCCGTATCGAACCAGTTCCTGTCGCGTGCCGCTTATGAGTTTGTATCGCTGGCATGGATTGCGGAATCCCAACGCCCGTCGATCGCCCGGATGGAAGCTGCGATAGGCGACGCGCCTATCCCGCAACAGATTGCAGGCCACCAAGCGCGCTTACGCGCCTTTGTTGGCGAAGGCGATCCCTGGCTCGAAGAGCTGGGGCTAGCATGACCATGGCAAATGCGAGGTCGGCGGTGTCTTTGCACTCAATCGGCATGGTTGAAATTCGCAGCTTGTCCGTCCCACATATGGTAGAGACTATGTCCATCCCAATAGGAAACGGCGCCGCGCTCGCTGCTTCTCCGTGCCCGCCACACCATATCGCCAGTCAAGTTCGCCAATGCCGCGCCGTCAGTGATAGGCCGTTCCCACCCCATCTGTCCGTCTCCGCTAATCTGACTTCGCGGCAAGGCCATCAACAGCGCGGCATGCCTGGTTTCCTTTAGCACCAGCGCAAAGGCGTTGGCGGTGATGCCGTAGCCGGTATGGGCGTGGAGAATCCGCGGGTCGCGATTGCTCCCGATCTGGCCCAACACGCGCTCCAGATGGGCTTTCGAGATCAGGGTCGATTTGTCCTCGACGATCCCGGCGGTGGCGGTGCGGCACCACTGCGCGACGTCATCCGAGGTGCGCAGCGCCAGCTGGACATTGTCGCGAGCGGCAAATGTACGCGCGCCCGGCAGATAGTCCGAGGTCGTGACCATGACGCCATGTTGGACTTCGTCAGCCCGCGTCAGGCCGTACAGCGCTTGCACCGGCCCCAGACCGATCTTGCGATGTCCGGCATAATGTTTGGCCTGCACATAGGTCATGATGTCACCGAGCGGATCGCGCTGCAGCAGCTTGATATCGACGCCGCCGTCGCCGCTGCCCGGTCCAAGCTCGGCGCTGAAGCCCTGGTTCTGGAAGATGCGGAACAACAGTATCTCGAATTCACGCCAGCCAATCCGGTGCAAATCATCCGGCCGGCGCGCGAAGTGTGCGTAGAGCTCCTCATAGACGTCAGCACAGTCCGGCTCGATCAGGCTGCACACCCAGCGCCAGTGGAAATAGCTGCCAAAGGCCGCACGCAGCTCAGGATCGAGCGGATAGAAATGCACGCTGACATGATCGTTTAGCTCATATTCGAAGCCAAGACTTTCGACGAGCTCGTCAAACGACGTTTGCGAACCATCGTCCCAGGTGCCGTTGAACATGGTGTAGAACGGGCCTTCGAAATGCAGCACGGTGACGCAAGCCCAAGCCCCGGGCTCAGCGCCGACCCGCTCGGCAAAGGATTGAAAGCCACAGTCCGACCACATGTCGCGCTGCCGCGCCCAAAGCTCGATCGCGCTTTGCAGAGCGGCAATGCGGGCCTCGAGCGCGGCATCGTCAAGTCCGGGCTGGCGCTCCGGGGTCATGGTGCTGCGTGCCGGTCCCATTCCTTGTCGGAAATCGGCGGCGGCGATGCTTCGAGCCGGGCCAGCAGTCCAGCAAGGTCAAGCGTCGTGCCGCGCTTGGCGATCAAATACAGCTCAGTGCCATAGCCATAGACGCTCATCCGCTCGGATTTGAGGATCTCGAAATCATGCAGCTCGCACCAGTCCGCCCGCTGGCGTGCCGTTTCCGGGCCAACCCCATACGGCTCGTCGGTGAAGAGATAGGTCTTGGTTTCGGGCTCGAACCAGCCATGATCGTGATCGACCCCCGGCGGGCGATTATACCAGCTGCCTTTCGGATAGAAGCGCTTGCCCGAGGAGGGCTTCAGGCCCGTCGCATCCATGAATTGGAGCGCGCGCGCCAGCCGGCATGCGAGATTGCGCGCATGATCTTGGTCTTCGCCCCGGTCATAGCCGTCGAGATGATCCTCACCGATAATTTTTGAGCCGCCGAGATAGCCTTTGAGCTGATGCGGCCGCACCAGCGTGGTGAGCGGCTGGGACAGATGCACGACCAACCGCTCAGTGCCCCGCGCCCGGCTCTCGCGATCGAACCAATATTGCGAGACAATTACGGGAAAGCGTGGCGGTGACGCATCCGCAATCGTGCGGGTGGCATGGATGAAATTGTGAAATCCTCCCGCACGCGCGACATGGTCGAGCGCTTGGGTATGCGTCATGCCGAGGTCGCGCTTCGCCTTTTTGGCAGCGCGCTTGAGGCCATCGATCGTGGAAAATTGCGTAGCCATGTCAGTCTCCACAGGCGGCCCAGGAACATGTCGCTCGCAACCATCTTCCATGAGCCACGCGGAGGCGTGACACGGAAAATCACTCTCAGCACAGTGTCGGTCAGGACTTCGCTACAGCGAGCGGCGGGCGCCTGTGGATCGCCCTGTCCGCAACCATAACGATCTGGCTGCCTGCGGCAAGCTTCAACCGGAGAACCACGCTCAACCGGTCTGTGCGGCTCCAGTCGCCAACACAAGCACGCGCCCGGTTGAGATATTGCCGCGGAAATTGGTATCGCTCGGCCGGCGTGTCCGCATAGATCGAATCGGATCGATGAATGAAGACGCCGAAAGCCATAGCGGTTTGATAGCGCGCCTGGTCGCTTAGGCAAAAAGTCTAGCGTCAGCGGCTCACGCGTCCTCGATCCCGGGCAGCCGCAATGTCCATTCCGGTACCTGCTGATCCTGCGACAGCTGCAACCGGCGCCATTCAAGACCGGCAAACACCGCCTCGAGCTAAGCATCGGCGTCGATCGGAGCGCCGCTGCTGCCTCGCGCAGGAAACGCACATGAAGCGCTTCGTTATGCGACCACGCCGCGTCCCACCATCCAAGAATTCGCGACCGCGACTGCGCCAGCATGGGTTGCGAAGGCAGCCGATCGCGCTTCTGGTGCTGGTTCACCCGCCGGTTGGCCGGCATCAAATTCCACAGATCTCCGCAGGGCCAGGCCGACCAAGGCAGGCAGTGGTCGATATCGAGAGCCGCCATCGACAAGATCGATCCGGACCAAACGCAATCGAGCACGGCACCACGGCTGCTGATCGCCTCGGCGGCATGCCGGCCCAGCGCTGTATCGCGAAGCGGCTCCTCCCACCCAAGCGCAGCTTCAGACTGACCGGCGGCAAGGGCGATCCCCTGCCGCTCGGCATAGCCGCGCATCAGCCGAGCCCATTCCTGCACCAGAACCGGCTCGATCCATGCGCCAAGCCGCATCAAGGAACGCCATACCGGACCGGGGACAGTGAAGCTGCCCCAGCTGCGCAAGGTCGGTACGTCCAGGATCAGCGATTTGCGACTAGCGGTGCGCAACCGAGACGCTCCGAAGACACGCCGGTCACTACCAGGGAAGCGCGTGAAGTTAGCCGGCATGGTGGTAATCGTCGCGGCAGCCTCGCTCCAGTGCCGAAGCGACCGCGCTGCCAGTATCCGCCGCGAATATCGCCCCAACCCGCAATTCGGTCAGCGCAACAGCCAACGCCATCACCTGGCGGAAGCCGGACTTGGCGAAGCCCAGCCCGTCAGGCCCGCTATTGCGCGGCGCCTGGGGCAGGCCAGCGCGGACGAGCGGCAAATACATTCGGATCCAGAACAGCGCGACCAGCCCAAGCGGCAGCACGACAGAATCTGAGCCATCCTCCGCCGGGAGCGCCGTTGCCGCTGCATGTTCGGCGATCCGCGCCACCGCGCGCAACAGCGCCAGCTTGTAGGTAGAGCTTTTGTCATCGGCCAGGATGATGCCGCGGATGAGCGGCAACGCGCCGCTGCCATCATCCGGAAGGCGCAGGACAATCGTGGTCCATTGCACATCGTCACGATGCTGCGCATCGGGCCGCGCGGCAATCCGCGCGACTTCCAGTCCGTGGCTATGTGCAAGCGATTCGACTTCGCCGACCCCCACTTCATACATCGGCCGATCAGCCAGCGCCGGGCCGCTGCGCAAAGACAGGACCAGCAATCCGCCCGGTTTAAGGAGGGTTGCCAGCTTGCGAAAAGCGCGTGGTCGATCTTCCGGCGCAACATGCTGCCAGACGGCGGACAAGAGGATCAGGTCGAAACCGATCGCCAGCGCATGCACCTTTGCCAGGCCTGGCAGCCGGTCGCCGAGCCATCGGATCGCCGGCCCGCCATGGCGGCGCATGCCTTCGGCGCGCATGCGATCGGCAGGTTCGACCGCGATCACTTCATAGCCGAGGCCAGCCAACCAGCCGGCGTCGCGGCCAGACCCAGCACCGACATCGAGCGCTAATCTGCCTTGGCACCGTTCGGGCAGGAAGTGGCGCAGATCGGCGTGGATCGCGAGCAGCGCAGGATCGTCGTACCGCGCCGCCAGTTCAGCGGCGGCTGCATCATAACCGGCGATCGCATCATCCGAGGTCACGCCAGATCCCTAGCTCGATGACCAAGGCACGCCATCATCGATCCGACCGTGAGACGCTGAACTAGCCCGGGCGAGTCAATCATCAAGCACTTCCCCGCTTCTTGCGGACGCGCGGCTTGCGCAGAGAAAAGGTGATAACTTCGCGCTGCCGCCACTGACCTGTGACCGCGAAGCGCGCAGCGATAACCAGCTCGGTGGGATCGGTATCGGGCACGACCTCAAGGGTCACCGGCACTGCGGGATCGCGTGCGCGCAAATGCACGGATTCGAGCAGGTCATCCCCGAACAATTCAGGGGCATCGAAGCCCGAGCGATGCACGTCGATACCCGCATAAGTGAGGAGATAGGAGCGCGGCAGCGCCTCGTCGTCGCGCTTGCTGGCCGCATCGCCGAGCAGCTGGTGCGCCTCATACACGTCCGGCCATGACGTTGCTTGGCTGGGGAGCAGCAGGAGCGGACGCGCACCGGTGGCGGCGATCTTAGCGGCTTCGACCGAAGCAGCGTCGAACAGATCCTGGGCCGTAGCGACGACAACATGGCGGCGAGGCAATTTGAAATAGGGCCGCCAGGCAATGGCTGCGGCGTGATCGGCAAGGCGCCCGGCAAAATGCTCGCTGAAGGTTGGATTGGGGTGATGCAGTGGCGGCGCCACCAGCGACCTTTTGTCGACGCGGTTCATGCGAAAGCGCACCGGGCTTGATCTGCCCGCGTCGATCTGCAGGCAGGCTTTGGGGAACAACGCGATCCGCCCGGCAAGATCGCCCACCTGGGCGACTACCGCGGCTTGCAATCTGGCAAGCGCGTCGGGATCGATCGGCGCTGCCGCCAAGCGCCGGTCGCGGTGCGCAGCGATCGTCGCAGAGGCACTGACCAACGCGGCGTGGAGCCCCTCCCCTGCCTCGTCGCGGGTTAGTACAGGGTCGAGCGCGCCGATCGCATCGGCTGTTGCGAACTGCGATGCGGGATGGCTCCAAAGCTCGGCCTTGCGGTTCAGCCAGGTCTGCAATTGCCAGAGATTTTCATCGCCCAATTCGGCCGCGCTTTGATCTTCGCCAAGCGCTCCCAGCCACGTCGCAATCGCAGCAAAAGCAGCGTCATCGCCAAGCGCGGCAACCAAGGCGAACCAGTCGCCCGCCAGCGCACTTACTCTGAAGCGGGTATCGACAGAATAGACACGGCCGGCGACGCGCTCGCCTTCGACCATGCCGTCGAGCCTGCTGACCAGCGTATCGAGCAGACCGATATAGCCGCTGGCATCGGCCGCCCATTCGGCCAGGCGCAGCCGCACGAAGGTCCGGACCAGATCGAGCGACGCATGCGACCCGTGGCCGTCGGACGCGTTAGCCAAATGCCGGGCCGCAGCAGCCGAACCATGGATCGACGTGCCGGCTGCTGCCCATCCTGCAAGCACGCAGGTTGTGACCACGCGCATATCGGCGTGCAGGTTGGCGAGTACGGCCCCGAACACCACGGCCGGCCCGGCTTCCCGGAAGCTCGGGTGCAGCAATAGCGGCGTAACCCGGGCATCGACAATGCCCCAGTCATGATCGACCAAGTCGGAGTTGAGAAAACCGGTGCGCAGGACAAATTGGCCATCGGACTCGGCAAGATCGCCCAGCGTGTCGCGCCATTTGAGGAAGCTCTCGGTGTAAAGCTCCGCGCCGATCTCATCCTCATGCCAATGCGAGGCGACAATTAGATAGGCCGAACTCTCCAGATGCTTGAACAAGATCGGCCAGCTCGCAGAGAGCGTCGCCCAAGCCGCGCGTTCCTCTGCGCCCTCGGCGGCCCGCGCGTAACGCGCGCCGGCATGCAACGCGGATTCATGCGCGCCGACGATCCGAACGATGACGCTGCGATATGCCTTGGCAACCTGTTGCGGGAGCGCGCCGGGCACCAGCGCGCCGATCCCGACGCCGCGGGGCGCCCGCTGTGCCGTCAGCCAATGGCCGAGTCGATGCACCATATATTGCGACAATTCGTACAGGCCACCGACGATCCAGGGCGGCACCCGATCCTTGCGATCGGGGATCAGATTGCTTTCCGTGAAAGCAAGGCTGCCGATAAAACTGTCTTCGCGCAGGATCGCGTTTGCCGCCCGGTCGAAGAGCCGGCGATATTCGCGTACCCAATTGGAATGTTCTGATGACCAATCGCCATAGCCAGCGTAGCTCGACACCGCGCCTTGCGCATCGACGATGGTGTAGGCGTTGAGCAGGAAATGGTGAAACGCGCGCATTTCCTTCAGGGCATTATCGAAACTGGTGACGGCTGTGCGATCGATCTGGAGCGCGACGCGATCGGCAAGTTCCTCGAGGATTTCACTGGGGCCCAGAGTCTCGGGCTCGACCGGGCGGCCGATGACGAGGGACCTACGGATCAACCAGCGCTCGAGGCCGTTCAGCGGCACCCCGCCCTTACGCCGGCATAGCAGCACCTCGCCGCGAAAGTCGCGGTCGAGCGGCCCGACCAAGCCCAGCATCCAGTCATATTTGTCAGCACCCGCGCCCGTTTTGGCGCGCCGGCATCGCCATGCCCAGAGCCGCACCGCCAAGCGCAAAGGCACCAGCCGCACGTCAGCCAGCCGGGCGGGCCGGGACAGCGCGACGCTGATTGCCCGGTCCCCGCGCACGCCCTCGGTAGCACCCGCCATCACATAGGGCATGAATGTCGCGCCTGCGTTGAGGTGCTCGTCGATCTTGAGATAGCGGTGTCCAGCGAGGAGCGCTGCGAGATGGCGCGGAATGATGCGCGCTGCGACAAAGCGCTGGCGCAGTTTCGCCCGGTAGGACGGCGCGATGAACGACATGCTGACGATCAGGAACTGCCAGGTGACGAGCAGATTGGCGAAAAGCCAGGTGGCAAGCACCCCGGTAATCGCCAGGCTGATCGACCAGGCCATATCGCTGCGTCCGGCAAGCCCGAGCACAAGGGCTTCCGGCGAAAACAGCCCGGCGACCAACGCAATCGCGAGGCCGATACCACTGGTCCCGACCGCATAAGCTAAGCTTTGATCGTAATAGAGCTGGACATCGGCGTTGGACGCAGCCCCTTCGTCGCGCTGGACGATCAAGGTAACCATGCCGAGCGCAAGCGGAAAGATCAGGCCGACCATCGTCACCTGCGCGCCCAGCATTGCGCCAAGCAGATCGCGCAAAGTTCCGGACTGGAAGTCGGCGATCAGCGGCGCCAGCACTGCCGGTACCGGGAAACGCAGAAACATCCCCACCAGGACCCATATCGTCCAGATGCCGCCATAAGCAGCAAGCACGCGCAACAGCGAACGGTTGGTAGTGATCGGAGCGAGCAAACGAAGCCATATCGGCCCGCGCGCAGCCAGCAATGTCGGGTTCTGCGCACGCAGGCGCTTCACCTCGGCGGCAGCGGTTTTGCGGATGCTTCCCAGCAGGTTCATCGCCCATGTCTTGCACATGGGCTTGGCAGCGTCATCCCCGCGATGGGCTAGCCAATCTCGGGCCCGGACCGGCCACGCCCGAAGCGCCAATTGACGCCGTCGCCACGAACGATGCCGGGGACCTGCTGACCGACGCGGCGGGCGAGGACATCGCGCCACGGCACCAAGGCGAACTCCCGGGCATTTTCGACCAGGGCAAAGCGACCACTATTAAGATCGACTTGCCGCACCAGCCGCCCCTCGACGACGTCGCCAGCGACAGCGTCACGAAAAGGCTTGCCAAGATCGCGCGCCAGGGCCTGCGCAACGGTTTGAATTTCGCGCCGTTCCAAGCTCTTGAGCGCGTCCGGCAATAGCGTCAGGCGCAGAAAGATCGCGGGGAGACTATCCTGATCGCCGAAACGCCGCACGACGTTGCCGCGCTCTTCGTCCATGCCGAGCAGATCGAGCGCGGCGCGGCGGCGGGCATCGAACGCCGCTTCTCCAAGCGATGCGGCAATCGAGGCGCTGACCGCTTCGTTGCGGCTGGCCTGCGGCTCGGGTTCGACACGCCATAGCGACGAACCGCAAACCGCATGCGCGATCATCAACCGGAAAGCCACGCCGGGCGCGCTGCACAAAGCGGCGCGCAGCGCCGCATGACGATGGAGATCGACATAGGTTTGCAAGGTGGACGTCAGTTCGGGGCGCTGCGGCTTGGTGTCGCTGCTGTCCTCGCCGCGCTTGGCGAGGGCCTGAGCTTCCTTGCGCGAGAGATAGCCTTCGTGGAAGGCAACTTCGCCGGAGGCGCGCACTTCGATATAGACGCGTCCGCCCTTGCGCTTGGGCGTCTTTTCATACTCCCAGCTATGGAAATAGGCTAGCAAGGTTCAGCCATGGTCATCCAGCAAGACACCTGCACCGAGAACGACACCCGCCGCGCGCATTTTGCCCAAAGCGCGCGCCGCGCGGCTATCGACACATTGTTCGACGGCGCATGGGTCACGCTGTACCGACTGGGCAAAGGCGATGAGGAAGCATGGTTCAGTGCGTTGATCGCACCGGACAAGGTTGCCGATGCGCTGCGCGACATGGGGTGGGACCTGCATTGGGGCCGCATGCGTCCGGCAATCGTAACCGTTCGCCAAGGCGATACCGTGTCGATCCGCTACGAACGCGATGCCGATGACGGCGTTGAGCCAATTGTGCTGGCACGCGAGCGCGGTCGCGGACCTTTCCATCTCGAGCTCGCCGAGGATATTCGGCTGTACCTTGACCTGTTCCCCGGCGATGGCGCCAGCCTGATCTCAGCCAATACCAGTGGGGATGACGATGTCGTTGCCGAAATCACCTCCTATGAAGTCCGGATCCGCAAAGGGCCGCTGCTGCGCTATTTGCAGGCCCGGCAAATGCATCTCGCCATTTATTTCGATCATATCGTCCGGCTCGACGACGTCCACGGCAATCCGCTGCCGGAGGACGAGCAGGAGTTGCTCGTACAAACCGAGGATCGAGTCTGGGCATTTGGCTCGAATGACGGCCACGGCGATCCGCTGTCGCGGCTGTTCGGCAAGCGGTTGTTGGCGCCGCCGCCGCGCGACATCGATCTCAGCGGCGATGACGAGGATCGCCATGCCAGCTTCATCATCGGCGAGGATGCGTTCGGCCGGCCACGCGAATATGATGCCGACCCGGAAGGCCTCGCCAATTACTTCGGCAAGAACCCGGAGGCGCCGCATTATCTGACCCCGGTGCATTTCCGCCGCGAAGTGCTTGATCGCTATTTCCACAATCCGGCGAGATATGAAGTGGCGGACGGCGTAGTCCGGCGCGATCCGCACTGGCTGCTTAAAATCGACGACGATCATACCGATCGGGTGGTGGTGTTCCTCGGCGATCTTGGACGCGACTTGCCTTATGCCGAGCAGCTGCACTGGCGCGCGCATAATGTTCCGCCGCTTGGCGGTCTCAGCAGCACGGCCCGGGCACGTAGTTTCGATGCCGCTCCCGCCGATGGCCAGCAGAGCGAGCATCGTTTCAAGGCGGCCTATCAGCAGATGACGCAGCGCTGGGAGGCGGCAAAAGGGTGGCCGTTATTGCGGCCCCTCGCACCCGGCGACCGGCATTTGCTGACCAAGCTGCATGTTCCGACCAGCGACAATCCCGCCGAGCTTGACGCACAACTGCTCGGCCTGGCCAAGCTATTGGTCGACAGCCTCAATGATGCGGCCCTTGATGCAGCACTTGGCGACAAGCGCCTCGATGAGCGCAGTCTGGCCAAGCTCGAACGCTATTTGGACGGTGCAGCCTACCGCCACGTCAAACGCGATATCGCAACGCTGCGCGCCATCCAGGGCCTGCGCTCGGCAGGCGCCGCGCATGCCCGCGGCAGCAATTACGACAAGACGCTGGCCCGGCTTGGCCTCGCCCAGACCAGCGCACCCGCGATCATCACAAAATTGCTCGATGCCGCGACACAAATGCTCGAAGCGCTCGCTGAATTCGGCGAGGCGCCGTGACCCGGGCAAAGCCCAAAAAAGCAACGCCGAGAAGATCGCGCAAGAACCTGCACAATGAAATGCTCGCCCAGCTACGCGACGTGCCGCAGCTCCACCTCAAGGCCCAGCTCGAGGCGCTGATCGATATCAAGCTGCCGGGTGCCCCCGCCGGCTTCACCACCGGCTATGCCGAGCATATTTTGAGCGGCAATTCGGCGGATTTCCACTTCGACGACAACAGCCTCGAAGACATCGACATTGAAATCACGTCCGCCGAGATGGAGGAAATGGTCACGGCGACCTGGGCGTTCATCGACAATGACGTGCCCGAGATCACAGCAAAGATCATCGACGATTCAGCGAAGCTGCTGGCCAAGGCCCTGCACAAGGACTGGCCAGGGCAGCGCGCCTGGCAGATCGAGACCCAGACCGGCTTCAGGACACGGCTCGAGGCGCGGTGGGGCAAGGCATTCGACCTGCTGCGGATGATGTACACGATCGCCTATGAGATTGGCGGCGACGTCCAGCAGCGCGCCCGGCGGTCCAGGGCCAGGCGAAACCTAGTCCTGCGCGACACGCTGATCCATCTCCATGTCCGCGCCTGCCAAGTCGTTGCCGAAATCCTGTGCCTGATGGAAAATGGTTTTGCCGATGGGGCGATGGCACGGTGGCGCACGCTCCACGAGATCGTCATCGTGGCCAGCGTGATCGCCGAGCATGGCGAGGAACTCGCCGAGCGGTACCGCGCCCATGAAGCCATCGAGGCCAAGCGTGCGTTGGACCGCTTTCTGGTCAGCCATACCGGCCTCGGCCTAGCGCCGCCGAGCCAAGCCGACATCCGTGTCACCGAACGTCGCTATCAAGCAATGCTCGTTCGCTATGGCGACAATTTCGGCGCGGAATATGGCTGGGCCGCGCATCATCTCCAGCTCAAAAAGCCGCGCTTCATCGATCTCGAAGCGGCCGCCAACAAGCTGGCGATGCGCTCCTATTATGTGCTGGCGAGCTATAATGTGCATGCCAGCGCCAAGGGCATTGCCCACCGCCTTGGCCTGATCAAGGGACCCGGCTCGCCAAGCGGGATCTCCGGCGCCAGCAATGCCGGCTTTATCGACCCGGCACAAAATGCCGCGTTCGACCTGACCGCGATGACCGCATTGCTCGTCCAGCGCGGGATAAGGATCGACAGGGCAATCGAACTGAAAGCCCTAGTCGTGTTGCGCGACAAAATGGCCGGCGCGCTGGCTAAGGCCCAGCGCGAATTGCTCAAAGCACACCGCGATGAACTGTCCCGACGGCAAGCGGCGAAGCAAGGCTGAGCTCAAATATGCTATGCCGGCGCCCGCCCAATTTCGCCGGTCCAAGCGCCCTTCAGCCTAGCCCTACTTCGCAGCAACCGGCGACGCGGCCACCGCGCCCACCGGCTGGGTCAGCAAGCCAGCAAGCGGCGCAAAGGGACGCCAGGAGATTTGCCGGCCAAGCGGCACGCGCACCGTGGGGCTGCCGAAATAGAGGAGCAGCGCCCCCTGCCCGCTGCGCGACGCGAACACCGCATATTTCTGAACGGTCAGCTCATTGAACACCACCGTGCCGCTCTTGGCGATGTAATTGCCGCTGGCAGGCAAGGCGCCCTGAAACGCCGCCAGCGTCCCGCCGGCATCGAGCGGTGCGGAAAGCATCGTCGTGACAAAGGCGCGCGCCCCGGGCTTATCCAGATAGTCGCGCAAATCGAGGCGCGATGCCGCATCGCCACGCCCGTCGATCCAGCGCGGATCGCCGCGCAGCCGGTAGCTGGCAAGGATCGTCGGATGCTCAGCAACGCCGTGCGACAAAGCGCCATAGAGTGCGACGATGTCGGTCAGCCGGGCCGTCGCCATGCCGAGCGCCAAGGCAATGCGCGGATCGACGCCATCGGGCAAATGGACATGGGCGCGGACCGCCAATACCCGGATTTCGGCGTCGCTGACCTGGCGCAACGCCTCGATCACCGGCAAGTTGAGGCTGCGGGCGAATACCTGGGTGACTGGGATCTGCCCGCCCTGGGCCGCACAATTGGTGACACCCGGATCGCCATCGGCATTGGTGACCTTGCCGTCGATCCTGCGGTTGCACCAGCGCGCATCAGGCGCGGTACGGCTGGCGAGCAGCAAGGCGGCGAGCCCCTTGCCGAGCGATCCGATCGGGCGCACCGAACGGGCCGGATCGTAGCGGCCATCGGCCCCGCGCTCGCCCGGCTCGCCATTCACAAAGGCGAGCTGGTCGCGATTGGCATAGAAATGCTCGATCTGGCCCTGGTCATCGACTTTGAGCAAAGCGACAAAGGGTTGCTGCTCCTTGCCCGGCGTGGCGGCAATTTCGGCGAGCAGATGCGGATCGCTGCGCGCCGCGGCCAGCCTCGCTGAGACCGCGCGCTTCCAGGCGGCATTGGCGTCGAGGTCGAGCGTCAACCGGAGCCCATCGACGTCGCGCAAGCGGTCTTTGCCGATCCGATCGGCAATATCGGCAAGCGCCGTCTGGACTTCGGCGCCGGCGACGCGCTGCACGCGCCGGTTGAGGTTGGTCGCCAGCTGAAAGCGCTCGAGCGGTGCCATGCCGGGCAGATCGAGCTGCGCGGGCAAATAAGGGCGCAGCGGTGATATACGCGCAAGTTCCGCCAAGGCTGCAACCGCACGCGGATCGCCCGCATCATAGGCTTCGCGGATCCCGAGCATGGCGCGGTCGCGGGTCTTCACCCAATCCTGAGCGATCTCGGCTTGCCCTGCCGGATCGCCATCGGGGGCAAGGGCGATCGGCCAGCGCACAGCCGCCGCCAGAATAGCCGCCTGCGCCAAACTCAGCTCGGCCTGGCTTTTGCCCCACAGAATCTGCGCCGAGGCTTCGATGCCGCGAATGGTCGGCCCCATCCGGCTGCCGCTGGCGCCGCGGATCATCTCGAAATGATTGGCGAGCAGAGCCTGGAACCGCGGATCGTCGATCCCGCCGGTATCCCGGTAGATGACCATGCCGTCGAAGATCTCGGTCCATTTGCGGCCGCGCCGCTGATCGAGCTTATCCTGGCCGCGGTCGGAGGTCGGGCTGAGCGCGCGCATCGCCCGCGAGACTTGCTGGCACAACGAACTGCCGCCGCGGGACCGGAGGCGCAGGAGATGAGCAAAGCCCGCCTTCACCAACGAAGGGACATCGAGGCAGGACACCGAGCGGAACGGCGTGCCGAGCCAGCGGTCCTCGATCCGGACCAGGACCTTCAGATAGTCCGGATTGACCGGCCCGGCGGGCAGATATTCATGGGTGGCGCCCTCATGCCCCGGGCGGCCAGCCAGCGGCAAGGTGCCGGTCAGGCTGCCATCGGCGCCGAGCAGCACGACCGCGCGGCTGCGCGCCTCGATCGCGGCATAGGGCGCATAGGCGGAGCTCGGCGCCGCGACCGGATAGCCGGCAAGCAGAATGAGCAACAGCAGCGGCGGCGCCAGCAAAAACAAGCCGAGGGTCAGCGCGACCCGGCGGTAGCGGAAGCCCCGCGCCGCTCCCCGCGTGACCAGCGCCCCACCGGCGCGCGCTGCCGGGCGCGCGGGTTCCGGCCGGGCGCGGCCCGGCGCCGGCTGCGGCCTGGTGCGGCCGGGCGCTTCGGTCCGGCTGCACGGTGCCTCCGCCCGCGCGCGCGGCTCCGGCGAGGGACGCGGTCCCGGCGCTGGCCCACGCGCGCGGTGCGCACCACCCGCCCCCCCAGCTGCATCCGCAGCTGGAGCCGCAGCCGATTTGGGCAGGGTGACGCCGACGCCGCGGCCCTGGGCGGCCAGCCATTCACGCAGATCCTCGAAGCGCGTCGACACGGCACGTATCGCCTGTTCGGCTTCCTCGATGATCAGCCCTGTTGTGGCCGAAACGCCCATCACCTGTCCCCATGTTCAATGCAGCTAGTTCAGCGGTTCACATTCTCCGGATCCCAGGCACCGCCCGGCTGGTCGGCACGTCCACCGCCCTGCGGCGCGCGCGGCTGCGGACGGCGGTCCCAATCGTCACCGGGATCGCGCCAGCCATCGAGCATCAGCGAGGGCAGGACATCGCGGTCGAGCTGATAGAGGCGCATCATCGAGGCGCCATCGAGCGCAGTCAGCGTATTGAACTGCAATTCCCAGCCGCGCGGCGGACGCGCCGTCTCGCGCGATGCCCAGGGCTTGGCGAGCCCCATACCCCACAAAGCAATGGCGAACCGCTCGATCGCTTCGCGCAGGGCATGGGCCCCGTCGAGCGGGACTGCGATCAGCGCAGACTTACCGTCGAACACGGTGAAGGTCTTGAGCAGCTCGACGAGATAGTCGCCATTCTCGATACGGTTGCGCAAGCGCGCCCGCACCCGGCCGGGGATCTCGGCAGCACGCTCGAGTTCTTCGCGAATGGCTTCGAGACCGCCACCACCGCCACCGGGACGGCGGCGGCGGCGACGCGGCTGGTTGCCCGGACCGGCATTGCTGCCATTCGCCGGCGCATCGCGGGCGCCCATCATCGCCAGCATCAGGATCGAGATGTCGACAATCGAGCCAAAGGCGATAGCGGTGCCGTCCTTGCCCGGATCGAAACGGGCCTTGCCGGTGATCAGTTCGACGCTGCGGCGCACCGACGCGGCATGGCTCGGATCCTCCACCGCCGGGGCTTCATCGGTGATCTGCGGAACATTGGTCACCGCCAGCGCCGAGGCAAGCCGCGCACCCAGCACCGGGTCGGGGCAGACGAAGCGCGCGCCATTGACCGGATCGACGATCGTCCCGGCCAATTCCTTCTGGCTGGCGATGAGCTGATCGCGCCACTGGGCGATACGCGGATCGATGCTGATCGCCGCAGCCTCGGCATACGCGCGGCGCAGCAGCGCGACGGTTTCGGCATGTTTGCCGGGATCATAGGCCGCGATCGCACCGCTGGCCTGGTTGATGATCTTGGTGAGGTCGCCCGAGCGGCGATCGAAATAGGAAGCGCCGCTGCTGTAGATTTCCGCCTGACGGAGGCGGAAACGCTGGCGCGGGCCGTCATCGGCGACATGGTTGCCGTCCGAGCAAGTGCCGCCGGTCGAGACCTCGGTCTTGGCGGTGCTGCGGCTATGATCGGCAAGTTCGCGGGCGCTTGCGCGCATTTCTTCATAGCGCGACTGCACCGCGGTGGCCGGGCGCAACAGCCGCGACAGCGCATCGCCGACAGATTCAGTCGCCAGTGCCGAGGAGCTGAACAGCGAAAAGAAGAAGCCGAAGCCAAGCGCGACGCTGACGCCCGAGGCCGCCAGCCAGGTCAGCAGCCAGGGGATACGCATGCCCCAGCCCTCTGCGCGGGCAAAAGTGTGGGCAGCATAGACGACCATGGCGTGGAGCAGGAAGGTGAAGATCGCGGCGAGCAGGAGGTGCACCGGCTGGCCGTCGGTCATTGCCGCGAAGCCGGAGAAGCTCGCCACAATGCCGACCAGCGCGGCGCAGAACACCAAGGCGATGCGGATCAGCTGATCGCGGCGCTCGGGCGCGAACAGCGGCTTCAGGCGCAGGATAAAATCCATCGGGTCGGCCTCCTTTTGCCCCTATCCGGCGACTCGGCAGCCCGATGGGTTGACATTGAAGTAACTCATACCCCATAAAACGCAACTCATAATCTATTTTTAAGATTTACGGCGTTACATCGCCGCATCATATCGATCTGGAGACCAGTTTTTGCCGTTCTAGTATCGCCATGCATTTTACTGTTGCGTTTATGCAACGATTGATCTTGATTACGACGGGCCGATGGTTATTTACGTTGACAAGCGTCGCATCATCCTGCGAAGGAGGAAACCCAACAGGGGGCTCCAACGTTGGGATGCGCCGGGATGCACTGGAGCATATAGAATGTCTGCGTTGGACAGGCGCCTGCTGGAAGTAGCGGGCTTGACGGCGAGCGGCGCCGCCGCGATCATCAGTAAATCACGCCAAGCAGTCGCGAAAGGCATTCGCGGTGAAACTGCCTATTTTGGCGAAACTGATCTTCGCCTGATCAGCGAGAATGTCGGCAATCAGTCGCCGGTATTACGCGAACGGTTCCTCGAAGCGATCGAAGAAGACTTTGGCGACCTCGCCAATCGTCTACGCGCGGCGACCGCAACTTCCGGGCTGATGGATGCGATTGCTGGCGCCAAGCGTATCTGGTTGATTTTACCGGATTTTGTTCAGAGCCGCCTGAGCCAGCCGCAAGCCTATGACGGCGTGATCAAGGCGATCAAGGGGCAGTTCGGCACGGTCGATGTCATCGCTTTTTGCGACCGGCTCGACACCCGCACCAGCATCGAACGTGAATTCATGGACGAAGAATGGTTCGAGACGCGCAGCCTGGCGATTACCCAGTGCGACCTCGTCGCTTTGCTGCTGCCGATGGTGGTGGTCAATCCGCACCAGAATCCGCGCTGCTACGTCCTGTCGCAGAGCGGCTTTGTTGATTTGTCGCCGCATGAAGCAGCTGGGCGCGTCAATGCGTTCAGCGCTGCGGTCACCAATAAATTTCGTCAGGCGCCTGTCGAGCGCGAACAGCCCGAGCGCCGGCCGTTCAATCTGCTAGTCGCGGAGGCAAAGGAAGTCCTCGACGCGCGTGTGGAAAAGACCGATTTCGCCTTGTTCGGCTAGGGCCGCGACCGCTGCACCGTCCAGTACCAGCACATCTTCGGCAATAATCAGCTGCTCGAACTTGCTGGCGATCGCGGCACGGACCAGCGCCAGATCGATAAAGCCGGTGTCGAAGGCCGGGCAATTCTCGTCGACAGCCCGCTGGCTGATCCGGCGGGACACCAACAGTGTCGGCTTGCCGCCGATGGTCGCTGCGGAAAAATCGATTGAGCTGTCATCGCGCCGCTTGCAGATTTTGTGCGCGGTCTTGTTGAGCGCCTTGGAGACGGACGACCCCAGCATAGCTTGTGCCAACGGCACGCCGAGCGGTTTGGCCGGCGACTGATAGTCTGCCACGACAACATCGTGCAGCGAGCCAAGCTCCAAACCGGCATGGCGACAGGCATTCTCCAATGCCCCCGGGAACAGGCGGGCGACGGTTGTGTTCAAGGCGCTGCGCTGGGCAACCAGGTCCGGCGGCACCACCACGCTGAGCGTACCACGCACCGGGACGCCGCCTGCCAGGAAAACGCGATGCCCGGCAAAGCGCTTGAGACTGTCCACCTGATTTTCGAGATCGAACTGATCGATGATCAGGTTCGGCGGCACCTTGCCCGCCCAGGCTAGGTCGGCGAGACCGAACAGCACCAAGCCAGCGGGCATAGCCTCGCTAGCGCGGAGCGCTTCCATGCCACATCGGTCCTTGCCGACAATGACAATGTCGGCGGCGTCGAATTCGAAAATCGAAACGGCCCCGTCCCCCTCGATACTCCGGCGGGCGAAACCAGCCGAATATTTCCGGCGCTTTTACCAATGCTATCGTGCAGCTAGTCAAGCTTTGTCTTTAGCGCGTCATCAATTAGTCATCGCAGCGCCTTAGTCGGCGCTGCGCATAAGCCCACCCCCTGCCCTGCCTCTCACCACGAAGCTGGCCCGGTGCAGCGCCGCGATTTCCTGCAGCGCAACCTTCGACAAATTCTCCTGCGCAGGTCGCTCAGCGCAGCTCCCGCCCGCACCCAAACTCCGCCAAAGCGTTCCTTCAGGCGCGGAGCAGCGGGTTGCCAAACAGGTTCATCGCCAAGCCCTTGGCGTAATCATGCGGCCAGCGCGCAAACATCGCCTGATTGGCGGCATGCACCGCATTGATCAGTCGGTCACCGGCAGCCCAGTGCGGCAGAAACGCATCGAGCCAGGGTGGCGGCACGATCGATTCGAGCGGCCAGGGCGATGCTATCACGGCCTGGACGCCATGATCGAGCAGGTCACGGGCCAGCCCCAAGGTCGCATCGGCGGCAGGGTGGGCGTCGGAGCGGCCGCCACTGCAGACGAACAGAATGACGATGCCAACATTGTGGAGCGCTGCGGCAAGGTCACCGGCGGAGACAGCAAGACGGCCTTCGTCACTGACCACCTGGAAGGCACTAGCCTCGCGGTTGAGGCTGCCATGGGCGGCAAGGATCGCCATCGACGCGCCGGCAAAGCCGGTGGGCAGTGCACTGCCGCGATCCAGCAGAAAGCCATGGCTGGTGAGGCTGTCCTCCATCCGGTCGGCAAGCGTCGCCAGCGTCGTACCCTTGGTGGTCGCATCCGAAATCCAGGCTAGCCGCCGGCCATCGCCCAGCGATTGCGCATTCTGCGCCGCATGCAGCCAGCCAAGCGAGGGCGCTGCCGCCATGGCTTGCTGCTCGCCGGCAAAGCGATCCCCGATCCGCAGCAAGGTCGGCGGCAGCGAGCGGAGATGCGTGTCGCCGATCAGCACGGTAGCCCCGGCCGGCACGTCAGCAATCCGCAATTCCTCGGTCGAGGTGTAGAAGCGGTTGGCATCGAGATCGGCGGTGCCATAGGCGAAGGGATAGCGCTCCTTCCAGCTGCGCAGGCCCGGCAAGTCGATACCGGCCTTGTCCTCGCGGGAGACGTGCAGATCCCCTGCTTGCGCAACCAGTTTGACCAGGCTGTCGTCATTCGCAAAGGCGGCCTGAACAAGACTGAGGCTTTGGTTGGACAGATGGCGAGCAGTCTCAGCCAGGGCATCGCCACTAGCCGGCGCCGGCGGCGGGACGCGAAGGCCATCCCAGCCCGGCGCGGCAATGGCGCGATCACAGCATAGTTCGAGTGCCAGCGCCGCCCAAGCCGGATCGGCAAGCAGCGCGTCGGCAGCAAGTGCGCGCCTGGCAGTCAGCGCAGCGTCATGCGCATCCTTGCCGACATCGTCGGAATAGCGGGTGTCCTGCGACGTCCGCAGCAAAGTCAGCAAGTCGTCGGGGCCCGGCGCATCGCGGCCATAGACTGCGACACGGTCGCCGAGCCGACCGCCGAGCCGCGCGTGCAAGGCGTCCGCCAGGCGCTCTGCCTCGGGGTCGCTCGCCATGCCCAGTTCGCGCGCGAAGCGATTGAGTTGGCTGAGCAGCATCGCTGCCGGTGCCGGCATATCGCCGCGCTCGACGACGATCCGGCCATTGGCGATGGCCTCGGTCCGCAAACCGGCAATAAAGGAGACAGCGTCGCCGTCGGTTCCGGCGCGAAGCCGGTTGAGCAGCCGCATTGTCGTGATGCGGTGACCATATTGGCCGCCCTGACCCATCTGCGTGAGCAAGGCTTCCGCCGCGGCGAGAACCTGATCGGCATGGGGTGTCAGGCCATTGTCGCGCAGAACACGCGCCAGGGTCAGCGTCTCATGCCAAAGCTGATCATCGTCGACTGCGTCATCGGCAAGAATACCAAGCGTTGCATAGAGTGCGCTGAGCAAGCGATTGTCGCAGCGGTGATAAATATCGGCCAGCCCGAACCAGGCGAGACGCCGCCGGCGCGGGGTATCTGCGCGTTGCAAAAGCATTTCGGCAAGGTCGCGAGCCGGCTGGTGGGCGCCGCCCATGGCAAGGCCGACCGCGCTGGTGCGGATCATCACCAGATCGAGATCGGGCCTAGCGGCGTACGGAGCGAGCGCCGCACCCAGCGCCAGCTCCACGCTCAGATCCTGGTCGGCCATGATGCCGTGCTCGGCTGAATCGGCGAGAAAATAATAGACGGCAGTAGCAATCTCGCCCGGATCCGCCGGCAAATCGTCGACCGGAAATGGCGTACGCCCGACCTGGATCGGCGCTTGCGCCTCGACCCAGCGCTCGACCGCTTCCCGCAAGCCGAGATTGTAGAGGGCGCCAAGCGCAGGCACATCCGGCAGTTCCGGCGCGACGCTGGGAAATTGCGGGCGCGAGGCTGCGCTCAGCATCTGCGCCAGGACGATCGGCAAGCCGTCGTCGCCAGCGACGCCAGGTTCGAGCAGATCGATGAGACCGGCGCGCAACGACCCATTGGCTGGGGCACTGGCAAGCCGCCGGCACAGCAAGGCGATCCCGGCTTCAATACGGTCGAGGGTGACGGCCATCACGCCGCCGGGGCGATTGATCAGCAATTGCTCAAGCACGCCAAGCAAGGTCCCCGAGCCCTGCGGACGATCCGCCAGCCGTGGATCGAGCGACAATTCCAGGGCATGGACCAAGGCACCGCGGCGCAGCGCATCGGCGGCAGCCATGATCAGATATTTGACAGCAAGCTCGGCATCGCCGCCGGCGGAGGACACCAATGCATCATAATCCGGGAGACCGGGACCGGCAAAGGCATCAGCCAAAGCGAGATGCAGGGCCACCGCGTCCCCGGCCCCTTCAACGCCGGCCATCACCGCGGCAGCACCGGCATGATCGCCAGCACCGACGGCACGGCGATAGCAATAGTCGCGCAGAACCTCCGACCCGGGAAATTCCGCGGCGAGCAACGCTTCGATCTTCCCCCCTAGCGCAGCATCGCCGATGCGTCCGGCGGCCAGCAAGGCGGTTTGCAACGCCTCGCGTCCCGTCAGATCCGCGGCTACCGGACGCAACAACATATCCGCCAGGGCCGAGGCCCCGCCTTCAGCGGCGATATGCGCGAACTTGACGGCGACGCTGGGCGGCAGCGCTATGCTGCAATCAAATTCGCGCAGCGCCGCGAGCGCCTGCGACTTCAAGCCGCCGCCATCGAGCAGCTGGATGCGCACGACTTCCTTTTCGCGTGCGTCCAGGCCATCGATTGCATCGAGTTCCTGCAGCACCTGACCGATTTGCCCGGCGATCATCAGGCGGCGCCAATCCGGCATGCGGGCATCGATCGCTGCTTCGGGATCGTCGAGTGATCCGGTCAGGATCGCGCAATTGGGAATGTCCTGCAGCATCGCCAGCACCGGTCCGCTCGGTTTGAACAAGCCGAGATCGAGCAGGAAGAAATACCCCTCCCCTGCCCGCGCACCAAGCGACTGGGCGACCTGCTCCAGATGCGGTGCCCAGGTCTCGTCCGAACCGAGCATGCCCTCGCCTTCCTCGGGCGTGGCATTTGCCAGACCCGGCACCCGGTAGCCTGCGGCCTCGACCACCGCCACAGCCCGGTCCGCCGGCGCATCCTGCGCCAAGGCCAGCAGCACATCGGCATCATGACTGGCCGCGACGACCACTTCGATGCGCGCCTGCAAGCGGGCAACGCGTCCGTCCTGCGCGGAGGGATTGCCCGCGCGCGTATAGGTTGCGTCAGCTGCCTCGGCGACAAACCGCGCCGCATCCTCTTCGTCGGTTCCGGGGGGAACGATCAACCGCAGTCGTTCGAACACGCGCTGCTCGTCCTGATGCAGCAGCAAAAGATAGGCAAAGAAGGTGCCGATTCGATCCGACCAATGGCCGATCGGCAGGCAGATCAGCTGGACATTGCCCGGCCCGGCATCCTCGCCAGACAGGACATGGCGGATCAAGCCTTCGAAATCGCGGGGTAGGTCTTCGTCCATGACCGTTAAGGTAAGGATGCGATCCAGGCTTTGCGACCGGCTGCCATAATCCCGCGCGTCACCCCAAGAACACGAACCTAACCACACCCCTTCGCGCCAAAGGCGCAATCAACAACGGCACTCTTGCGAACGCCATGGGCAAGGCGGCGTGCGCGCGCAGCGGTGCGCCTGCCGCCGCCGCGCCTCTCCGGCGCCGAGCAAGCGTGCATGCGGCACAAGACAAGCGCGGACCCTGGTCGCTGTCCCAGCGGCCAGAGTACGCTCTATCAAAACCGCATTCCGCATCCGGCGCCGTAGGCGCTACCTGCTACTCTCAAATGCCGCCAGCGCCGCGGCCAGGCCGTCACCCACCACCCATCGTGCCCGTGCCAAGTGGCTTTCCCAGCAAGTCCGCGCCCGTTCGGGATTCTCAAACGGGTCGATGCCGCAAGCGGTGCAGCCGTGGATCGTCCACAAAGTCTATTACGGGCATTTTCTGTGTCACGTACTTCATCAGGACTATGTGCTGCGCGCCGGGGTTGACAGCGCAGCGATCAAGCAGATCCTGTTGGACACGCTTGATGCGCGCGGGGCAGAATATCCAGCGGAGCATAATGTCGGCCATAGCTACCGCGCCAAGGCGCCGCTGGCGGCGCAGTATCGCCGGCTCGACCCGCTCAACCGCTTCAACTCCGGGATCGGCAAGCTCAGCCACGCCCCGGGCTGGGCGGATAGCCCGGACGACAATGGGGATGCCATGACCCGGATCTATCGCTGCCGTACTGCGCTCAGCGAGGCCGCGGGTCTATTCGAGGCGGCGTTCACGCCGGATGCGAGCTGGGCCGGCGAAGTCTATCCGGCCCGCCGCGGCCTGATCGTCACGCAGGCGGAGGACCAGCGCCAACTGCACCCGGCTGTCTGGGGGATCCCTGAGCGGCGCCTCGGCCTACGCGGCAAGGATGATTGCCCAACCATCTGGTTTCGCGAGCTCTGGGAGGTATCGCCGTTCCTGTTTGAGCCCGAATCGCGCTGCATCATCGTGCTCGATTGCTTCGCGACGCCAACGGGGGTCGCCGGCCGCTCGTCCAAGAGCTGGTCCGGGCTGGAGAGCGATATCCTGTTTGGCTGGGCCGGCATCTGGTCGGGGGAGGGCGCAAACCCTTGCTTCACCGGCTTCGTCGTCGCCGGTAACGCGCTGGTCGGGCATGACCGGGTGATGCCAGCACTGCTTCGGCCAAGTGAAGCCAAAACCTGCCTGTCGGGTACGGCGTCTGAAGCGGCCAATCTCGCCAGGCGAACACTCCCGCCAACGGAGATGTGGAGTGAGGCACTTGGCGAGCCGTGGAACTGCAAACGATAGAATGATGACCTTAAGAGCATGACGACGCCGGCAGCTGACCTGAATGAGGGGCGCTGGCGACCGATCTCTAGCGTGGCGCCGGTGGCACCTTCGACAAGGCGTCAAAGATGAAGTCGGCCATGATCATCATGTTGAGGCTCGATTTCTCGCTGGCATAATCGACGCGGCCATGGAGCGCCGCATTGCGGTTGGGCACTGGATCGGCTTGTGCGGCGGCGATTTCGTCGGCGGTGCGGACCTGCTTGTAGAGATGCTCGGCCAGCTTCTGATACAAGCGAAGGCCGCTCACCCCCGCCATCGTGAATTGCGACGGCCCCAGCTCTCCAACAGCCATTTGCAGGGGCACTGCCGGACTGGCGCCCTGGGCACCGGGTAGCAGCTTGGCGCGGGCGAGACGCTCGACATGCGGAAAGAGTAGAACCGGTGCGACCCGGTACATCCCAAGATCATGCGCGCGCAGGCTTTGCACGAAGGCATCGCAGGCGTTGGAGTCGGCAACTGCCGCAGCCACCGATGCGCGCAGACTCTCCGAGATCGCCGCCCAGTCGCTCCGGAAATGCCCGGTCAGGCGCTGGTCGGTATCGGCAATGTCTTGCGCCTCGAAGACTAGCTCAAGCGGTATCGATGCGTGCGGCAGCCAGCCGGCACGGACGATCAGCTCGGTCCAGCTCCACTCGGCGACCAGCGTCCCGACGGTGGCCAGCAGCTTGACCAGTGCTTGGCCAAGATCGACCAGCTTCGCCGACTCTCCAGCGCCGCTGTCGGCGACAAGCGCCTGCGCACGCATCACGCCCGCGCTCACTTGAGCGCCAGCCAGGAATTCAGCCACTTGCCGGGCTTTCTGGCTTCCGCGATCGGTTCCCGAATATGCGGCAGCGCATCGCGCAGGGCACGCTTCAAGGTTCGCCGCGACGGCGGATTGAGCGCGGTGATCGCATTGTCGCACACCCAATGAATCAGGCCTGCCCGCGACCCATCGGCGCCAAATGGATGGTCGCGTTCCTTGGTGAGATGTGCGGTGAAGGGCATGACTTCGAGCTCGGGATGCTTGTCGTTGCGCATCAGGCTGGAGAACATGCGAAGCGTGTCGGGATAAAGATGCGGGACTAAGCCTCCCGCCTCTTCCCGCCAGTTCGCCACGCGATGCCACGGCTCCGCCTTTGCCTCATACAGCGCATCGAACTTGGTCAGGAGCAGCAGATGCCGATCCTTGTCGGGATAGGTGCGCAGCTTGCGATAGGCACACAGCGCCTCTGCCAGGATTCGGTCTCCTGGCCCGTCGCCCCAGGGATTATGGATCGGCGCGAGATAGACCATCGAAACCGCGAACGGGTAATGTTCGAGGACCGTGCGGACCAAGCCGCCGTCGGCGAACAAATCCTCCTCGAGCGATGGCCGCAGCATTTCCCCAGGCGATTCGAGGAATGCCAGCCGGACGGCCGGGGCGGCACGACGAAATGACAGATCAACTGGCAGCAACATTGGTGGCTCTGCGGTCGCCAGCGGATAGCGCAAATAATTGCCTGGCTCGATATGATCGAAGAGACCGGCGCGATGCCACCAGTGATGCAGCCATTTCGAATGGGACGGCGTAACGCCGCTGCCCAAACTCGTGTTGATGTCATGCGACGACATCAGCGTTTCGAACACGCCCATCAGCAGCGACGTCTTGCCCGAACCTGGCGCACCGAGAACCAGCACCGGGTGACGCTGCTCCTCAATCAGGCGCTCGACGACCTTGAATGCATCCTTCGGCCGGAGTTTACGCGGCGCCGGTCCGGACGGGCGCCAATCCTCTTCTTCAGGCGCACGTAGCGAGGCGTCGCTGGTGGTCGCGGGTGCTTGAGCTGAGGCGACACGTGCCGGCGCCGGCACTTTCACGGAACCGGCATCCCGCGCAGACAGGTTGGCGATCGTGAAGCGCGCGCCGGAGGCTATGCAGTCCTGCCAGTCGAGGGCACGCGACGGATCACAGCCGCTGAATACCGCGCCTTCGATGCGGGCGCCGTCGAAGCGCATCTGGTCGAAGCGGCAGGTCTCGAAGATCGTTTCGCCGAAATCATAAGCGGCGAGACTGCAATCCTTGAAATCGACACCGCGCAGCAGGACACCGCGAAAGTCGATATCGGGGCGCAATCCGGCAACTCGCACCAACTCGGTGAAGTTCTCGGTATCGGCCGCGAGGATACGGTCGATCCTTTCGGATGCTTCCGCACTCACAAATCTCATCGCTCGTATCTCGCAATCTCGGTTTCATATTCGCTGAGCACGACCCAGCCCCTACGCTGCTCGGCATTGGGCAGTTCGCGCGCGAAGATCTCTTCGATCAGCGCTTGCTTATTGATACCAAGCTCGGGGGCGTCGCCGGTCGCGATGGTTGTACGGTCGAACAGATTGACTTCGATGCGCGAGACCAGAGCCGTCTTGTCGTCATATCCGGTCAGCGCCAGCAACGGGCTTTCGGAGGTGGCATATTCGCCGCTTAGAACGGCCTGGGACTCTGCATCGCGTTCGACGCACCAGCGCAATTGATGGGTGGTTGCCTCGCCGCGGATCGTGGCGTTTCCGATTGCGGCAGGCTCGGGGTAGCCGAGGCGGCCGCTGGCCTGGGCGTTGTGCGGTCCTTGGATTTCGATGGTGACTGCGGCCTTGCGGAACCCGAACATCATGCCGCTGCGATGATAAAAGGGCTCAAAATGCGCAGTGAAGAAGAATTGCATGTCGTTGCCGGCAGGAGTGATCTGGCCAAGGTCGGATAGTTGGTGACGCACCATATGCGCATCGAGTGCGGAATAGCCGGCCTGCGCAGCGCTGAAGCTGACCATGCCGACGCCCCAAGTCGCACTTAGCTGGGTGCGGAAATGCTCGACCGTGTCGCGCCCGGGATAATCGGGCTTGGCGTCGTGGCGCCGGGTCGCTTCCGGCACCGCGTCATCGACCCAGCTCGGATGGCTCACATCGAAGCGAGCGACCTCGGCGAGCGCGGCTTCGATGCTGGGCGACAAGCGGCGCTTGCGCACCGCGTCAGTCAAGGTCGTGTAGGTAATCCCAGCAGCCTCGGCCAATGCCTTGGTATCTGCCCGATCCAGCGCGCCAGCGCGGTAGAGCACAGCGCATATTGCGCTGATCTTCTCCGGTGCCTGAAAGACGACGCGCATATGACCCATAGGTCGAGCAAGATGCGGCCAGGCCGATAGGCGCGTCAACTAGCCGGCGCCGTCCTCGATCGTCTTGCGCCGTTTTGCACCGTGCTGCCGGCATCTTGCGACCACGCGAGCGCGTCATCCGCCATGCGGGATTCCGGCCGGTGCGACGGCACCGAACGCCGCTCGACGGCACCCCTTGGGCGACCGCTTTGCTGCTGCCGGGCATAATCGCGGACGTCCTCACCGGACATTTCGAACTGCAAAAACAGGAGACTGACATGCTTTGGATTGAATCGCTGCTCAGCATCGTGCTGGCGATCCTCTCGATCCTGCGTGCGCTGGGCCTCGTCTAAAGTCCCTTCGTACCGTCCCCGGCCAAGATAGGCGGCGTCCTCCCTAGCGAGGCGCCGCCTTTTTGTTGGCTGCGATCCGGCGCGCACGCCTTCCATCGCTGAGCCCGAGTTCACCGCATGCTGGCACCAAGAATAGTGCGCGCCACTACGTTACCGTCTGCCCCTCGAATTCACTCGCCCCCGCACATATTTCTAGGCGGAAAGGGAATGCCATGGAAGCCGCGCCGAGCACCGACCAGAACGCCAACGTCCTCGACTATCTGCGCTATTACACCGATCCGGCGCGCGAGCTCGATTATGCCGTGCTGGTCGCTGGCCCCTGGGGTTCGGGCAAGACCTATCTGCTCAAGAATTTCCTCAAATCGATCAGCATCAAGCCGATTTATGTCAGCCTCTATGGCATGACCTCGACGGCGCAGATCGACGAAGAATTCTACCGGCAGCTCCATCCCTTCCTCGCGTCGAAGGGGATGAAAGTGTTCGGCGCGATCGTTCGCGGCGCAGTCAAGGGCACGCTCAAGATTGATTTGAACGGCGATGGCAAGGACGATGGCGCCTGGAGCGCCGGCATTCCCGAAATCGACCTGGCCAAGGAACTCGGCAACCCCCGCGAACGGCTGCTGGTCTTTGACGATCTCGAACGGGTCAAGATGCCGGTCAGCGAAGTGCTCGGCTACATCAACAGCTTTGTCGAGCATGACGGGCTGAAGGCCATTCTGCTCGCCAACGAGCAGGAAATCGTCCGGCACGTCGATTCGCGCTATCCCGACATTAAGGAGAAGCTGATCGGCCAGACCCTGACCATCGCAGCGCCTGCCGAAACCGCGTTCGACGTGTTTGTGACGACGATCCAGGATGGCAAGACCGCCGAATTCCTGATCGCCCATAAGGCCGATATCCTCGCGACCCATTCCGCCGGCGGCCACAATAATCTGCGGATGCTCAAGCAGGCGATGTGGGACTTTGAACGGGTCGCGCGCCATTTCGAGGATCGCCACTGGGCTAATCCGAGCGCGGTCCTGAAGGCGATGGACGCTGTTCTTGCGCTATCGCTCGAACATCGCAGCGGCCGCCTCAAGGAAGGACAGATTGCCAAGCTGATCGGCAACAGCTTCGGGCGGATGTTTCGCAGCGAACTAAACAAGGAAGCAACACCCGAACAGGAGATCGAGGACCGCTATCCCCACCTCGATTTCGACAATACCATCCTCGATGCCGGGCTGCTCGAGGCAGTGATTGTGCGCGGCGAATCCGATGGCGCGCGGGTGCAGGCGGTACTCGACGGCAACATCAATTATGCCGCGGTCGGCGACCAGCCCTTATGGCTGCGGGCCTGGAACAGCTTTCTGTCCGATGATGCGACCACCGCGGCGATTGTCACCGAAGTTGAGCAGGGGTTTCAGGAACGTATTTTCCGGGTCCGCGAAGAGCTCCTCCACATTTTCGGCGTCCGGCTATGGTACGCCAAGATCGGCTTGATCCGGCAATCGCCCGACGAGCTGGTCGCGGAGGGGCAGGCCTATATCGACGACCTCGAAGCGCAGGGCTTGATACCGAGCACCTTGCAGGAAGAGGAGCGTGGCAACGATTCGCTCTATGCGATGAAGGGCACGCTGGAGGCGGACAATGTCTCCTATCAGGCTCTCGCCGAATATTATGCCCATGCGGCGCTGCGTGCCTCGGAGCGCGAGTATCTCGCCATCGCCGTCAAGCTGTTCAACCGGCTTGAGAGTGAACCGCGCGAATTTCTGCTCGACCTGGTCCATAACGGCATTCGGCGTAGCCCTTACGGCGATGTCCCGGTCCTGGCCGCCCTGCCCTCAGCCTATGTCGCCGAACTGGCGTTCAATGCGGCCCCGGACACCCAGCTCGAGCTTATCCAGGCGCTCGGCGGTCGCTATGAGCATAATCGCTTTGACCGGCTCGCCGCCGAGCGCCCTTGGCTCCGTGCCTTCTACAAGGATCTGATGGCACGCTTGCCTGCGGCTGAACCGATGAACCGCCATCGCCTGCAATCTCTATTGGGGCGCAATTTACAGCCCCGGCTCGATGCGTGGGGCGAGGAAGAAACTTTCGCCGCGCTGGCAGCCGCCCAGGCCAGCGCAGCGACGCCACCACCAGCGCCCTCGCCCTTGGCATCGCCTGCCGTAACGGCCCCAAAGGCGCCCAAGCGCCCGCGCGCGAAAAAACCGATAGCGGGTGCCGGCGCGCAGGCCGAGACACAGGAATAAAGGCGTACGGCAAGCGCGTGTCAGTGCCGACAGTGCCTAATGAAAATCATGGCTGCGTTGTTTGATCACGTCATCCGCGGCATCGCCTTGGACGAAAGGCGGCGGATATGGACGGCTGAAGATCGCCTTTTTACGCCGCGAGCGTCCAAAACAAACTAAAGCGGTGCCGCGCTCTTCTTGATGAGCGTCGTGTTTACGAGCGCGCGTGATGCAGTTCGGCTGCAGGTCCGGTTTTGGGATGGGATCGAGCACGCCGCTGTGACCGCAATTGAGGCGCAAACCCGCCATTTCCGAAGCAAGCTCAGCTAAGTTGCGAACTCAGATGCGTGCAAAATGAGATGAGCAAATAGCAACTATCGAAGCCGAATTAGGACGCGATACGACGAAGTCGAATACAAACAGCCTAACTTCAGACGATTTATCTAATATAACCCGGTGTTTACAGGATCTAGATTGTATCAGAGTTCGAATACGCCGTTGGAATTATTCAATGATTTCAACGGGAAATGGTGGAGCCGAGGGGGATCGAACCCCTGACCTCTGCAATGCCATTGCAGCGCTCTCCCAGCTGAGCTACGGCCCCACACCCTTGGGAGGCGAGGCCATTAGAAGGCCGCGCCCGGCTTGGCAAGGATGCTTTCGCACCCTTGCCCGATTCTTTTAGTTCTCGTCCTCGTCGCCGCCGGTCTCAACACCGAGATCGTCGTCGCCGCCGAGATCGACGTCGTCGTCGGCCGAGGGCTCTTCATCCTCGTCGGCGATGTCCAGATCCTCGTCACCGAGATCGGAATCCTCCTTCTCCGGCTTGTTCTCCGCCTTGACCTGCTCGAACGGCAGCGGCTGCTTCGACTTGAGAATCGGCTCGGGATCCCATGCATAGGCGCAGGCGATGCAGGTCACCGGTTCGTCCTTGGTCAGATCGTAGAAGCGCGTTCCGCACTTCGGGCACGCGCGCTTGGTGCCCCATTCCGGCTTCACCATGTGTTGCCTCTTGCCTTTCAAATTCGCTGATTTCGGGTTCGTGTCCCGGAAAGTGGGGCGCGCCTTGCCATGGCGCAAGGCGGCTGTCAAAGCCCGGCGCGATGTCGCACGCCTCTCCCCGCCCCCTCAGCATTTCAGCCCGCGGTCCGCTCAGGGGGCGCGTGCGCGTGCCCGGCGATAAATCGATCAGCCACCGCGCGCTGATGTTTTCGGCGCTGGCGGTGGGTGAAAGCCGGATCGAAGGGTTGTTAGAGGGCGAGGACGTGCTCGCCACGGCCGCGGCGATGCGGGCGATGGGCGCGACGGTCGAGCGCGGTGCCGACGGGACGTGGCGTGTCCACGGCGTCGGTGTCGGCGGCCTGCTCCAGCCGGGCCAGGCGCTCGACATGGGCAATTCGGGCACCTCGACGCGGCTGCTGATGGGGCTGGTCGCCAGTCATGGCATCACCGCAACCTTCACCGGTGACGCCTCGCTGTCCTCGCGTCCGATGGGCCGGGTAATCGAGCCATTGTCGCGGATGGGCGCGGACATTACCGCCAGCCCCGGCGGCAAGCTGCCGTTGATGGTTCGCGGCATGAACCCCGCGGTGCCGATCGCCTATACGCTCCCCGTCGCCTCGGCGCAGGTCAAGTCGGCGGTGCTGCTCGCCGGCCTCAACACGCCCGGCATCACCCGCGTGATCGAGCCGGTGCCGACGCGCGACCATAGCGAGCGGATGCTGCGCGGGTTCGGCGCCGAACTGACCGTCGAGGATTCGCCTGAGGGCAAGATCATCTCGATCACCGGCGAAGCCGAGCTCAGGGCGCAGCATATCGTCGTCCCCGGCGATCCCTCCTCGGCGGGCTTCTGGATGGTCGCTGCTTCGATCGTGCCGGGATCGGATGTGACGATCGAGAATGTCTGCATGAACCCGACCCGCACCGGGCTGGTCACCGCGCTGCGCATGATGGGCGCCGACATCGCCGAACTCGATCCGCGCGAAGTCGGCGGCGAGCCGGTCGCCGATCTCCGCGTCCGCCATGCGCCGCTCACTGCCATCGAGGTTCCGCCCGATCTCGCCCCGAGCATGATCGACGAATATCCGATCCTGTTCGTCGCCGCCGCGCTTGCCGAAGGACGCACCGTCGCCCGCGGCGCGCACGAGCTGCGGGTCAAGGAATCGGACCGGATCGCGACGATGAAAACCGCGCTCGAGGCGGCCGGCGTGGCGCTGGAGGAATTTGACGATGGTCTCGCCATCACCGGGTCCGCCGGGGCGCCACTGGCGGGCAACGCTCGGGTCGCCTCGAAACTCGACCACCGTATCGCGATGTCGATGGTGGTGGCTGGACTCGCCTCCGCCGCTCCGGTCAGCGTGGACGATGTGGCGCCGGTTTCGACCAGCTATCCCGATTTCTTCCAGACCCTTGACGCTCTGACAGAGTAGCCGACAAGTGACAGCCATGATCATCGCCGTCGACGGACCCGCCGCCTCCGGCAAGGGCACCATCGCTCGCGCCCTCGCGCGCCACTACGGTCTGCCCCATCTCGACACCGGCATGCTCTATCGCGCCGTCGCCGCCACCGTGTTGCGCGAGGAACTGACCCCCGAAAAGGAAGCCGATGCGGTCTCGGCATGCAGCTTCGAGGATTATCTGCTCGACGATCCCTGGCTGCGTACCGATGAGGTCGGCAGGGCGGCGTCGGTGGTTTCCGCGCATCCGCTGGTCCGCGCCGCGCTGCTCAACCGCCAGAAGAAGTTCGCGCACCAGCCCGGCGGCGCGGTGCTCGACGGGCGCGACATCGGCACGGTCATCGCCCCCGACGCGGATGTCAAACTGTTCGTCAAGGCGACGCCGATGATCCGTGCCCAGCGCCGTCACCTCGAACTGCGCAAGAACGGCGTGCTCACCAGCCTCGACAAGGTGCTGAACGACATCCGCGCCCGCGACGAGCGCGATTCGCGCCGCAGCGAAGCACCGATGACGCAGGCTGCGGACGCGGTGCTGCTCGACACCAGCTTCCTGTCGATCGACGCCGCGATCCAGCGCGCGGTGGCGCTGGTCGAGGCGGCCAGGGCGAAAGTCTCTTCCTAGACCTTGATCACGATTTCGCCGGGCTGCGGATCGGTGAAGCCGCGGATGATCTGCAGCATCCCGTCGGTGCCGAACAATTGGTAGAGCGTGAACAGCCCCTGGGCGAGGTCACCGCCGAACTGGAACGAGAAGCTGTTCATCGTGCTGCCTACCATCTCGACCGGCCCGCCCGCATATTGAATCACCACGTTCTGGAAGGTGCAGTTGCGGAAGTTCTTGTTGTCGATCGAGATCGATCCGCCCTCGAAGGTTTCGCCGTCGTGATCAAATTCCATCGTCTCGCCTTGCATTGAAGTTGTTGCCCCGCGCTTCGCATTGTCGCGCGCGGCGCGCAATGGCCGCGGCTAGCCGGGCTCGTAGCGCAATATGCCGCCGCTGCCTTCCAGTCCCATACGATCGACTTCCCGACGATGAGCTTCGTACTTGGCGCGCCAACACACTGATCCGCCATACCCCTGTGCGAGAGAGGAAGCTTGTAACTTTGCCCCTCTTCCGCTAGGGGCGCGCGGTCCGGCGAGCAGGTGCTCGCGGGAGGATGGCGCTTCGCTGCGCCCTTTTCGCATCCCTGGACGCGTCTTGCTCCTCTCGCCGCGCTTGTTTGCAGGATGCCGCGACCGGCGTTCGGCCGCCGCGGCAGTTCGGCCAAAAGACCACCGGATCCAACCGGTTGGCCGGAAATAACGACACAGGAACGCAACCCACATGGCCACTACGGCAAACCCGAGCCGCGATGATTTCGCGGCAATGCTCGAACAGACCCTTGGCGCAGCGGACGGCTTTGAAGGCCGCGTCGTCATCGGCACCGTCACCGGAATCGAAAACGACCTCGCCGTCATCGACGTCGGCCTCAAGAGCGAAGGCCGCGTGCCGCTGCGCGAATTCGCGGCGCCGGGCCAGAAGGCCGATCTCAAGGTCGGCGACGAAGTCGAAGTCTATGTCGATCGCGTCGAGAACGCGAACGGCGAGGCGATGCTTAGCCGCGACCGCGCCCGCCGCGAAGCCGCCTGGGACAAGCTCGAAACCGAATTCGCCAAGACCGCGCGCGTCGAGGGCGTCATCTTCGGCCGCGTCAAGGGCGGCTTCACCGTCGACCTGTCGGGCGCCGTGGCGTTCCTGCCGGGTTCGCAGGTCGATATCCGCCCCGTGCGCGACGTCACCCCGCTGATGGACATCCCCCAGCCCTTCCAGATCCTCAAGATGGACCGCAAGCGCGGCAACATCGTCGTCTCGCGCCGCGCCGTTCTCGAAGAGACCCGCGCCGAGCAGCGTTCGGGCCTGATCCAGTCGCTGGCCGAGGGCCAGGTGATCGACGGCGTCGTCAAGAACATCACCGATTACGGTGCGTTCGTCGATCTGGGCGGCATCGACGGCCTGCTCCACGTCACCGACCTGAGCTACAAGCGCGTCAACCACCCGAGCGAAGTCCTGAACATCGGCGATACCGTCAAGGTTCAGATCATCCGCATCAACCGCGACACCCAGCGCATCTCGCTCGGCATGAAGCAGCTTGAGAGCGATCCGTGGGATGGTGCCGCCGAGAAGTATCCGGTCGGCGCCAAGCTGTCGGGCCGCGTCACCAACATCACCGAATATGGCGCGTTCGTCGAGCTCGAGCCCGGCATCGAAGGCCTGGTCCATGTCAGCGAAATGAGCTGGACCAAGAAGAACGTCCACCCGGGCAAGATCGTCTCGACCTCGCAGGAAGTCGATGTCATCGTGCTCGAGGTCGATCCCGAGAAGCGCCGCATCTCGCTTGGCCTCAAGCAGGCCCAGAGCAATCCGTGGGAGGCCTTCGCGGCTGCCCATCCGGTTGGCTCGGAAGTCGAAGGCGAAGTCAAGAACGCCACCGAATTCGGCCTGTTCATCGGTCTCGATGGCGACGTCGACGGCATGGTCCACATGTCGGATATCGCCTGGGGCATCTCGGGCGAGGACGCGCTTAACCTGCACCGCAAGGGCGAGACGGTTAAGGCCGTCGTCCTCGCGATCGAGCCGGACAAGGAGCGCATCAGCCTCGGCATGAAGCAGCTCGAGCGTGGCGGTCCGTCGTCGGCGGCCTCGCCGGTATCGGGCGACAAGCTCAACAAGAACGCGATCGTCACCGTCACCGTTCTCGAAGTCCGCGACGCGGGCCTCGAGGTCCAGGCGGGCGACGATGGCGCGACCGGCTTCATCAAGCGCACCGATCTCGGCCGCGACCGCGACGAGCAGCGTCCGGAGCGTTTCCAGGTCGGCCAGAAGTTCGACGCGATGGTCACCGGTTTCGACCGCAGCAAGAAGCCGACCTTCTCGGTCAAGGCGATGCAGATCGCCGAAGAGAAGCAGGCGGTGGCGCAATATGGTTCGTCCGATTCGGGCGCATCGCTGGGCGACATCCTCGGCGAGGCTCTCAAGGCCCGCGAAGAAAAGAAGTAAGTCCGAAATGGGGGAGCGGCGCCCGCCGCTCCCCTTTTTCCCATCGGAAATTGCGTAAACGCAACATCTTCGCCTTGATGCAGATCGCATAAGGGCGCTAGGGGTTGGACGGGATCGCCGCGCGGAAATCCGCTGTCCGTGCGAGCATAAGGGGAGAATGCGGGATGATCCGTTCGGAACTCGTACAATTGCTGGTTCAGGACAATCCCGGGCTCTCCGTCCGCGAAGTCGAGAAAATCGTCGCGATCTTCTTCGACGAGATCGTCGAGCGCCTTGCCGCCGATGGCCGCGTCGAGCTGCGCGGTTTCGGCGCCTTCTCCACCCGCGCCCGCGACGGCCGCACCGGCCGCAACCCGCGCACCGGCGAAACCGTCGAAGTCGACGCCAAGCGCGTCCCCTATTTCAAACCCGGCAAGGAAATGCGCGCGCGGCTGAACGTCGCGTAAGCGCGGACATTATCGAAATGTGACAGGCCGGGATTTCCGGCCTTTTCCTTTTGCGGCGAACGCGCCCACCACCACGCCGATTGTGATGATTCTGTCCATGGATCGATCCGAGTACCGATCGGCTGCAAGTTTCGCGCGTCACTCAGGGGCCGTTAGTCACACGAATCATTTGACCTGCCCGCCACCATCCGCTTGGCATGCAGCCAATGCGGACGTGGCGGAACCGGTAGACGCCGGAGACTTAAAATCTTCTGCCCCTCGGGGCGTGCGGGTTCGAGTCCCGCCGTCCGCACCAATCAGGCGACCTTGAACCCTTCCTTGTTCATGGTCAGCGTCAGTGCCTTGTTCTTCTCCTCGCTCAGTTGCGCGCGGAGTTGCGGGAACAGCACATCCTCTTCCTCGCGCATGTGCGTCTCGATATCGGCGCGGAACTGCTTCAATTTGGCGATCCAGTCGGGCGAGGCGGTGGGGATGTTCTCCAGCTCGTAGAGATACTGTTTCACATAGCCATGTTCCTGATTCAGCGCATCGGCGGCCTCGCGCTGGCCGGCTTCGCGCAATGCCGGGTAGATGACACTCTCTTCCTCGATCGCATGCTTCATCAACGCGTGCTTGAGATGCGCGAGCAGCATGGAGCGCTTGGTGGTGTTGGTCTCGTCGGTCGCCTCCAGCGCGTCGAACACCTTCAGCGTCGCGGCATGCTCGGCGGCGAGCGCCTCGTCCCAATTCCCCGCCAGCGCGGTCGGCGCCTGCACCGCCGCCTTGCGGCCCAGCATCGCCAGCAGTCCAAGCGCGGCGCCACCCGCCGCCGCGCCGGCGATCAGGCCGAAATTGCTCGACGAGGGGGTCGCCTTCGAGCCGGTGAAGCGTCCGTGCGAATCGCGCGTGGCAGTGGTCGTGGTCATTTTCCGCCTCCGTTTGAGATAGTTCGGAGGAATAACCGACAGGGGCGGGTGCGCGTTCCGCTATTTGCGCGCTTCGGCCGCCATCTCGGCGTTGCGCCGGGCGGAAGCGGCGAGCGTATCGCGCACCAGCCGGACCAGCGCGTCATCGGCGTCGAGCACGTTCATCCCTTGCCGGGTCGATCCGCCGGGACTGGCGACCCGGTCGGCCAGGGTCGCGGGCGACACATCCGATTGCGCGGCCAGCAGCCCCGCACCCTCGACCGTGGCGAGCGCGAGCCGCTGCGCCTGATCGGCGGGCACACCGAGCGCGGCGCCGCCAGCCGCCAGGGCGTCGATGAAACGGTAGACGAACGCCGGGCCGCAGCCCGAAAGCGTCCCCGCCCACTCGAACAATTTCTCGTCCTCGGTCCATTCGACCAGCCCAAGCGGCGCCATCAGCGCTTCGACGCCCGGAATGCGCGCGCCACAGAGCGGGACGACACCCTTGCCGAGCGCGACGGGCAGGTTTGGCATCGCCCGCACCACCGCATGCCCGGGGAAACGCGCCTGAAGCGTCGCGAGATCGGCACCGGCAAGGATCGAGATCAGCCCATAGTCCCCAGCCGGCAGCGGCGGGATCTCGCCGATCTGCTGCGGCTTCATGCCGAGCTGGATCAGATCGGGGGCGGGCTCGTCGGGAAACGACCGGCCCTGCCGCACGCCCGTGGGAAGCTCGCGATCGTCACGGTTGACGACGAAGACGTTTTCGGGTGCGACAACGCCCGCCTCAAGCCAGCGCCGCAGCATCGCCCCGGCCATGTTGCCGCAGCCGACCAGCCAGAGCCGGAGGGCCGGCGCGCTCACGCCTCGCCCTGGGTTTCGATCAGCGCGGAAGCCAGCGCGTCAGCCGGCGTCTTGCCGCCCCACAGCACGAACTGGAACACGGGGTAGAACCGCTCGCACTCATCGACCGCGCTCTCGACCAGCAGCTCGGCCTGCGCCAGGCTCAGACTTGGCTGGTCGCCGTCGATCATCGCCGCATGGCGGAACAGCAGGATGCCGCTCGCCGACCATAATTCGAAATGGCCGATCCAGAGCTGCTCGTTGACCAGTCCGATCGTCTCGTAGAGCGCCGCGCGGCGCTCATCGGGCACGCGGATGTCCGGGAATGCCAGGAACTGGAGCACGCCGTCATCGTCGCGCCAGATGCCGCGCAGCTCATATTCGGTCCAGCTGCCCTTGACCTTGGCGACGATTTCCTCGTCCTCACGGGTGAAGGTCCAGCCATGCGCCGCGAAATAGCTTTCGAGCATGTCGATGGGCGCTGCGTCCTCGCGCTCGAATTCGGCTTCGTCCAACATCAACACCTTCCCCCAGCCGCGCTGGCTGGGTGGGATTCTGCCAATCCGGGTGGAACGGCACAAGAACGCCGTTCAAAACCCTGTCGAAAAGCTGTGGAAAAGGGGTTCAGCTTCCCGCAGCGGGCTTCTTGGCCGCCTTGGGCTTGGCGAGCTGTGCCTCGAGCGCGGCGATGCGCGATTTCAATTCCTCATTCTCGTCGCGCGCGGCGGCGGCCATCGCCTTGACCGCTTCGAACTCGTCGCGGGCGACGAAATCGAGCCCGCCGAGCCATTCCCTGGCGCGCTCGCGGGTCGCGTCCGCGCCTTCACGGGCCATGCCGGCCATGGTGCCGGCCGCGCCGTTCACGAACTTGACGAAATCGTCGAACAGGCGGTTGTCGCTCTGCATTGCCGGTATCCTAAAATGAACTCAGTGGATCTGGATTTGGTCAGCCGAACGCGAAGGTACAAGGCTTGCGGCGTTCGGATTGAGCTCGTTGATCTGGAAAAGCAGATACCCCGCAAAGCCGATCCAGGCGAGATAGGGCAGCAGCAGCACCGCCGCGCCCATGCGGATCCGCCCGAAAAGGATCGTCGTGATCAGCGCGAGGACGAACAGCACGCCGATGATGATCAGCGCCGGCACCACCAGGTGCATCCCGAAAAATACCGGCGACCAGGCGAGGTTGACCGCCATCTGCACCGCGAACACCACCAGCGCCGGCCCGCGCAGCGTCGATCCGCGCGCGTTGATGATCATCGCCAGCGCCAGCCCCATCAGCACGTAGAGCACCGTCCACGCGATCGGGAAGGCATAATCGGGTGGCATGATCTCGGGCTTCACCAGCCGCGTGAACCACGGATTCTCGGATCCCGAGGGCGCCAGCCGCGCCGAGGTGAAGCCGAGCAGCAGGATGAAGGGCACGGTGACCACCGCCCAGCGCAGATAGGCGGCCCACAATTGGCCTCGCGATGCGATTTCCCTCATTCTTTCACGACCCCATGTCCCTGGCCTTGGCTTCTGGCCTCATTCCGCCGGCTGCGGCGCCACGCTCTCCCCCAGCGCCGCGTCCAGCTTGCGACCCACAGCTTCGGGCGAGCCAGTTCGCTTGGCAAGCCTAGAGTAGAGAATCGGAATTAGGAACAGGGTGATGAGGGTGGCGAGGGACACGCCGAAAACGATGACCACGCCGATCGACGAACGCGCCGCCCCGCCCGCCCCGCTGGCGATGGCCAGCGGCACCGCGCCGGCGGCGGTCGCGATCGAGGTCATCAGGATCGCGCGCAGCCGGCGCTGCGCCGCCTGGCGGATCGCGTCGCCGATCTCCGCGCCCTTGTCGCGCAGCTGGTTGGCGAACTCGACGATCAGGATGCCGTTCTTGGCGGCGAGACCGACCAGCATGACGATGCCGATCTGGCTATAAAGGTTGAGCGACGAGCCCGAGATCAGCAGCCCGATCAGCCCGCCGCCCACCGCCAGCGGCACGGTCATGATGATCACGCCGGGATGGACGAAGCTTTCGAACTGCGCGGCGAGCACCAGATAGACGATCAGGATGGTGATTCCGAACACCGCCAGGATCGATCCGCCGGTCTCGACGAACGCCTGGCTCTCGCCGCGATAGCCGACCGCCAGCACCTCGGGCGACGCCGCCGCCTGTTCGCGCAGGAACGCCAGCGCCTCGCCCATCGAATAGCCCGGCGCGATGCCGCCCTGGAGAGTGATGGCACGCAGCTTGTTGAAGCGGCCGAGATCGCGCGGCCCCGCCGCCTGCCGCGTCGTGACGAGGTTCGACAGGGGCACCAGGCCGCCATCGCGGGCGCGGACATAGATCGAGGCGAGATTGGCGAGATTCTCGCGGTCAGCCTGTTCGGCCTGGACGATCACGCGATATTCCTCGCCGCGATCGACATAGGTCGAGACGCGGCGCGAGCCGAGCAGCGACTGCAGCGCCTGGCTGACGTCGGCGACTGACACCCCCAGATCGCCGGCGCGCTGCGTATCCACATCGACACGGAGCTGCGGCTTGGTCTCCTTGTAGTCGGAATCGAGGTTGACGATGCCGGGGTTCTGCGCGGCGGCGGCGAGGATGCGGTCGCGCGCCTTGACGAGATCCTCATAGTTGGTGCCGGCGATGACGAAGCCGATCGGCTGGCCGCGCCCACGGCCCAGCGCCGAGCGGACCGACGCGTTGCCGCGAACCGCGGGCAGGCCGGCGAGCACCTTGTTGAGTTCGGCCGCGACCTGCTGGGTGGTGACGCTGCGCTCCTCCCACGGCTTGAGGAAGACGACGAGGGAGCCGCTGTTGAAATCGTCGCTCGCGCCGAAGCCGCCGGGGGTCCGCGTGATGATCGTATGGACCGCGCCCTTATCGATCAGCGGCAGGATCTTGCCCTGCGCCTGCGTCATGTAGCGGTCCATCTGATCGAAGCCGGTACCTTCGGGAGCGCTGATCTGGACCTGCGCGATGCCCTGGTCCTCGGCCGGAGCCAGCTCGGAGCGAAGCGCGGTGAAGGCGAACGCCGACAAAGCGAGGAACGCGACGATGACGACGATCGGGATCAGCGGCTTGCGCAGCGCCCAATCCAGCCGGCGTCCGTAAAATCCTTCCAGCTTGCTGAACTGCCTGTCCACCCAGCCGGTGAATCGCCCGCGCGTTTCGTGCCGCAGCAGTTTCGAGCAGAGCATCGGTGTGAGGCTGAGCGCGAGGAAGCCCGAAAAGGCGATCGCCCCGATCATCGCCACCGCCAGCTCGCGGAACAAAAGGCCGGTCTGGCCGGCAAGGAAGCACACCGGCACGAACACCGCGATAACCACCAGCGTCGTCGAGAGCACCGCGAAGCCGACCTGCCGGGTGCCGCGATACGCGGCAACGAGCGGCGGCTCGCCTTCCTCGATCCGGTGATAGACATTTTCGAGCACGACGATCGCGTCATCGACCACCAGGCCGATCGCGAGCACCATCGCGAGCAGCGTCAGCAGGTTGATCGAGAAGCCGAAGCCCCACAAAACCGCGCAGCTGCCGAGCAGGCAGATCGGCACCGTCACCGCCGGGATCAGTGTCGCGCGCCAGCTTCCCAGGAACAGGAAGATCACCAGCACAACCAGCACCGCCGCCTCGGCCAGCGTGTGCCACACGCTTTCGATCGCGCGGCCGATGAACATCGAATCGTCCGATCCCACTTCCATCGTCATGCCTTGCGGCAGGGTCGGCGAGAGATCGGTCATCATCTTCTTGGCGGCATCCGCCACCGCCAGCGTGTTGGCGCCCGATTGGCGGACGATGCCGAGACCGACCGCCGCCTCGCCATTGACCCGGAAGCGCGAATAGGGGTTTTCCGCACCCTGCTCGACACGGGCGACATCGCCCAGCTTCACCTGATACCCGTCCGCCCCGCGCCCGACCACGAGCTGCGCGAAGCTCTGCGGCGTCTGGAACGGGCGGCTGACGCGCAGCGTGGTGTTCTGCTGTGCCGATTCGAGCCGTCCGGCGGGGAGCTCGACATTCTGCTTGCGCAACGCGGCCTCGACATCCCCCGGGGTCAGGCGGAACGCCGCGAGCTTGCCGGGATTGAGCCAGACCCGCATCGACGGTCGCGCCTCACCGCCGACGAAGACGCGCGCGACGCCGTCGATATTGGCGAAGCGGTCGGTCAGGTTGCGATCGACCCAGTCGGACAGTTCGAGCTGCGACCAGCCCGGACGGCTGATCGTGATGAACATGATCGGCGACGCATCGGCATCGACCTTGCGGACCTGTGGCGCCAGCGCGTCCTCGGGCAGATCGTTCGCTGCCGCCGCGACGCGGTCGCGCACATCGTTCGCCGCCACGTCGATATTGCGGCCCGGGCGGAACTCGACCGAAATGTCCGAGGTGCCATCGCGCGAGCGCGAGGTGATCGTCTGCAGCCCCTCGACGCCCGACAATTGCTCTTCGAGCACCTGCGTGATCCGCGCCTCGATCACGCTGGCGGCGGCGCCGGTATAAATGGTCTGCACCGATACGATCGGCGGGTCGGTATCGGGATATTCGCGTACCGACAGCGACATGAAGCCGACGGCGCCGACAATCGTCAGCAGGATCGCCATCACCGCCGCGAATACGGGGCGGCGGACGGAAAGGTCCGAGATCTGCACCGGTTATCTGGCCTGTGTGCGGGGCTGGGCGGCGCCGGCGACACGGACCTTCTGTCCGTCGGCGATCTTGACCACGCCTTCGGTGACGACGCGCTGGCCGGGGGCCAGCCCTTCGAGGATCTCGACCTTGCCGTTCTGGCGGAGCCCCGGCGTGACCGGCACGCGCTTCACCTTGTCGCCGTCCAGCACGAAGACGAAGTTCTTGTCGCCCTCGCCGACCACCGCCAGTTCGGGCACCGCCGTCGAAGTCCGCGCCGCGCTTTCGATCGAGACCGACAGCAGCATGCCGGGCTTCAGCTTGCGGTCGCCATTGGCGAGGATCGCGCGCACCGTCGCCGCGCGAGTCTCCGCATTAAGAACCGGATCGACCGTGGCGATGGTGCCGCGGAACGGCTGATCGGGATAGGCCGCCGCCCGCGCCTCGATCGCCTGCCCCGGCCGGACCTGCGCCAGCAGCGTCTCGGGCACCGCGAAATCGAGCTTGATGCGCGAGATGTCGCTGATTTGGGCGATCTCGGTACCCGAGGTCACCACCGCGCCCGCCGAGATATTGCGCAGCGACACCCAACCGGAGAAGGGCGCGCGGATTATGCGATCGCCGATCGAAGCCCTGGCCGCCGCCGCCTGCGCGCTGGCCTGCCCGGCGAGCGCGGTCTGGGCATCCACCGCGCTGTTGGTCGCGAAGCCGCGCGCCTTCAATTGCTGGAGCCGGTCGAGTTGCTGCCGCGCCTCGCGCGAGCGGGCACCCGCTTCGGCAAGCTGGGCATTTTCCTGCCCCGCCGACAGCACCGCGATGATCTGCCCGCGCTGGACAAAGGCGCCATCGTCGAAATTGAGCCGGGTGATGCGCTCGGTAACCGGCGCCGCCAGTGTCACCTGCTCGTTGGCGCGCGCGGTTCCGACCGCGTCGATCCGCTCGACGAAGCGTACCGATTCCGCAGCGGCGGCGGTTACCAGCGGCGCCTCGCGGCCTTTCGCCTGCGTGCCACCCGCTCCCGAGCACCCGGCGGTCATCGCGGCGAGCGCAATCAATCCAATTAAATTTCGCATGAGTTCCGTGAGGGCTATTCGGGGCTCTGGCTAAACGCAAGCGATTGCGGGGATGTTTCCTGCACGGCCGCGATGAGAAATTCGACATTTCCCTCGGGGCCCTTGATCGGGCTCTCGACCACGCCTTCGACGCGCCAGCCCCTGCCCGTCACCCAGTCGCCGACTTCCCGGCAGACGCGGGCGTGAATCTGCGGATCGCGCACCACCCCGCCCTTGCCTACCTCGTCGCGCCCGGCTTCGAACTGCGGCTTGATCAGCGCCAGCAGCCGCGCCCCTGGCCGGGCAAAACCGAACGGCACGTCGAGCACCTTGGCGAGCCCGATGAAGCTGGCGTCGCAGACGATCAGATCGATCGGCTCGGGGATGTGCGCCGCGGTCAGCACCCGGGCGCTGGTCTGCTCATGGACGATCACCCGTTCGTCCTGACGCAGTTTCCACGCCAGCTGGTTGGTGCCGCTGTCCACCGCATAGACCCGTGCCGCGCCTTTGCTCAGCAGCACATCGGTGAAGCCGCCGGTCGAGGAGCCGACATCGATCGCCACCGCGCCAGTCACGTCCCAGCCGAAATGCTCGAGCGCATGCGCCAGCTTGATCCCGCCGCGCGACACCCAGGGATGATCGCGCCCGCGCACATCGAGCACGACATCGTCGGGAAAGGTCTGCCCGGATTTCTCCACCTTGCGGTCGCCGGCGAATACCAGCCCAGCCATGATCAGCGCCTGCGCGCGCGTCCGGCTTTCGGCCAGCCCGCGATCGACGAGCATCTGATCGGCGCGCTGCTTGGCCATGCGGCCCCTATGAAGCCCGTACCCCTCCGGCGCAATACGATCCGTTTCGGCCCCAATCCTCGTACCGCGTGCGAACCGGCCATGGTGGATCGTCACGCTTTCCGTAGAGGGAAATCCGGTGACGCCAAATGCCGTCCGCGTGTCGATCATCGAGCGTGCCAACGGCGCGGCAGGGCAATTCGCGCGCTGGAACAAGGCCATGGGCAAGTGCCGCCCGGCCTCACCAAGGCGCCGCGCGACGGAAGCGCAGCTCTATTCGAACTGACTCCAAACGGATCGCCGCGTCCGCGCGGCAATCCGGCGCAAGCTTATTGCCTATCAAATTAGTAGGAATATATTGGAGGTCCGGCCATCCCCTCTCGCACAGAGCGGATATATGACGATCTTCAATCCCCACGACGAACATTCGCCGATCATCCTTACCGTTCCCGGACTAGGCGGCTCGGGCCCGTCGCACTGGCAGACCCTGTGGGAGCAATCGCGGCCGGATACGAGCCGGGTCGAGCTCGGCATGTGGGACACGCCGCACCGCAATGCCTGGGTGACCAAGCTCGATCAGGCGATCCGCCAGGCGCAGGCACCGGTGGTGCTCGCCGCGCACAGTCTCGGCTGCCTCGCCGTCGCATGGTGGGCCGAACTCGCCGGTCAGCCGTTCGGCTATCCGGTCGCCGGTGCGCTGCTGGTCGCGCCTGCCGATGTCGATCGGCCCGGTGTCCGCCCCGAACTGGGCGCCTTCCGCCCCGCCCCCGCCAGTCCCCTCCCCTTTCCCTCGATCGTCGTGGCAAGCAGCGACGATCCGTGGGTCGCGGCGGATCGCGCCCGCGGCATGGCGCGCAGCTGGGGCAGTTTCTTCGTCGATGCCGGGCCTCAAGGGCATCTCAACGCTGCCAGCGGGATCGGCTGGTGGCACGAGGGCCAGCAATTGCTCGATCGCGTCCTCGATACCGCATCGGATCGCAGTGGCCGCATCCGTTCCGCCGCCGATGCCCGTTCGGTGCTGGCGATCAACGCCACCGACGCCGCCCAGTCGCACTATCTCGGCAATCCCGCATGATCGGCGTCACAGGACTGGAAACCCGCCCGCAATCGCCTAAATAGGGAATAGCGGGCATGGCCGGGTGGCGTACCCTAGAGCGCTGCCCGGCCTACTCCTTGGCCGGCTCCTCGTCAGGACCGCCGGTATTCCCGATGTCACTCAGATATTCGATTCGCGCGTCGATCACGGCAGCCCGGCAGGTGTAGAAATGCACCGTCTGCCCGTCGCGCCCGAACGCGCCCGTCATCCAATAGGCGCAGCTCTTTTCCTTGAAGTCGTTCCACGACCGTTGCTCGGCCAGCAACGCTGCCTTGGTCGGCGCGTCGAGATCGGCGATCGCTTCCTTCCACACACGGTTGAGCTCGACGTCACGCCGCTCGATCAACGCATAGCCGCAGGCGATGAAATCCGGGTTGGTGACCGCATTCTCCATGCAGGCGTCATAGCCATCATCCATGGGGGCCAGCGAAGCGGCGAGCGCGAGAGCGAAGAGCATGGGGCGATCCTTCCTTTGCGCCCCTCATAGCGATTGCGCGGGCGCCGCGCGAGCGGCACACTGATCGAAATGGACCGCCGTGACCTTCTCGCCGCCGGGCTCGCCGGCACGCTGCTGGCCCCGGCCGCGCGGGCGCAGGCGCCCGACGGCCCGATCAAACCCGACGCCAGCTTCAATCTCTGGCTCGGCGAGGCTCCCGGCCTCACCAATGCCGCGCTCGACGATCATATCCTGGCACGAAGCCAGGACCCCGCCTTCCCCGATCGCGCGATGGACCGTATCCGCACGCCCCGCCTCGATGTGTTCCGCGCCGCCACTCCCAACGGCGCGGCGATGCTCATCATTCCCGGCGGCGGTTACAGCCGTGTCGTGCTCGACAAGGAAGGCTATGAGATCGCCCCGTGGCTCGCCGCCCGCGGCATCACCGCGTTCGTCCTCTTCTACCGCCTGCCCGGCCAGGGCTGGCGCGACCGGATGGATACTCCACTCGCCGATGCCCAGCGCGCGATGCGGCTGATCCGCGCGCGCGCGGCCGAATTCCGCATCGACGCCAAGCGGGTCGGCGCGATGGGTTTCTCCGCCGGCGGGCATCTATGCGCCAGCCTCGCCACGGCGCATGCGCGCAAGACCTACGAGGCCGTGGATGGCGCCGATGCGATCGACCCCCGCCCGATACTCGCCGCGCCGATCTACCCGGTGGTGTCGATGGACCCCGCGATCGCACATGGCGGTTCGCGCAGCCAGCTCCTCGGCCCCGGCGCCACCGCCGAAGACGCCCGGCGCCATTCGCCCGAGCAAAACGTCACCGCCGCCACCCCGCCCTGCTTCCTCCTTCATGCCGAGGATGACGAGACCGTGCCCGTCGACAACGGCATCCGCCTCCGCGCCGCGCTCAAAGCGGCGGGGGTGCCGGTCGAGACGCATATCTTCGAAAAAGGCGGCCACGGCTTCGGCTGGGGCCGGCGCACCGAGGGGCTACCGGTGCACGCCTGGCCCAAGCTGTTCCTGGCCTGGGCGAAGGCGCACAGCCTGGTGGGCTAGGGTCTTACTGCCGCCGCCGTGCCTCTAGCGTCACGCCGCACCCCTCACGTCATCCCCGCGAAAGCGGGCACCCAGGGTTACACAGCGATTCCATACGCGACTCTGGTTTCCCGCTTTCGCGAGGATGATGAATGGAGCCAAGCGCCCCAATGATATGTTGTACCTTTACATTTATCGGCCTATATATGCGCCCATGCCGGTGAGTCTTCCGATCGCCCGATTCTGGGGCGCCATCGACGCACGCTTCGATCGCATCGCGATCGGGATCAGCGGCTTGTGCCTCGTCCACTGCCTGACCACTACGATCCTGCTGACCGTGATCTCCTCGGCCGGTGGTTTGCTCAACCCGGCGATCCACGAGGTCGGCCTGACGCTGGCGATCGGTTTCGGCATCGTCGCGCTGGGTCGCGGCATCTTCACCCATGGCTATATGATGCCCGCGGTGGTCGGTTCGTTCGGCATCGGCATCATGGCCGGCGCGCTCAGCCTGCCGCACGGCGAGTTCGAGATTTTCTGGACGCTGGTCGGCGTCAGCCTCGTCGCGCTCGGCCACGACCTCAACCGGCGCGCGACCTACTGATCCCTGCCGCTTTCTTGAGCGCCTTGGCGTTCGCGCTGCCGGGCTGCAGCAGTGTCGATCAGATACCCGGCTAGATATGTGCCGCCGAACTTGAGCCCTCGCCCGTGCCGTACACGCCCTCACCGGTGCTGGAGATCTTGGCGCTTGGCAACGGCGCCTGGAAATATAACGGCACGCGTGTCAATGAAGCGCGATTGTTCGCCTATCTGCGCCGGATCAATGGTCTGTCTCCCACGCCGCAGCTCGTAGTAGACCTCAAGATCAGGGACCGTGCGCAGAAACGGCGTCTCAAGATCGCGATCGCCGAAGCCGCCCGCTGCGTGCCTGATTTTCCCATGTGCGTGGAGGGAACGAGGCAAGAGTACAGTGCTGCCATCGGCGGGCGTTCCTGACACCGCCTTGCCGCACAGGTCCCGCAGGCCTACATCACCGCCATGCACGCGCACGATCATCACGAGCATGAGGGCCATGACCTCACCCGCGCCGCCCAGACCACGCTGGAGAAATCCGGCGAGCAATGGACGGCGATGCGCGAGCGCGTGTTCGAGGCCCTGGCCAGCTTCGACAAGCCGGCTTCCGCCTATGACATCGCCGAAGCGGTTTCCAAGGCCGAAGGACGCCGCATCGCCGCCAACAGCGTCTATCGCATCCTCGATCTGTTCGTCGGCTCGAATCTCGCCCGCCGCGTCGAGAGCGCCAACGCCTATATGGCCAACACCCATCCCGATTGCCTGCACGACTGCATCTTCCTGGTTTGCGACAATTGCGGCCAGACCACGCATCTCGACGACGATTCGATCACCAAGACGGTGCGCGCCGCCGCCAAGGGGGCGGGCTTCTCGCCCGAGCGCCCGGTGATCGAGGTCCGCGGCAAATGCGCCGATTGCGACTGAGCGGCTCAGCCAAATATCAGCCTTTCCTCATGATTTTGGCCGCTTGCTGCGCCAACGCGTTAGCAATCGACACTGATCAATCGCGGGAGTAAGTGCGGACAAATGGCTGATCTACCAAGCACGCCGTTGCTCGATACCGTCGACACGCCCGCCGATCTCCGCAAGCTTGATCCGAAGCAGCTGCGCCAGCTCGCCGACGAGCTGCGTCAGGAGACGATTTCAGCCGTGGGCACCACCGGCGGGCATCTCGGCTCGGGCCTCGGCGTCGTCGAACTGACCACCGCGATCCATTATGTCTTCAACACGCCCGAAGACCGATTGGTCTGGGATGTCGGCCACCAATGCTATCCGCACAAGATCCTCACCGGCCGCCGCGACCGCATCCGCACGCTGCGCCAGGGCGGCGGGCTTTCGGGCTTCACCAAGCGCAGCGAGAGCGAATACGATCCGTTCGGCGCGGCGCATTCCTCGACCTCGATCAGCGCGGCTTTGGGCTTCGCGATCGCCAACAAGCTCAACGACAGGCCCTGCAAGGCGATCGCGGTGATCGGCGACGGCTCGATGAGCGCCGGCATGGCCTATGAGGCGATGAACAATGCCGAAGCCGCGGGCAATCGCCTCATCGTCATCCTCAACGACAACGACATGTCGATCGCGCCGCCCGTGGGCGGGCTATCGGCCTATCTCGCGCGGATGGTGTCGTCGTCCGAATATCTCGGCCTGCGCAACTTCGCCAAGCGCGCGATCCGCCGCATCTCGCGCCGCGTCCACAATGCCGCCGAGCGCGCCGAGGAATTCACGCGCACCATGGTAACCGGCGGCACGCTCTTCGAGGAGCTCGGCTTCTATTATGTCGGCCCGATCGACGGCCATAATCTCGACCACCTGATCCCGGTGCTGGAGAACGCCCGCGACATCGAGCATGGCCCGATCCTGATCCATGTCGTCACCAAGAAGGGCAAGGGCTATGCCCCGGCCGAGGCGTCGGCGGACAAATATCACGGCGTCCAGAAGTTCGACGTGATCACCGGCGCCCAGGCCAAGGCGCCTCCCGGCCCGCCGCAATATCAGAATGTGTTCGGCGAAACGCTGGCGAAGCTCGCCGAAACCGACGAGCGCATCGTCGCGATCACCGCCGCCATGCCCTCGGGCACCGGCGTCGATAAATTCGCCAAGGCGCATCCGGACCGCGCCTTCGATGTCGGCATTGCCGAGCAGCACGCCGTCACCTTCGCCGCCGGCCTCGCCGCGCAGGGCATGCGCCCGTTCTGCGCGATCTATTCGACCTTCCTCCAGCGCGCCTATGATCAGGTCGTCCATGACGTCGCGATCCAGAACCTGCCGGTCCGCTTCGCCATCGACCGTGCCGGGCTGGTCGGTGCCGACGGCGCCACCCATGCCGGCAGCTTCGATGTCACCTATCTGGCGACGCTCCCCAATTTCGTGGTGATGGCGCCCTCGGACGAGGCCGAGCTGGTCCATATGACCTACACCGCCGCCGAGCATGATTCCGGCCCCATCGCCGTCCGCTATCCGCGCGGCAACGGCACCGGCGTGGCGCTGCCCGAAGTTCCGCAGCGGCTCGAGATCGGCAAGGGCCGCATCGTCCGCGAAGGCAAGACCGTCGCCATCCTGTCGCTCGGCACCCGCCTCGCCGAAGCGCTCAAGGCCGCCGACACGCTCGAGGCCAAGGGCCTCAGCACCACCGTCGCCGACCTCCGCTTCGCCAAGCCGCTCGACGAGGCGCTGATCCGCAAGCTCCTCACCACCCACGAAGTCGCGCTGACCATCGAGGAAGGCGCAATCGGCGGCCTCGGCGCCCATGTCCTGACCATGGCCAGCGATCAGGGCCTGATCGACGCCGGCCTCAAGCTGCGCACCCTGCGCCTGCCCGATATATTCCAGGACCAGGACAAGCCCGAGCTGCAATATGCCGAGGCGGGATTGGATGCCGACGCGATCGTGGAGACGGTGCTCAAGGCGCTGCGGTGGAACGAGGCGGCGGTCGAGGGCGGCGTGCGGGCCTAGGCGCGGCGAGGATCCTTAGGTGGGGCCGGGCATCGGATCGTCGTGATCCTTGTATAGCTCGCATATATGATTGCGGGGATAGGCGCAGAAAACCTGTTGCAAATCTGCACGTTGAAGCTCGCCGGCTAGTTCGCCGGGGTCTGCGCCGCTATGCTTCGGTATCGGAAAATCTGCTTTTCCGTCCCCTCGAGGCAACAGGAAGGCCACGGATCCGCGCATGCTGAGGACTCTGTTTTCGAAAGGCCACCGCTCCACCGAGACCGAAACGGATTCGGGGCGAGGCGAACCCGCCGAATCCCGCGCATCGACCGTCGGCTGGCTGCTCAATACCGAAAAGACCAGCATCATCTGGGATTCCCCCAAGCCGGTGCGGATCGATTCCCAAAGCGGCGATCCCCGGTCGGTCGGGCAATGTCCCTCCGTCCTCGACTTCGACCGCCGCCATTTCGCGATCAATTGCCCGATCGACGTGCATCTGCGCCTGAACCTGACCGGCGGCGACATGGACATCACCAATGTTCTCGCGGAGAAAAGCCCGATCCGCTCGGATGCGCTGCAGCGCTGGATCGTGTTTCAGCCGCGGCACGAGTGGCGCCATCCCCAGCGCCCGGTGCTGCAGATGCTGACTTCCTACATCTTCGTCTCGGACGACCCGGTCTATATCAACCAATATCCCCCGATCCTGCATCACATGCCGGACCGGCCGGGCATTCAGATCAACGGGCGCTTCCCCATCGATATCTGGCCCCGCGCCTTGATGTGGGCCTTCGAGTGGCACGATACGGCCAAGGACCTCGTCCTCCGGCGCGGCGAGCCGCTGTTCTATGTCCGGTTCGAGGGGCCCGATCCCGCGGCGCCCGTGCGGCTCATCGAGGCCAGGAAGACGCCGGAGCTGGAGAGCTTCATCTCCTCGATCACCGGCGTCAGCGAGTTCGTGGGCCAGACCTACTCGCTGTTCAAGACCGCCCGCGAGCGCCGCCCGGCGAAGCTGCTCTTTCCGAAGGAGTAGCGACACCGCATCGTTCGGGACCGGCGTCGGCAGCCATGGCCATTTGCAAACCAGCCGGCGGCGATGCACGCCTCGCCGGCACACTCAATCGGCGGATTTAGGGGAGCGGTTTTGAAGTATATTCGGGTTGTCCAATGGTCGGCGGCGGGCGACAGCGTCCACCTCGACATGCTTGGTGAAGATCAGGAGATTCACCGTTTCGACGTGGGTTCGGAATGTGCCGGGATTCTCGCGGCCGCGCTCGCCAGCGAATCCCAAAAGCTCCATCTCGCGGGCAAGGAGCAGCAGCTCATCCGCCCCGCCAGCATGCAGACCGCCAGGAACGAGCAGGGTGAGCCGATGATCATTCTGACGCTCAAGGGAGGAGCGGAATTGCCTTTGGTCTTCAAGACCGAAAGCCTGGGGGTGCTCATCTCCGAACTGCAGGGGCTCATGCGGTCGGTCGAGCCGGGGTCGCAAATCCGCTGGAATTGACGGGCGGATCGAAGTGCCGCCGCGAGCGCGGCCGCCTTGCAATGCAGGATTTCGCCTGCTCGATCCGCGCGCCCGGCATCGATCGCGCATAGACGCCATGTATCGCGCCGCCTGTAACCGTGGGCGCGAACCCGGCGCTTCCGGGAAGGCACCCCCGAAACCGGTAACTTCATCAATATTCGGCGCGGACTCGCCAATCCCGGGTTCCGCTTCTAAGGCAGCTTCGTGTATCAGAGCTCGCAAATCCGTCCCCGCCTCATTGCCAACTGGCTGTTCGCCGTCGCCGGGCTGATCGTGCTGATGGTCGTGATCGGCGGGATCACCCGCCTCACTGAATCCGGCCTGTCGATCACCCAGTGGAAGCCGATCAGCGGGATCATCCCCCCCTTGAACGACGCGCAGTGGCAGGCCGAGTTCGCCAATTATCAGAAGATCCCCGAATATCAGCAGCTCAACCAGGGCATGACGCTGGCCGGTTTCAAGGCGATCTTCTTCTGGGAATATCTCCACCGCCTGCTCGGAAGGCTGATCGGCCTCGCCTTCGCGCTGCCGCTCGCCTGGTTCTGGATCAAGAAGCAGATTCCACGCGGCTACACGCCTCGCCTCGTCGCCTTGCTGCTGCTCGGCGGCCTCCAGGGCGCGATCGGCTGGTGGATGGTGCAGTCGGGCCTCAGCGTCCGCACCGATGTCAGCCATATCCGTCTCGCGGTCCACCTGCTCGTCGCGCTGTTCACGATGGCCGGGGTGGTGTGGACCGCGCTCGATCTGCGTGCGCTCGCCCGCCGCTCGGATGCCCGCCCCGCGCGCCTGACCGGGTTCGCCTTCGCCGCCGGCGCGGTGCTGTTCGTGCAATTGCTGTTCGGCGCGCTGGTCGCCGGGCTCAATGCGGGCCTCGTCACCGATGAATGGCCGCTGATGAACGGCAAGCTGTTCCCCGGCCCCACCACCACCGGCGAGAGCTTCTTCGGCGCGCTCTTCAACGATCCGGCGATCGTCCATTTCGTCCATCGCTGGTGGGCCTGGGTGGTGGTTGCGATCCTGATCGCGCTCGCCCGCGCCGTCCGCCCGGTCGATCGCCGCGCCTCGATCGCCATCCACAGCGCCTTCGGCACCCAGATCCTGCTCGGCATCGCCACTGTCATGTCAGGGATGAACATCGCCCTCGCCGCGCTCCACCAGTTCGTCGGCGCATTGCTGGTCATCGCCACCGTCTGGGGCATGCACGCGATCGGCCGCAGCCGGTGAGCGGCAGCTCGCTGGTCTACGTCACCTTTCCGAGCAAGGCCGAGGCCGAGCGCGTCGCCGGGACCGTCCTCGCCGAGCGCCTCGCCGCCTGCGTCAACATCCTCGCCCCCTGCATCTCGATCTACCGCTGGGAAGGCCGCACCGAACGCAGCGAGGAAGTCCCGGCCCTGTTCAAGACGCGGGCCACGGCGGCCCGCCGCCTTACCGCGCGCATCGCCGAGCTGCACAGCTACGAGCTGCCGGTGATCGAAAGCTGGAGCGTCACCGCCAGCGATGCCGCGGCCGCCTGGATCGAGGCCGAAACCCGCTAGGGTATTATAATACCCGTCAGCAAACCCGCGCATTTGCTTGACTTCTCGGGCACGATTCATCAAAGAGCCGCCAACCGCGCTGGCCGAAAGGCTGGCGCGCTCGTATTTCAACCTCGAAAGGTCACCCGCCATGAAGGCGCTGATGAAGACCACCAAGTCGGTGAAGCCGGCGGACGTGGAAAAGAAGTGGCACATCGTCGATGCCGACGGCCTCGTGGTCGGTCGCGCCGCGACGATCATCGCCAATGTGCTGCGCGGCAAGCACAAGACCAGCTTCACCCCGCACGTCGATTGCGGCGATAACGTCGTCGTCATCAACGCCGACAAGATCCGCTTCACCGGCAAGAAGCTGGCCGACAAGGTCTATTACAAGCACACCGGTTATGCCGGCGGTATCAAGGAAATCACCGCGGCCAAGGTGCTCGGCGGCCGTTTCCCCGAGCGCGTGCTTGAAAAGGCAGTGGAGCGCATGATCCCGCGCGGCCCGCTCGGCCGTCAGCAGATGCGCAACCTGCGCATCTTCGCCGGCAGCGAGCATCCGCACGCCGCCCAGAACCCCGAAATCCTCGACATCGCGTCGATGAACCGCAAGAACAAGGTGGGCAACTGATGTCCGACAATCGCCAGTCCCTTTCCGATCTGGGTGCGATCGCCGCGGGCGAAACCCCCGTTGCCGCCGCTTCGGCTCCCGCCGCCGCGCCGCAGAGCGCCGAAGAGTATCTGAACGCGCCGGCCGCCCCGGCCGCACCGACGATGCCGCTGCGCGAGAAGATCGTCGATAGCCTCGGCCGCGCCTATGCCACCGGCCGCCGCAAGGACGCGGTCGCCCGCGTCTGGCTCAAGCCCGGCACCGGCAAGATCACGATCAACGGCCGCGATCAGGAAACCTATTTCGCGCGCCCGACGCTCCGTCTCGTCATCAACCAGCCGTTCGGCGTCGCCGATCGCGCGGGCCAGTACGACGTCGTCTGCACCGTCAAGGGCGGCGGGCTTTCGGGCCAGGCCGGCGCGGTCAAGCACGGTATCAGCCAGGCGCTGACCCGCTTCGAGCCGGTGCTTCGCGCCCCGGTCAAGGCGGCAGGCTTCCTGACCCGCGACAGCCGCGCGGTCGAGCGCAAGAAGTACGGCAAGGCCAAGGCCCGCCGCAGCTTCCAGTTCTCGAAGCGCTGATGCGGGACGGCTTGGGATTGCGCGGCAATCCCAAGACTCGCCACGTCTGACGGCGTGGCGGCCAACAGCGATAGAGGGCGGTCCGGCAACGGGCCGCCCTTTTGCTATGCGGGCGTTTCGCTACACTCCCGGCGATGGCCGATCTGCCCCGCATCCTCGCCTTCCTCGAGCGCATCGGCATCCCGGTGATCGCCGAGCCGGTCGCAGGCACGCTGCTGCCGGGCCTCACCGTCCGCCACGGCACCCTGGTTTACGATCCCGAGCGCATGCGCTGGCCCGGCGATCTGCTGCATGAAGCCGGGCACATCGCCGTCACCGATCCCGCGCAGCGCGCCAGCCAGGCCGAAATCCGCCACGATCCCGCCGAGGAGATGGCGGCAATGGCCTGGTCCTACGCCGCCGCCCGCGAAATCGGCGTCGATCCCGCTGCCGTCTTCCATGAAGGCGGCTATCAGGACGGCGGCAGCGCCTACCTCTCCAGCTATGTAGATGGCGGCGGCATCGGCGTCCCGATGCTGCGCTGGTACGGCATGACCAGCGACTTCCCCGCGATGATCCGCTGGCTGCGCTAGATGCGCTCCAGCCAGCCGGTGTACCGCACCACCGCGCCGATCAGCGGCATCCGCACGCCGACTTCGAAGCGGAAGCGGCCCTCCTCCACCCATTCCCGGGCATCGATACGCGGCCCGAGAAACCGCGGCATCGGCATGCCGAACAAGGTCCAGCCGCGCAGCACCATCGCCAGTCCCTCGCCGGTGGAGGGCAAATCGAAGACAAAGCGTAGCGGCCCGAAGCGTTCGGCGACGCCCTGGCCGGCTTGCGAAAGTTCACTGCGGAAGCGATGTCCGCCGAAATCGCGTGTCCAGCGCTCCTTATCGTCCCGTTCGGCGAAAGCGACGTGGACGGGATAGGTTCCTGCCGGCGGAAAGCCCATGATCCGCCCGATCAGATGCGCGATGCCCCGGCCGCGCTCGACCTGCCCTTCGCCTCGCGCCCCGGCATCGCCCGATACGATATGCATCGCCTGCACCTCGGCCGGCAGCGCCGCGAACCGTGCGCCCATCGCGCGGGCGTAAAGCGGCATCACCGGCCATTCGCTGATCTCGTGGCGGATCGACAATTCGTTGAACAGCGGCTCGAACCGGTCGAGCGTGAGCAAGCCGCTCGCATCCCGCGCGCCCGCTGGCACACGTCCGGCGAGTATGTCCCCAGCCAGCAACTCTGCCGCCAGCGTCGGGATTTCCGGCCCGTCGCCATTGCTCGCGATCAGCGTCCAGCGCCGCGCCAGCCGGTCGGTCTTGAGCGTCACCGCCATTGCCGAACGATCGCTGCCCGCCCAGGCCGTGATCCGCTGCAACCGGTGCAGCCAGCCCGCCATCGGCCGCAGCGATCCGATCCAGCCCCAGCGCACCGGCCAGCTCAGCAGCCACAAGGCCAGCACCTGGAAGCCAAGCTCGGTGCCCGCGCGGAACGTAACCGCAGGGCGGCCTTCGATCGCCGCCGGCAACAGGTCGAGATCGGGCACCTCCGCGAGCGCCACCCAGCGGTCGAGCGGCACCGCGCCGCCGACGGCAAAACGCTCGCGCCGCACTTCCTGCCAGCCGGTCGCCTCCGCCTGCCGCCGCCCGCGCCATAGTCGCACCGGCTTGCCGACATAGCTGAGGATCGCCGCCGCCACCGAAGGCCCGGCCACCGCCCGGTTGGAGGCACTGATCGCGATCTCGATCTGCCGCACCGCCATTCCAGGCGGCGCCAGCGCCCGCGCCACCGCGCCTGAAAGTGCCGGCACGCTCGACGCGCCGCTGACGATCGGCACCTCGATCGCGGCGCCCTTGTTGAGCTGGCCGATACCGGCCACGAACCCGCGCGAATCCGCCAGATCGAGATAGGGGATGCGCATCGCGATGCACGCCTCGGGCACGGTATAGCCGCTTCCCTGGAACGGGCCCGCTGCATCGATCACCAGATCGGGCCGCTCGCGCGCCATCACCATGCCGATGCCGTTGGCGCGGTCCGCCACCACCGGCTCGGCATTCCGCAGCCCCGCGCAGAACGCCGCCGCCTTTTCACCGTTCCTTCCGGCCACCAGCACGGTGTGCCCAGCCGCGAGCAAGCGCCGCACCAGCCGCGCGCCAAAGCCGCCATACCCGCCAATGACGAGGATCCGGCTCATGCCGGTTCCGCGAAGATGGCGCTCTGGTGGATCATCGCACCCAGCAACGGATGCGCCAGGTCGAGGCTGAACACGAAGCGCCCATCGCCAAGGTCGCGGTGGCCGACGGTGAGCCGCCCCGGCTCGGCCCAGCGCGGCAGGCGCAGGCGCAGCCCGAACAGCCGCACGAAATAATGATCGCCCTCGAACAGCAGCGCCCCGCCCGCCACGCGCAGCCGCAGGGCGATGCCGATCCCATAGCCCAGATATTCCTCCAGCCCGGTCGGTCCCGCAAAGCGCTTGGCGCTGTGGATCACCTGCGGGAAGCCGTGGCGGCGGCCATATTGCCGTGTCCAATATTGGTTGATCCGCCCGTCGTCGCTGGTGACGCTGACGCTGGCGGCGACCCCGATATCGGTCCCGAGCGGCAGCGGCGCGCCGACGATCCGGGCCAGTTGCGCGAATATCCGCCCGGCCAGCGACATCCGGCATTCCACCACCCGCCCGACATACGTAACGCAATCGCCCGTCTCGATCCGCCGCAGGAAGCGCTCGCGCACCGCGCCCGGCAGCGCCAGCCACGCCTCGCGCCCGAGCAACCGCTCGAAGCCGCCTTGCGTCGGCTCCCGTTCGACCATCGCCTCGCGCCAGACCGTCGCCATCGCCGCCTCCTGTTATTCGCCCTTCGCCTTGGGCAGGAACGCCAGCACCCGCTTGCCCATCCGGATCAGCAGCATCAGCCGGCTCGGCGGCACGGCGATCATCTGCTGATACCAGTCGTCGATCTCGCGCATGAAATCGTGCATCGCCGTGATCCGCTCACGCGCGACTTGCGAAATGCGCGGATCGGCCTTGGCCTCGTCGGTGCAGATGCGCAGCGCCGCCACCGCCGGATCGATCTCGCGTTCCTTGCGCCCCTGCGCGATGCGCGTGACCATCTGCATCAGATCGACTTCGGCGACATAGTGATCGCGCCGGTCGCCCATCACCGGCGCGCGCCGGATCAGCTTCCAGCCCAGCAACTCCTTGAGGCTGTTCGAGGTGTTGCTCCGCGCGATCCCCAGCGTGTCGCTGATCTCCTCGGCGTTTAGCGGCCGGTCGCTGAGGTAAAGCAGCGCATGGATTTGCGCGACCGAACGGTTGACACCCCATTGCCCGCCCATCTCGCCCCAATGCAGTACGAACTGCTGGACCGCGATGGGAAGCGTTGCGCCTGCATCGGTAATTTCTGTCATAACAGAAATATGAGATATTTCATCCTTGCAGTCAAGTAAGGTGGAAGCGGACATTGCGGTTGCTTAAGCCTTAACCGCCCCCCGCAATCCCGCGATCACCATGGGTATCGTACCGGCATCCCCCGGGGAGGCGAATCGATGGCCAATCTCTTTCGCATCACGCCGTTCATGCACGTGCCCGATATCGAGGTGGCGATCGGCTTCTTCGAAATGCTCGGCTTCACGCTCCGCTTCCGCAGCGCCGACTATGCCTATGTCCAGCGCGAGGCGGCCGCATTCCGCATCCTTCAGAACCGGGGCGACGATGGCGCCCCGCCCGGCAACCGGCGCTTCTGCTATTATATCGATGTCGAGAATCTCGACGCGCTGCATGCCGAATTGAAGCCCGGGCTCGCCGCTCTCGACGATGGCGATGTCCACGGCCCGGTCGATCAGATGTACGGCCAGCGCGAGCTGATGATTGTCGCGCCTGACGGCAATCTGCTCGTGTTCGGACAGGATATCGCGGTGAAGCGCTAGGGTCCGTACTCACTACCGGCAACGGTCGTGATCGTCTTGTGAAGTCTGCTGGCAAGGCGGATTGCGCAGCGCGGGCTGGGGGCCCGCGCAAGCGATCCAACGCAGTCCAGCGGGCTTCACAAGGCGACCGCGAAGCGGCGGGCGCCTTTTGGCGCTGAGCTACGGCATTCGTCGGCCACGAGGGCGCAACCTCGCTCCCTCCTCATTTCTTGCCCAACGCCAAAATGCGCTCCGTCACGACCATTGCCGGTAGTGAGTACGGACCCTAGAGCGGCACGCTGCTTTCGCCGAGGAAACACGCGACCGTCTCGAAGCCACCGTCCTTGACGGTGATGACGTTGAACGAAGGCGGCTGCGCACGCGTCCGCGTCGATAGCGTCCCCGCCCCGATCAGCCGCACCGTCCGCCCATTCACGTCATGGCCGATGTCGAATGGATCATGGACGTGGCCGGTGAGTACCGCATCCGCCCCCGCCGCCGACAGCGCCTCCAGCGCCCGCACCCCGCGCCGTGTCTGCGACGACATCCGCGTGCCGCCCTCCACCAGCGGATGGTGGCAGGCGACGAAGATCGTGTCGCCCGCCGGCGCCGCCTCGACCAGCGCCAGCGATTGCTGGAGCGCGCGGAGGCTCACATAGCCCTTCGACCAGTTGAGCCGGAACTGGAACCGCGCCGTGGTCTTGAGCGGCACCACCGCGACGCCCTTCACATCCAGCGGCTTCTCGATCATCCGCTCGAGCGCCTGATAGCGCTTGTACGGCGTCACGAATCGCGCCCATGGGTTGAAATAGGGCAAATCGTGATTGCCGACCTCGACCGTCGTCGGCCGCTGCAGGCTCTCCAGCCACTTCGCCGCCGCTTCGAACTCGTGGCGGTGCGCCGCCATCGTCAGGTCGCCGGTGACGATCACCGCGTCGGGCTGCTCCTCGCGGACTTTCGCTGCGAACCAGTCGATCGCCGCCTGGTCCTCGCGACCGAAATGCACGTCGCTGACGTGGAAGAGCCTTGTCATTCAGATCAAGCGCGCGTGGTAATGAAGCGTTCCATGCTCTTGCCCGCGACGATCTTCGCATCAGCGTCGAGATTGACCGGTTCGCCGTCGAACAGCGCCATCACCGGCTTGCTCCCGCCCAGCCGCAATTCCTGCGTGCGTGCCTCGGTCACGGCATGCGCCGCGACCCAGTCGCCGGTCACCCAGTCCCACCCCAGTTGCGCGATCGATTTCCATTCGCGCGCATCGACCGCCGCGACATCGAGCCCGTCGAGATGCGGGAACACGAACACCGCCTGATAATGATCGCCAAGTGCCGGCGCCCCCTCCACCCGGATGCCCCGCCGATCGAAGGTCCGCCGCCATGCCGATCGCACCGCGCCCAGCATCCGCCCGATCCTGCCCTTGCGCATCGCCTCGCGCGCCCGCGCCCAGGCGGCGGCCGGGCCGAGGATCAGTCCGACGAACGCGCGGTGCTTGCCCGCCTCGACGAACGGCAGCGCCATGCGGCGCTTTTCCATATGCGCGGCGTGGATGATCTTCTGCGGGTCCGTCTCCGCATGCAGCGCCTTGGCGAGCAGGTTCATCGTGCCCCCCGGCAGGATCAGGAAATCGCCCTTCCATTCGGCGAGGGCGCATAACGCCGCGTTGATCGTGCCGTCGCCCGCGAACAACACGACGGTATCGACTCCCGCCGCGTCGAGCTTCTCGGCACTGGGGAGCCTTTCGTCGGGGAACTCGGTGCGCTTGACGAGTTCCAGCCCGCGCTCCGCGAACACCGCCTCCAGCGCATCGCATTTGGCACGGGTCGCGGTTCCGGAATTCGGATTGGTAATGAACCATAGTTTCTGCATGCCCGGCCAACGCGCGAGCCTCGCGCTGGTTGCTTATCCGTAACGATAAATCGGCCACGCTATATGCATCGCGCACTGGGCGGCAGGCGAAGCGCCGGCGTCGACCGCCTCTGGCATCGCGATCCGCGCCTCCGTTTCCCTTTTGCCGCAATCCGCGCTACCGGCGCGCTTATGCCACATCTCCTCCTCGTCATGCTCGGCGGCGCCCTCGGCTCCGGCGCGCGCTACCTGACCGGCCGCGCCGCGCTCGTGTGGATGGGGCCGAACTTCCCATGGGGCACGCTCGCGGTGAACCTGATCGGCGGTTTCGCGATGGGTGTGCTCACCGGCGTACTGGTCCGCACCGGTCAGGCGGGCGGCGTCTCCTGGTATCTGCTCGGCGTCGGTGTGCTCGGCGGCTTCACCACCTTTTCCGCCTTCTCGCTCGACACCATCAACCTGATCGAACGCGGCGATTTCATGCTGGCCACGACCTATATTCTCGCCTCGGTGATCGGCTCGGTCGCCGCGCTCGCCATCGGCCTCAACGCAGTGAGGGCCATCGCATGAGCGAGATGAGCAAGGACGTCCGCCAGTTCATCGTCCAGGCCGACGATGACGGCATCCGGCTGGACCGCTGGTTCAAGCGCCACCTCCCCGACGCCAATTTCAACCTGGTCTCGCGCTGGGCACGCACCGGCCAGCTCCGCGTCGATGGCGCCCGCGCCACCCCGGGCGACCGTGTGACGCAGGGCCAGACGATCCGCGTCCCGCCCGCCGAAGCGCCCAAGCCCGGCACCGCCAAGCCCAAAATCATCCGCCGCAAGCTGAGCGACGACGAGATCGAATTCGCCGAGAGCCTGGTGATCTACAAGGACGAGCAGGCGTTCGTCCTCAACAAGCCCCCCGGCCTCGCCACCCAGGGCGGCACCAAGACCACCGAGCATGTCGATGGCCTGCTCGATGCGCTCCAGTACGAGAATGAGGGCCGCCCCAAGCTTGTCCACCGCCTCGACAAGGATACGAGCGGAGCCTTGCTGATCGCCCGCACCAGCCGCGCCGCCGCCTATTTCTCGAAGCATTTCTCCGGCCGCAGCGCCAAAAAGCTCTATTGGGCCCTCGTCGTCGGCGTGCCAGAGATCGAGGACGGCATGATCGATCTGCCGATCGGCAAGCAGCCCGGCACCGGCGGCGAGAAGATGCATGTCGATCCCAAAGAGGGTCAGCCGGCGCGAAGCCGCTACCGGGTGATCGAGCAGGCTGGCAACCGCACCGCCTGGGTCGAGCTCCAGCCGCTGACCGGCCGCACCCACCAGCTCCGCGTCCATATGGCGGCGATCGGCCACCCGATCGTCGGCGACGGCAAATACGGGTTGCAGGACGCGTTCCTGACCGGCGGCATCAGCCGCAAGATGCACCTCCACGCCCGCCGCATCAAAATCGATCATCCCGACGAGGGGCATGACAAGATCGACGTCACCGCCGAGCTGCCCGATCATTTCGCCGAATCAATGAAGACGCTCGGCTTCGACATCGCGCTCGGCGACGCCAGCGACGCGATCGACGACCGCGCTCCGCTCAGCCGCGAGCAGAAGAAGTCGATCGCCAAGGCGCACGCCAAGTCGGTCCGCAAGGAACGCCGCGGCGAGCGGCGGGGCCGGGGCGAGGCTAGGAAGAAGTGAAGAAAGGCATGATCCTCCCCGGCACGGGGAGGTGGCAGCGCGAAGCGCTGACGGAGGGGGCTCTCCTCGCGGCGCAACGTCCGCGGCGCACCCCCTCCACCGCCTTCGGCGGTCCCCCTCCCCGTACCGGGGAGGATCTGTGATCAACCGCCTCGCCGTCTTCGATTGCGACGGCACCCTCGTCGATTCGCAGGCCAATATCTGCCGCGCGATGGAAGCGACCTTCGCCGAAGTCCGCCTCATGCCACCCAGCCGCGAAGACATCCGACGCATCGTCGGCCTCAGCCTCGTGCCCGCGCTCGCCGCCCTTCACCCGCACGGCGAACCCGCCCAGCATGTGGAGATGGCCGAAAGCTACAAGCGCGCCTTCCACGCGATGCGCTCGAACGGCGCGCTCGATCCCGAGCCGCTGTTCGACGGCGTCCGCGAAGCCATCGACGCGCTCGAAGCCGCCGGCTGGCTGCTCGGTGTCGCCACCGGCAAGTCCGATCGCGGCCTGCGCCTCCTGCTCGAACATCACGGCCTCCACGATCGCTTCGTCACCCTCCAGACCGCCGATCGTCACCCGTCCAAGCCGCACCCCGCGATGCTCGAACTGGCCATCGCCGAAGCCGGCGCCGCGCCCGGGACCAGCGCGATGATCGGCGACACCAGCTTCGACATGGCGATGGCCCACGCCGCTGGTGTTCACGCCATTGGTGTCGTATGGGGATACCACACACCGGGAGAGTTGCTGTCCGCCGGCGCGGACGAGATCGTGGCGCACGCCAGCATGCTTCCCGCGGTACTGGAGGGCTTATGAACGACGCCGATCGCCTCGCCGCAAAGCGCTATTATCTGATTCAGGCGGTCAACATCGCCGCGGTCGCCGGCGCGGTGCTCGGACTGCTCATCGCCGGGCGCTCGGTCACGACCTTTCACACCATGCTCGGCGCCACGCTGATCCTCGCCTCGCTCTACATGATGGCGGCGGTGCCCCGCGCCCTTGCCAAACGCTGGAAGACGCCGCAGCCGTGAAGCGTTTCTGGAAAGAGGTCACCCTCGAAGACAATGGCATCGCGCTCGATGGCAAGCCGGTCCGCACCCCGGGCCGCGCCCCGCTGATCCTCCCCACCGCCGCGCTCGCCGACGCCGTGGCCGACGAATGGCGCGCGGTCGGCGAGACCATCGATCCGCGCGCGATGCCGCTCACCGGCCTCGCCAACGCCGCGATCGACACCATCGCGCCCGATCCCGCCAAGTTCGCCGCCGGCCTCGCCGCCTATGGCGAAAGCGACCTGCTCTATTATCGCGCCGAGCTTCCCGAGCCGCTGGTCGAGCGCCAGCGGGCGGCATGGGATCCGCTGCTCGATTGGGCGCGCCGCCGCTACGACGTGCATTTCGAGACCGCCGCCGGCGTCATGCACCGCGCCCAGCCGCCCGCGACCATCGCCCGCCTCGCCGAGGCCGTCGCCGCGCAGGACGCGTTTCACCTGGCCGGACTGTCGCATGTCGTGACGGTCAGCGGCTCGCTGGTCGCCGCGCTCGCCTTGGGCGAAGGCGCCGTCGATGCCGATACGGTGTGGCATGCCGCGCAGGTCGACGAGGACTGGCAGGCGGAGCAATGGGGCGAAGACGATCTCGCGACACAGGCACGCGACGCGCACCACGCCGATTTCCTCGCTGGCGCCCGGTTCCTGAGTTTGCTCTAGACGTTGGCTACCGCCGGCCTCGGCAATGCCCACGCAAGCACCGCTCCTGCCGCAACCCATGATGCCACATCGCTGAGCCACAGATAGAAGAAATAGCCGACGGGCGCGTGGTTGAAGATCGGCTGGCCCAGATCCGAATAGGCCGTCACCGCCACCGCGACCAACGCCACCAGCTTGAGCCGGTCGGCAAAGCTCAGCCCGCTCGCCACCAGCCGCATTGCGAAGCCCGCGATCAGGACGCAGAGAATCGCCAGCATCAGTCCGCCTATCAATGACGTGGTGTCGGGATTGGCGAAGCCGCTGCTGTTGAAGAGCACCATGCTCACCGGGCCCTGACCGTAAAGCTGGGTGCCTGTAGCCGTTCCGACCCAGGGGATCGGGTAGGCGCCGCTACCGAGCGGTCCGAGGTGCTGCGCCAGCGCCTGCTGGAGTGCCGCGCTCGCGGCATCGTCGGTCTTGGAAAGCGCGAGGAGGCTGAGAGGCGTTCCCCAGAAGATAAAGCCGACGAGCCACATCGCAAGTCCGCCAAGCACGCCGCCGAGTATTAGTCTGGGCATAAAAGCCTCCCGTTTTGCTGACCACAAAAACTGAGGCTATTTGTTGAGCCCCCGGATAAATCCGATCAACCCGGTCTGGCGCGAACGCTTCAGGCGCTCGGCCTTGAGGATCGTGTGCACCCGCTCATAGGTCTGCTGGATGTCGTCATTGACCAGCACATAGTCATAGCCGTCCCAGTGGCTGACCTCGGCGGTCGCCCGGTTCATGCGGGCGTCGATGATCTCCATCGCGTCGGTGGCGCGGTTGACCAGCCGCTCGCGCAGGATCTTCAGGCTTGGCGGCAGGATGAAGACACGGACGACATCGCCGCCGGCCAACTGAAACAGCTGCTGCGCACCCTGCCAGTCGATATCGAACAGCACGTCGCGGCCCGAGGCGAGAATGTCGCTGACCTGCTGCCTGGGCGTGCCGTAGCGCTGGTCGAACACATGCGCCCATTCGAGGAACTCGTTGTTCGCGACCATCTCGCGAAACTTTTCGAGATCGACGAAATGATAGTCCTTCCCGTCCACCTCGCCGGGACGAATCGGCCGCGTCGTGTACGATACCGACATCTCGAGATAGGGATCGGCGGCCAGCAGCTTGCGTGCGATCGTCGATTTGCCCGCACCCGAGGGCGAGGAGAGGACGAACAGCACGCCCCGTCTGCGGAACTTGTGCGGATCGAGCTCGGGGTCGGCGGCCATGCGCGCTACTGGCGGAGGAGTCGCCCTCGCGTCAAGTCGCAGGTGCGCTGAATCGCCTCTGGAGTGCGCGTGCGCCATAAGCCGCGGCGCCCAGCACGATCGCGGCGGGCACTACGCGCTTGGCGACTCTCCAGCCGAGCACGCCGACCAGCGCGCCGATCGTCCCACCCTTGCCGTCACGCCGGTCGATCTTGTTGCCGATATAGCCTGCGATTGCGTCGCCGATCATCGATTGCTCCCGAGAATAAGGTTCGGGAGCTAAGCGGTCGGGACGACGCATAGTTCCCGATCCCCCCGCACGGGGGAGGATCGAAAAGCTCACCGCCCGACCATCGTCTCCGGCCGCACATATTTGTCGAAGGTCGCCTCGTCGACCAGCCCCAGCGCCAGCCCGCTCTCCTTGAGCGTCAGCCCCTTCTCATGCGCGTTCTTGGCGATCTTCGCGGCATTGTCATAACCGATCGCGGGGGCCAGCGAGGTCACCAGCATCAGCGAGCGGTTGACCAGATCGGTGATCTGCTGCTCGTTGGCTTCGATCCCGTCGACGCAGCGCTCGGCGAAGCTGGTCATGCCGACCGACAGCAGATCGATCGAGCGCAGCACATTGGCGCCGATCAGCGGCATGAACACGTTGAGCTCGAAATGGCCCTGCATGCCGCCGACGGTCACCGCCTGGTTGTTGCCGATCACCTGCGCCGCGACCATCGTCAGCGATTCGCACTGCGTCGGGTTGACCTTGCCCGGCATGATCGAGCTGCCCGGCTCATTGGCCGGCAGCGACAGCTCGCCCAGCCCCGAGCGCGGGCCCGAGCCGAGGAAGCGGATGTCGTTGGCGATCTTGTTGAGCGCCACCGCCAGCGTGTTGAGCGCGCCCGAGAAGAACACCAGACCGTCCTTGGCGGCGAGCTGCTCGAACTTGTTCGGCGCCGGCTCGAATTCAGTCCCAGCGATGTCACTGATCGCCGCCGACATATCCTCGGCCCAGCCCTCCGGCGCATTGAGCCCGGTGCCGACCGCGGTGCCGCCGATCGCCAGCTTGCGCAGATTGCCGTTGAGCGAACCCTCGATCCGCGCCTTGCAGCTGATCAGCTGCGCCGCATAGCCGCCGAACTCCTGGCCAAGCGTCAGCGGCGTCGCGTCCTGCGTATGCGTCCGGCCGATCTTGATAATGTGATCCCAGGCCTTGGCCTTGGCGACCAGCGACGCGGTCAGCCGGTCGAGCGCCGGGATCAGCGTGTCGCGCGTCGCGCGGACGGCGGCGACGTGCAGCGCGGTCGGGAAGCTGTCGTTCGACGACTGGCTCATATTGACGTGATCGTTGGGGTGCACCGGCGACTTGCCGCCCTTGGTGCCCGCCAGCACGAAATTGGCGCGGCCGGCGATCACTTCGTTGACGTTCATGTTGGTCTGGGTGCCGCTGCCGGTCTGCCAGATCACCAGCGGGAACTGGTCGTCGAGCTTGCCATCGACGATCTCCTGCGCCGCCGCCTCGATGGCGTCGGCGATCTTGGCGTCCATGCCGTGCTTGCGGTTCACCCGCGCCGCTGCCTGCTTCACGATCGCCTGGGCATGGACGATGCCGAGCGGCATCCGCTCCTGGCTGCCGAACGGGAAATTCTCGATCGAGCGCTGTGTCTGCGCGCCCCAATAGCAATCGGCGGGAACTTCGATGGCGCCGATCGAATCGGTTTCGGTGCGGGTGGTCACGAACATGCCTCCAGAACGTTTGCGCGCGCTCTAGAGGCAAGAGCGTGGCTTCGCCAACCCCACACCGTCATGCTGAACGCGTTTCAGCATCCAACGTGCCGCAAGCGGCGACCGCGCACGTGGAGCGCTTGAGCCTGAAACAAGTTCAGGGTGACGGTCTCTGCCTCACGGCCTTGCCGTCACTTCTTCCGCTTGAAGTCCACCGAGACGACGTTCGAGCCATCGTCCGTCGGCTTTGCGCTCGGCCCGTCATTCTCGGCCTCGTCATGCTGCTCGGGCTCGACATCGCCTTCCTGCGCCTGGAAGCGCAGCTCGAAATTGACCGCCGGGTCGTGGAACCCGGTGATCGCCGAGAACGGGATGTTGAGCATCGCCGGCACCTGATTGAAGCTCAGCCCGACGGAGAATTTCTCGTCATCGACCTTCAAATCCCAGAAACGGTGCTGAAGGACGATCGTCATCTCGTCCGGAAAGCGCTCGATCAGCCGCTGCGGGATATCGACGCCCGGCGCGTGAGTCTTGAAGGTGATATAGAAATGGTGCCCGCCCGGCAGCGCCTGCGTCGCCGCGACCGTGCCCAGCACCCGGCCGACCACGGCGCGCAGGGCCTCCTGCACGATCTCGTCATAGGGAATCAGGCTGTCGGGCACATTGGTCGTCATAGGTTCGTGGGTTAGCGGCTCCCGCCCCCGGGTCAAGTTGGGTACGGCCAAGCAACGCTATTTTGCTTGTGGCTCCGCCCCCGCTATGGGGAGCCCATGCGCCCACCTTCTTCCAGAATTGGCACGATCAGCCGCAAGACCAGCGAGACGAGCATCGACGTCACCGTCAATCTCGACGGCACCGGCGCGTACAATGTCTCGACCGGCATCGGCTTCTTCGATCACATGCTCGAACAGCTCAGCCGCCACTCGCTGATCGATCTCGACGTCAAGACCGTCGGCGACCTCCATATCGACCAGCACCACACCGTCGAGGACACCGGCATCGCCATCGGCGAAGCGATCGCCAAGGCATTGGGCGACAAGGCCGGCATCCGCCGCTACGCCGACGCCCTCTCGCCGATGGACGAGACGCTGACCCGCGTCGCCGTCGATATCTCCGGCCGCCCCTTCCTCGTCTTCAAGACCGAGTTCAGCCAGAAGCGCCTCGGCGAGATGGACACCGAGATGTTCGAACACTGGTTCCACAGCTTCGCGCAAGCCGCTGGAATCACGCTGCATGTCGAGACGCTCTACGGTTCGAACAACCACCACATCGCCGAGGCCGCGTTCAAGGGCCTAGCCCGGGCGCTGCGCGAAGCGGTCGAGATCGATCCGCGCAAGGCCGGAGTGATCCCGAGCACCAAGGGCGTCTTGTGAGCGCAATCGCGCTGATCGATTACGGCGCGGGCAATCTCCACTCGGTCCACAACGCCCTCAAGGCCGCAGGCGCGGCCGATATCACGGTGACCGCCGACGCCGAAGTCGCGCTGAAAGCGGATCGCATCGTCCTCCCCGGCGTCGGCGCGTTCGGCGCCTGCGCGGCTGGCCTGCGCGGCATCCCCGGCATGGTCGAGGCGCTCGACCAACGCGTGCGCCGCGACGCCGCGCCGTTCCTCGGCGTCTGCGTCGGCATGCAATTGATGGCCGAACGCGGCGAGGAACTGGGCTCGCATCCCGGCCTTGGCTGGATTCCCGGCACCGTCCGCCAGCTCGTCCCTGCCGAAAACATCCGCGTCCCGCATATGGGCTGGAATGATGTCATCCCCGCCGCCGATCACCCGCTGATCGAACGCGGCGAGGCCTATTTCCTCCACAGCTTCGCCTTCACCGGCGATGCCGTGCTCGCCATCACCGAGCATGGCGGCCCGGTCACCGCCGCGATCGGCCACGACAATATGATCGGCGTCCAGTTCCACCCCGAAAAGAGCCAGCGCTACGGCCTCGCGCTCCTCGAAAGGTTCCTCGCATGGCGCCCCTGATCGTTTTTCCGGCCATCGATCTCAAAGGCGGCCAGGTCGTCCGCCTCGCCGAGGGCGATATGGACCGCGCCACCGTCTATGGTGACGATCCCGCCGCCCAGGCCGAAGCGTTCCGGCAGGCCGGCGCCGAATGGCTCCACGTCGTCGATCTAGACGGCGCCTTCGCCGGCGAATCGGTCAACGGCGCGGCGGTCGCCGCGATCCTCAAGCGCTTCGGCGGCAAGATCCAGCTGGGCGGCGGCATCCGTCACCGCGTCGCGGTCGAGCGCTGGCTGGCGCTCGGTGTCGAGCGTATCGTCATCGGCACCGCCGCGCTGGAGAATCCCGATCTCGTTCGCGACTCCGCCCGCGACAATCCCGGCCGCATCGTCGTCGCCGTCGATGCGCGCGACGGCATGGTCGCCACCAATGGCTGGGCCGATGTCTCGAACGTCTCGGTGATCGATCTCGCCCGCCGCTTCGAGGATGCCGGCGTCGCCGCCCTCCTCTTCACCGATGTCGGCCGTGACGGGCTCTTGAAGGGCTGCAACGTCGAAGCCACCGTCGCCCTCGCCCGCGCCGTGTCGATTCCCGTAATCGCCTCGGGCGGCGTCACCGACATCGCCGACATCCACGCGCTGCGCGGTCATGTCGAAGACGGTGTGGAGGGCGTCATCACCGGCCGCGCGCTATATGACGGGCGGCTCGATCTGAGCTGGGCGATCGAGGTGGCGAAAGGATAATGTCCGTCCGCGCCCGCGTCATCCCCTGCCTCGACGTCTCGGGCGGCCGTGTCGTCAAGGGCGTCAACTTCGTCGATCTGATCGACGCCGGCGATCCCGTCGAACAGGCCCGCGCCTATGACTCGGCGGGCGCGGACGAGCTGTGCTTCCTCGATATCGGCGCCAGCCACGAGGGCCGCGGCACGATGGTCGATGTCGTCCGCCGCACCGCCGAGGTGTGCTTCATGCCGCTCACCGTCGGCGGCGGCGTCCGCACCGTCGAGGATGCCCGCGCCCTCCTCCTCGCCGGCGCCGACAAGGTCGCGGTCAACTCCGCCGCCGTCACCCGCCCCGAAGTCGTCAGCGAAATCGCCGAGCGGATGGGCAGCCAGTGCGTCGTCGCCTCGGTCGATGCCCGCAAGGTCGCCGAGGGCCGCTGGGAAGTCTTCACCCATGGCGGCCGCCGCGAGACCGGCATCGACGCAGTCGCCCACGCGCTGCGCCTCGCCGAACTCGGCGCGGGCGAACTGCTCGTCACCTCGATGGACCGCGACGGCACCCGCGACGGCTATGACCTCGAACTGATCCGCACCATCGCCGACCAGGTCACGGTGCCGGTGGTCGCCTCGGGCGGCGTCGGCAATCTCCAGCACCTCGTCGAAGGCGTGACCAAGGGTCATGCGAGCGCAGTCCTCGCCGCCTCGATCTTCCACTTCGGCCAATCCACCGTCGCCGAAGCCCATGCCGCGCTGGCGGCGGCGGGCATTCCGGTGCGTTCCTGATCCTCCCCGGCACGGGGAGGGGGACCAGCGAAGCTGGTGGAGGAGGCGTGCCGCAAGCGATGCGCCGCGTGGAGAGCCCCCCTCCGTCAGCGCTACGCGCTGCCACCTCCCCGTACCGGGGAGGATCTTTTAACCCAACCCCACTACACCAGCCCCATGCGCTACGTCCTCCCGCTCCTGCTCCTCGCCACCCCCGCGCTGGCCGACGAGCCGCCGCACACCGGCGTCGCCGGCTCGCGCTCGATGCCCGAGCTGTCGGACATTCTCCTCGCCGCCTGCGCCGCCGGTGGCATCTGGTTCGTCCGCAGCCGCATGCGCGCACGCTTCCGCAAGACCCCCGAAGCCCAGGCCAAGGATTGACTCGGCCCGCCGGCTCAAGCAGCCGGAACCAATGGACACGCTAGACGCGCTCGAACAGACGATCCGCGACCGCCGCGCCGGCGATCCCGCATCCTCCTATGTCGCGAAACTGACCGCCAAGGGCCGCGCCAAGATCGCCGAGAAGCTTGGCGAGGAAGCGATCGAGACCGTCATCGCCGCCGTCGCGCAGGACAAGGCCGCACTGACCAGCGAGGCGGCCGACCTGCTCTTCCACCTCCTCGTCCTCCTCGCCGACGCCGGTATCACCCTCGACGATGTCCGCGCCGAGCTCGCCCGCCGCGAAGGCGTCTCGGGGCTGGATGAGAAAGCCAGCCGCCCGGCCTGACCGCTCGCTTGCACCGGCTCGGCGCCGATGCCATTCGTCGAACAAGCGCAAGGGAAATGCAGATGTTCATTGCCGCCACGATCGCCTTGTCGATGTCCACACCGCTGGCGCCGCAGACCGTCGCGCCGAATTGGCGGCTATCGAGCCGCGCACGGGGCATCGAAGCCTATATCAACCTCAACACCGTCAGCCCGACCCCCGATGGCAACCGCATCACCTTCTGGCGAGAAATCCGCTACCCGGAACCACTCAGTTTCTCGGATGGTCGCCGCTACAACCGTATCCGATCGCTGCTGACCATCGATTGCAAGGCGCTGACCATCCAGACCCTGATCTCGCACGCGCTGATGGGCGAAAAGCTGATCGTAAATGTCCCCAGGGACGACCCCGCAGAACCGGTCGCCGCAGGCAGCACCGCCATGAGCGACCTCCACGCGGTCTGCCACGATATCTGGCCCTAGCCTCCTCCCATACGAGGTCCGTCCATGCCCATCGACGCCACCCAGCCCTATGACCCGAGCAACATCTTCGCCAAAATCCTGCGCGGCGAGATTCCCAGCAAGACCGTCTATGAAGACGAATTCGCCCTCGCCTTCCACGATATCAATCCGCAGGCTCCGGCGCACATCCTCGTGATCCCCAAGGGTCCGTACGTGTCATGGGACGATTTCTCGGCCAAGGCGCCCGAGGCCGAGATCGCCGGTTTCGTCCGCGCCGTCGGCCATGTCGCGCGCGAAAACAACATGGTCGCGCCCGGCTATCGCCTTCTCGCCAATGTAGGCCAGCATGGCGGTCAGGAAGTGCCGCACCTCCATGTCCACCTCTTCGCCGGCCAGCCGCTCGGGCCGATGCTGGCGCGCTGACGTTCGTCGCGAAGGCGCGGCCGCAACCGACATAACGGCTTGCACCCCCGGCATTTGCGGCTAGGCTCGCGCCTTTCACAATGGTGCGGTGCGCTAGACGCCGCGTTAGGGGACCATCCATGATATTCGGGCGCGTAAAGTCACTCGACGCCATCTTGGCGACAGCCGAGAAAAAATCACTCCACCGATCCCTGGGGCCCGTGCAGCTGACGCTGCTCGGCGTCGGCGCGATCATCGGCACCGGCATCTTCGTGCTGACCGCGGCCGCGGCGCAAAAGGCCGGCCCGGGCATGATGTGGAGCTTCATCATCGCCGGCGCGGTCTGCGCCGTCGCCGCGCTCTGTTATTCGGAACTGGCCTCGATGGTCCCGGTTTCGGGCTCCGCCTACACCTATACCTATGCCGTGGTCGGCGAGTTGCTGGCGTGGATGGTCGGCTGGGCGCTGATCCTCGAATATGCGGTGGCCGCGTCCGCCGTGTCGGTCGGCTGGTCCGGATACTTTATGGGATTGGTCAAATCGGTCACAGGCTTCGAAGTGCCAGCGATGCTGGCGGCGGGCCCGACCTGGGGGCTCGACGGCTGGATGCCGACGGTCGATTTCTCGAGCGGGTTCGTCAACGTCCCCGCCATCGTCGTCGCCCTGCTCGTCACACTGCTGTTGATGATCGGCACCACCGAGAGCGCCCGCGTCAACGCCGTGCTCGTCGCGATCAAGGTGACCGCGCTCACCGTGTTCATCGCCCTCACCCTGCCGGTGCTCCAAACCGGCAACTTTTCGCCCTTCGCGCCCAATGGCTGGTTCGGCCCCACGGGCGCCAGCGGCATGGGCATCGTCGGCGCCGCGGCATCGATCTTCTTCGCCTATGTCGGCTTCGACGCGGTCTCGACCGCGGCTGAGGAGACCAAGAACCCGCAGCGCAACGTGCCGATCGGCCTGATCGGCAGCCTTGCGATCTGCACCATCTTCTATCTGCTCGTCGCCGCCGGCGCGATCGGCGCGATGGGCGCGCAGCCGGTGCTGGGTCTTGATGGTTCGGTCGTCCAGCCGGGCTCGGCCGGGTTCACCGCCGCCTGCAAGCTGGCCGCCAACGCCGATCAGCTGGTCTGCTCGAACGAAGCGCTGGCGCACGTCCTGCGCCAGATCAACTGGCCGGTGGTCGGCAACGCCCTCGGCCTCGCAGCCAACCTCGCTTTGCCGTCGGTCATCCTGATGATGCTGTTCGGTCAGACCCGCATCTTCTTCGTGATGGCGCGCGACGGCCTGCTGCCTGAGAAGCTCGCGTCGATCCACCCCAAGTGGAAGACCCCGCACATCGTGACCATGATCACCGGCGTTGGCGTCGCGATCGCCGCGGCACTGCTGCCGGTCGGCCAGCTCGCCGACATCTCGAACTCGGGCACGCTGTTCGCGTTCTTCATGGTGTCGATCGCGGTGCTGGTGCTGCGCATCAAGGATCCGAGCCGCCGCCGTCCGTTCAAGACGCCGCTCGTTTGGATCGTCGCGCCGATCTCGATGGCCGGCTGCGCCTTCCTCTACTTCAACCTGCCGGTCGAAGCGATGATGGTGCTGCCGATCTGGGGCGGCCTGGGCCTGCTGATCTATTTCCTCTATGGCTATCGCAAGAGCCATGTCGGCCGCGGCCTCGACACCGTCGCCGAGCCGGAAGCCTATGAAGATCTCGAGCCACCGGTGCCCGGCACGCACTGAGGCTGGAGCCGCGAAAAGAAAGGGCCGGGGGAGCGATCCCCCGGCCCTTTTCCTGTCCGCCTGGCGCTGCGATCAGATCGACAGCTTGGGGTCGCCTTCGAGCACCTTCTGCTCCAGCTTCGGCGACATTCCCGGCTTCCAAAGCTTGGCCCTGTGCGACACGCGATACCGCAACGGACCGCCGTCCGGCGTCGTCGCGCGCGTGATCGGGCGGACGATGCAGACAAATTCGGTCTCGATCCCGTTCGCGTCGGCGGTGACGACCGAATAGCCGTGCCCGGCCATGTCGACGAACTCGACGTGCGGGGCATTGTCGGGATTGGTCAGCACCCGCGCCTTCTCGATATCGCCGCTCGCGGCATATTCGAGCGCCGCGCGCACGCCGCGCTTGATCGTCAGGTTGATGGTATGTTCGGGTTCGGCCCCTTCGACCTTGCGCACGTACAGCGGACGCAGCGGGAACTCCTTGTAATATTCGCACGCTTCGCCGAGCCCCGGCGCCGAGATCGAGCCGGTGATGAAGCTCAGCCCGACCGGGCTGAACCCGGCCGGCGGCAGCGCCGGCGCGGCATAGCCCGCCCAGAAGCTGTGGCGATCGCCCGAGACCGTCACGAATCCCGAAATCTCGCGGTCGCGGACCAGATCGTAGATCTCGGCGCGTTCGGCATAGGCACTGCTGAAATCGGGATTGGCGAAGCTGCCATACCCTTTGCCCGGCCATTTCTCCTTGACCAGCTCGGCGGGGATGTTCTGGGGATCGGTGCGCTGGTCCATCGGGCCGTTGGTCACGCCCCAGATCTTCCAGGTCGCGGTCGATCCGGTCAGCTGATTCTTGAGCCATGCCTTCTGCTCGCGACCGAGCACGGTATGCGCGTGCTCGTCCTTGCGGAAATTGGGGATGCTCTTGTCGCCGATCGCGATCGTCGCTGGCGGATTGCCGCCATCATAATCCTTGCCGCCGTCGACGATCTCCAGCCATTCCTGCGGAAGCACCGGATATTCGCCCGAGTCGAGCGCGCTCGCCTCGGGACGATCGGTCGGATCCTGCGCCTTGTAGCTGTGCAGGTCGGTCAGGATCACCTCGATATGCTTGCCGTAGCGCAGCGCCCGATAGGCGGTCATGCTGCCGACCGCGATGCGGTTATTGGCTTCGGTGCCAAAACCAAGCTCGTCGAAGGTCTCAATCGGCGTATTCTTGACCGCCGGCGCCGCGAACTGATCCAGCCTGTCCCCCGAAACCTTGCGCACCCGCGACGGGATGAACTCCCACCACGCCTGGTTGGCGGCGACGCGCAATTCCTGCGCGGACTCGATCTTGCCGCCGAACTTGGTGAAGCTCTGCCAGCCCAGCCACGAGAATTCGTGATTGTCGCCCATGCAGATGAACGGGAAATGCGCCCGCGCGTTCTGGATGTCGGGATCGTCGATATGGGCGCGATAGACGTGGCGATAGCCCTCCAGCGTCGTCGGCACATTGAAATTGCCGACCTTGCGGCCATCGGGAATGTGGCCGAGATCGTAGACGGTGCGCGCGTAACGGTGCTGAACGTCCTCGGTATATTCGACCAGTTCGTAGATGAAGTCGCCGAGGTGGAGCACGAAGCCGATCTTGCGGTCGGCCGGCGCACGCTCATCCTCCCAGATCATCCGGGCATAGGCGTTCTGCGCGCCTTCGTTGACGCTGTTGCACGAGACGAAGGCGAAGCGGACCGGGCGCCCGTCGCTCACGCGCGGCGCGGTGATCGTCCGCCCAACGCGGCTGCCCGCGCCGCTATCGTCGCTGAAGCGGTACCAATAGATTGTCGCCGGCGAGAGCCCGCCGACCATCGCCCGGCACGTCCAGTCGGCCGCCGCCAGCACCGGCGCCTTCGCGGTGGCGACGACGCGGCGGAACTCCGCATCCAGCGCCACTTCCACGGTCAGTTCGTGGCGCGCACCCTCGCTGAACGGCCGCCGTGTCCACAGGACCACGCTATGATCGTCGGGATCGCCCGATGCGACGCCTTGCGGATAAAGCGTGCGGTCCTCATGCCTAGCGACACGCGAAGGCACCGCAGCCCCGCGCCCCGCCCAGATCGCGCAGACACCGAGCGAAGCGGCGCTCGCCATAAACCGCCGACGATCCATTGCACGCTCCCCGATTGGTGTAGCGTGATAGGTTCATAGCACAGTACACAGGTCAAGCGGGCCGCCGCACATCGCCTAGACAGGCGATATACAAGCGCCCTGCTGCTTGCCTTATCCCAGCGTTTCGGCCGCCAGCGTCTTGAGGTCCGCTTCGGCGCGCGCGCCATAATGCTGGATGATCTCCGCCGCGCACACCGCGCCCAGCGTCAGCGATTCCTTCAGCCCCTTGCCCTGCGCCTGGCCATGCAGGAAGCCCGCCGCGAACATGTCGCCGGCGCCGGTGGTGTCGACCAGCCGCTCGATCGGCTCAGCCTTCACCTCGACGCGCTCCGAGCCCTGCAGCGCCATCGCGCCATGCTCGCCACGGGTGACGACCAGCAGCGGCACCTTGCCATGGATATGCTCCACTGCCGCCTCGAAGCCCTCATGCTCGCACAGTGCCAGCAATTCGTTCTCGTTGGCGAACAGGATGTCGATCATCCCGTCCTCGATCAGCTTGCGGAAATCGCCGCCGTGGCGCGAGATGCAGAACACGTCGCTGAGCGTGAAGGCGACCTTGCGGCCGTTGGCGCGCGCGATCTCGATCGCCCGGCGCATCGCCGCGCGCGGCTCTTCCGGATCCCACAGATAGCCTTCGAGATAGAGGATCGCGCCATCCGCGATCACCGCCTCGTCGAGCGCGGCGGCGGGCAGGAACTGCGATGCGCCAAGGAAGGTGTTCATCGTCCGCTGGCCATCGGGCGTCACGAAGATCAGGCAGCGCGCGGTGGTCGGCTGGCCCGGACGCACCGCGGTGTCGAAATGAACACCGGCGGCGCGCAGATCGTGCGCGAAGACGGCGCCGAGCTGGTCGTCGGCGACCTGGCCGATGAATGCCGCCTTGCCGCCCATCGCGGCGATCGCCGCCACGGTGTTGCCGGCCGAACCGCCCGAAACCTCGCGGCCCGGACCCATCTTGGCATAGAGCGCGTCGGCATCCTCGGGCGAGAAGATCAGTTGCATCGAGCCCTTGGCTACACCGATTTCCTCGATGAAAGCATCGTCGGCCTGGGCGAGAATATCGACGATCGCGTTGCCGATCGCGACCACGTCATAGGTGGGGCTGGTCAAGTCTTTGCTCCAATTGGGTTGCGGCTGCCCCTATCGGGCTGCAAAGGAGTCCGCAATGATCCAGGCGTTCTTCCTGTCGCTGGGGCAATTGCTCGACGGCCGCGTGGCGATGGTCTTCCTCAAGTCGCTGCTGATCACGCTCGTGCTGTTCGCCGGGCTCGGCATCGGGCTTTATTACGGAATTCACTGGGCCGCGGCCCGCTGGCTCAACGGATATTCGGGGCCCTTTGCCGATATCGCGGTGATCGTGCTGCTGCTGGCGGCGCACTGGCTGCTGTTTCGCGCGATCGCCATCGGCGTGATCGGCATCTTCGCCGACGAGGTCGTCGCAGCGGTCGAGGCCAAATATTATCCCGGCGCGCACGCCGATGCCCGCGACGTGCCCTTCGCGCGTTCGCTGGCGATGGGATTGGGATCGGGCATCCGCATCATCCTCATCAATCTCGCGCTGTCGCCAATCTATATCGCCCTGCTGATCACCGGCGTCGGCACCGCCGTCGCCTTCTTCATCGTAAATTCCTGGCTGCTCGGCCGCGATCTCGGCGACATGGTCGCGGCGCGGCACATGAAATACCGCGACTTGCCGCGATGGCGGAGCCGGACGAGCCTTCGGCGGTTCATACTCGGCATGTTCGGCACCGGCATATTGCTGATACCCGTCGTGGCGCTGGTCGGCCCGGTGCTCGGCGCGGCGATGGCTACCCACGCATTCCATAGAGGCAGGCGCGCATGAAATACTGGATCATCGGCGGTGCCTTGGCGCTGGCCGCCTGCGGCGAGAGCGCTCCTCCGGTGCGATCGGCCGGCTATGTGCCGGTGCCTGCCGGAGCGTCCGCCTCCGCGCCGCTGCCGCCCGGCATGGCGACCACGGTCAGCGGCCAGCCGGCGGCTCGGCTGATCGCCCAGTTCGGCGCGCCGTATCTCGACATAAGCGAGGGCAGCGCCCGCAAGCTCCAGTTCGCCGGCCCGATCTGCGTGCTCGACGCCTATCTCTATCCCAAGGGCCGCGGCGAGCCGCTGGTCACCTGGTTCGACACTCGCCAGCGCGACGGCAGCCCGATCGATCCGGCCAGCTGCGTGACGGCGTTGACCAAACGGCGCTAGCGCGGGATTGTCCATGCGAAGCGGCTGCTCCAAGTTGAAGGCACCGCATTTCCACCGCCATCTCTCGCCGGCTTGAAACGACCACGCTTTGCCACAATCGTACACGTTTCTGCATCCAGCGACGGCGACCCGCTGGATGTCGTAACCGTGCAGTTCGAAACCCGCCCCCTGACGTCCACGTCAAGCGTGAAGAACACAACGCCCTGTTCGTGGCGCTTGAAGGCTTCCGCCGGATAGTCGGCTTCGACAAGCCACAAACTTGGCCTGATCGGCGTCGGCTGGGGCGCTGCGGCGTTTCCGTCCTGAAGGATCGCGAATAGCAATGCCAAGCCGATTGCAATCATGCGTCTCTCCAAATCCGCAATATTAGCAGGCCAGTGCTATTCCGCCCACTCCTTCATCACGTCCATATTGGTTTCATCACGTTGCTCGCGCAGCTGGTTCCATTGCTTCCGATCAAGCCGCTTCAATGCCCAAATGGCCGCCCCGCGTACCTCCGGCGCCGCATCGCCGAGCAACGCCCGCACCGGCTCCACCAGCGCGGCGCTGCCGCTATTCCCCGCCGCGATCAGGCAGTTGCGCACCATCCGGTCGCGGCCGATGCGCTTGATCGGCGAGCCGGAAAACACTTCGCGGAAACCGGCATCGTCGAGCGCGAGCAGGTCCGCCAGCGCCGGCGCGGCCAGTTCGGCGCGCGGCGCGAACGCCTTGTTGGCGCTCGCAGCCGTGGCGAACTTGTTCCATGGGCACACCGCCAGGCAATCGTCGCAGCCATAGATGCGGTTGCCGATCGCCGCGCGGAACTCCTCCGGGATCGGCCCCTTATGCTCGATCGTCAGATACGAGATGCAGCGCCGGGCATCGAGCCGGTATGGTGCCGGAAAGGCTTCGGTCGGGCACGCCGTCTGGCAGGCATCGCAGCTGCCGCAGGTCGAGCGTACCCGCGCATCCGGGTCCAGATCGATCGTGGTGTAGATCGCCCCCAGGAACAGCCAGCTGCCATGTTCGCGGCTGACCAGATTGGTGTGCTTGCCCTGCCAGCCCAGCCCCGCCGCCTCGGCCAGCGGCTTCTCCATCACCGGCGCGGTATCGACGAACACCTTCACGTCAGCGTCGCTCGCCTGCCCAACGATCCAGCGCGCCAGTTCCTTTAGCCGCCGCTTCACGACGTCGTGATAATCCTGTCCCTGCGCATAGACCGAGATCCGGCCCTTCTCGCCCTCCCCGGCCAGCGCCAGCGGGTCGCTGGCGGGGGCATAGCTCATCCCCAGCGAGACCACCGATCGCACCTCGGGCCACAGCCCAGCCGGGCTTTCGCGGTGATGCGCGCGCTCCTCCATCCAGATCATCGATCCGTGGCGTCCCTCGGCCAGCCATTGCCGCAGCCGCTCGCCGGAGGCCGGCGCGGCATCGGCGCGCGCGACCCCGCAGGCCGCGAACCCGATTTCCGCCGCCTTCACCTTGATTTGCGTGGCCAATGACTTGTCTTCGCGCACGCCCACCCGCTACCACCAAAATGTGAACCGAGGGGATGGAAATTGAGCAGCGCATTGGCGGTCAGCGCCAGCGGCCTCGTCAAGCGCTTCGGCAGCCGCCGCGTCGTCGATGGCGTCGATATCTCGGTCCCCAAGGGCATGGTCTATGGCGTGCTCGGCCCCAATGGTGCCGGCAAGACCACGACGCTGCGCATGCTGCTCGGTATTATAGAACCCGATGGCGGTGCCCGCACCCTGCTGGGGTTCGATAACCCTCGCGATGCCAGCGACCAGGTCGGCTATCTCCCCGAGGAGCGTGGGCTCTATCCCAGCATGAAATGCCGTGAGGCGATCGCCTTCATGGGCGCATTGCGCGGCTTGCCGTGGAAGGTCGGGCGCAAGCGCGCGATCGAATTGATGGAAGCCGCCGGCCTCGGCCATGCCGTCGACGACAAGATCCGCAAGCTCTCCAAGGGCATGGCGCAATTGGTGCAATTGCTCGGCTCGGTGGTCCACGAGCCCAGCCTGCTGGTCCTCGATGAGCCCTTTTCCGGCCTCGATCCGGTCAATCAGGAGCGCCTCGAAAAGCTGATCCTCGGCCAGCGCGACCGCGGCGCGACGATCCTGTTCTCGACGCATGTCATGGCCCATGCCGAGCGGCTCTGCGATCGCCTGTCGATCATCGCCGGCGGCAAGGTCCGCTTCGAGGGCAGCGTCGCCGATGCCCGCGCGACGCTGCCGCTCAAGGCGCATTACACCCCGCATCACAATCCCGAGGCGGCGGGCAAGCTGCTCCCCGCCGACGCCGAGCGCGAGAATGGTGGCTGGCGCTTCACGCTCCCGCCAGAAGGAATCGAAGATCTGCTGGTGCGGCTGATCGATGCCGGCCACGGCATTTCGGGCCTGTCGATCGAGCGACCGGGGCTGCACGACGCGTTCGTCCGCATCGTCGGCGAGCAGGCGCTGGAGGCTGCGGCATGAGCAAGTTCGCCCGCGCGCTGCGCCAGACCTTCACCGTTGTCCGTCGTGATTTCACCGCGACCGTGTTCACCCCCACCTTCCTGCTGTTCCTGCTCGCGCCGCTGATCTTCCTGAGCTTCAGCGTGATGGGCAGCCTCGGCGCCAGCCAGATCGTCGACAGCAGCGGCGACAAGCTGCGCATGGTGGTGATCGCGCCGCCCGCGCAATCCGCCGACCTGCTCGCGCTCGACAAGCAATTGCGCGGCCTGTTTCCTCGCGGCAGCGAACTGATGCCGCCGCCGCTGACCATCGTCACCCCGGAGGCCGACACCGCCCGCCAGGCGCGCGACATGTTCGATTCCGACGAATATGATGCCGCCGCGGTGCTCCACGGCCCGCTCAACAAGCCGGAAATCCTCTATGTCGCCAATGGCTGGAGCGAAGGACAATATCTCGCCCAGCTCGCCGAGCAGGTGCTGCGCGCCGAACGCGCCGGCGGTGCCGCCCCGCTGAGCACCGCGACCCGGACCGAGGTCACGCGCGGCCAGGCTTCGTTCACCGGCAAGGGTCAGGTCGCCTCGGCGGGCGTGTTCGGCATCTTCTTCCTCACTTTGTTCCTGTCAGGCCAGGCGGTCGGCACCATGGCCGAGGAACGGTCGAACAAGGTCATCGAAATCCTCGCCGCCGCGGTCCCGCTCGAAAGCGTGTTCTTCGGCAAGCTGCTGGCGATGTTCGCGGTGGCGGTCCTGTTCGTCGCGTTTTGGGCGACCTTGATCGTCAATGGCGCCAAGCTGCTGCCCGATGGCGCCATGCGCCTGTTCGCCGATGCCGCCCCCGCGGTCGGCCCGGTCGCGTTCCCGCTGCTGTTCGCCGCCTATTTCACCATGGCCTATCTGCTGCTCGGCGCGGTGTTCCTGAGCCTCGGCGCGCAAACCAGCACCCAGCGCGAGCTGCAGATGCTGTCGCTGCCGATCACCTTCTTCCAGATGGCGATGTTCGGGCTGGCGCTGGCGGCGACGTCGCGGCCCGGCACGTGGCTGGCCTTCGCCGTCGAGCTTTTCCCGTTCAGCTCGCCCTATGCGATGATCGGCCACGCCGGCAATTCGCCACTGATCTGGCCACATCTGGCCGCGCTCGGCTGGCAGGCGCTTTGGGTCGCGATCACTGTCACTATCGGCGCCCGCCTGTTCCGCCGCGGCGTGCTCAAATCGGGAAGCCCGCCATTCTGGAGGCGCAGGCCCGCCGCTATTGACACCCCTGTCAATTAGGGCATTCTTCCGCTGATAAGGAGAGGGATCGATGGCCACGCTTGCGAGTCCGCCGGGGGGCGTCGTCGATCCGCTCGATGTCAGCCGCGCCGAGCTTTACCGCGACGATATTTGGCACGAACCCTTTGCCGAGTTGCGCGCCACGGCGCCGGTCTATTACACCGAAAGCAGCGCCTTCGGCCCGTTCTGGTCGGTCTCCACCTACAAGCCGATCGTTCAGGTTGAGAGCCTGCCCGAGATATTCTCCTCCGAAACCGGCGGCATCACCATCGCCGACATGCAGGAGGGCGATATCAAGATGCCGATGTTCATCGCCATGGACCGGCCCAAGCATACCGGCCAGCGCCGCACCGTTGCCCCCGCCTTCACGCCGTCCGAAATGGTGCGGATGAACGAGAATATCCGCACCCGCTCGGCCGAGATCCTCGATTCGCTGCCGGTCGGCCAGGAGTTCGACTGGGTCGATCAGGTCTCGATCGAACTGACCACCCAGATGCTCGCGATCCTGTTCGATTTTCCCTGGGAAGAGCGGCGCAAGCTCACCTACTGGTCGGACTGGGCGGGCGATATCGAGATCGCCAAGGATCCGGTGCGCAAGGAGGAGCGCCGCCAGATCCTGTTCGAATGCGCCGCCTATTTCGGCAATCTCTGGCAGGGCAAGGTCGGCAAGGAGCCGACGCCAGATCTGATCTCGATGATGATCCATTCGGACGCGATGAGCCACATGGATCAGATGGAGTTCCTCGGGAACCTCATCCTGCTGATCGTCGGCGGCAACGATACCACCCGCAATTCGATGAGCGCCTATGCCTGGGGGCTCGACCAATTCCCCGACGAGCGCGCCAAGCTCGAGGCCGATCCGGGCCTGATCCCCAACGCCGTGCAGGAGATCATCCGCTGGCAGACGCCCCTCGCCCATATGCGCCGCACCGCGACGCAGGACACCGAACTGGAGGGGCAGAAAATCCGCGAGGGCGACAAGCTCGCGCTATGGTATCTCTCCGCCAATCGCGACGAGAGCGTCTTCCCCGACGCCGGCAAGATCATCGTCGATCGCGACAATGCCCGGCGGCACCTCGCGTTCGGGCACGGCATCCATCGCTGCGTCGGCGCGCGGCTGGCCGAATTGCAGATCGGAATCCTGCTCGAGGAAATGGCCAAACGCCGCCTGCGCGTGAACGTGACCGGACAGGTCGAGCGCGTCGCTGCGTGCTTCGTCCATGGCTACAAGAAAATGCCGGTGGAATTGAGCCACTATTGAGCGTGCGGTGCGTTGTCCCCACATGCCCGACATGACCTATTCCCGCCGCTCCTTCCTCACCGTCGCCGGCATGGGCGCGGTGTCCACTGTCGTGCTCTGGCGTCTCGGCATGAGCGAACCCGCCGAAGCCGCGCAACGCTTCGAATTCATGCTCAGCGATGCCGAGTGGCGCAAGCGGCTGTCGCCCGCCGCGTACAATGTGCTGCGGCACGAGGGCACCGAGCGGCCCTTTTCCAGCCCGCTCAACAATGAGCATCGCCGCGGCACCTTCTTCTGCGCGGGCTGCGCGCTGCCCTTGTTCAATTCCAAAACCAAATTCGACAGCGGCACCGGCTGGCCAAGCTTCTATGCCCCCGCCCCGAATGCGGTGATCACCAGGATCGACCGCTCGCTCGGCATGTCGCGGACCGAGGTCGAGTGCCGCCGCTGCGGCGGACATCTCGGGCATGTGTTCGACGATGGGCCCAGGCCGACCGGCAAGCGCTATTGCATGAATGGTGTGGCGATGCGCTTCAAGCCGATCTGAGGCGCACAGCGCCGGCGCCAGACCAGGCTTGCAATGTAGGATTTCGACTGGTTGGGCTGCGCCGTCGGCAACGGCGCCCGCTCTTTGAAATGGTCAGTCCGAAACATGCCCCATGGTCAGTGCGACCATTGGGACCATTCGCGATCGGCCGCTCAGTTGACGTTGGTTTCCATCACCAGGTCGCTGAGGTCGAGCTCAAGCGAAGGCTGCACCGGCAGATCGTCTTCGCTGGTGTCGCCGCCATAGATGAAGCCGTTGACCGGATAGACGGTGGTGCCGAGCCCGCCGGTGGGAGCGAACCACACCTTGACCGCGCTCCAGTCACCCGCTGCCGAAACATCGACGGCGCGCACGTTGCGCTCGATGCCGCCGGCGAACGACCAATTGGCGTGGGTGAGCAGCACTTCGCGGTCGCTGACCACCTTCGAGACCATCGCAACATGGCCGAAGGGGTTACGCGCGGTCTTCTTGAACGACATCACTGAGCCGGCCTCGGGCGTGTTGCCGCGATCATATTTGCCGGCTGCCTGCTCCCACCAGGTCCAGGCGTTGCCATGGATCTTCACCGACGAGACTTCGCGGGCGAACACGGCGCACTGCCAGAAGCGGCTCTTGGAAGCAGCGGCCTGGGCCGGCAGCGCCGTCGTCAGGATGCAAGCTGCCACCAGCGCAAAACGCGCTGCAAGTGCACGGAAATTCATGGACCCCCCGGTCAGGAAAGATGGGTGTTGCAGCGTCCTAAGCAGACCGATTCGAGCGCGTACACCCCTACAACCTGTCGATGGGATGAACCGTTCAACTGAGCCGATGGGCTGACTTTTTACTCAGGACCCGTGCAAAATCGCGCCATTGCAGTTCTCCGGCATAGGCCGGGGCCCAGTTGGGGAAGTCGATGTAACGGAGCGCAGCGCCAGCCAATTGCCGGGTGCCAACTGGACCCCGGCTTCCATCGGCGAGAAATTAGCGCTTGAATCGGGCGGGTGAATAGCGGCCCGGATCGACGCCTGCGACACTCGCATCGGCTGGCTGGCCGAGCAGAATGGCGGCGGCGAGCCTGGCGGCGGCGGGCGCGGTCTGGATGCCGAAGCCGCCCTGGCCCACGCACCAGAAAAAGCCCGGAGCGGCCAAATCGAAGCCATAGACCGGCAACCGGTCGCGCGCGAAACTGCGCAGGCCCGCCCATTTATGCTCGAGCTTCTCGACCCGCCAATCGACGACATGCTCGAAGCGGTCGATGGCGATGGCGACGTCGATATCCTCGGGCTGCGAATCGCAGGGGTCGCAGGCGATCTCGTCGTGCGGGCTGAGCCAAATCCGCCCGCCGGCCTCAGGCTTCCAGTAAAAGCTGCCGCCGATATGCGCGATCATCGGGCTGCCCTCGGGCGGCGCCGGATCGGTCTTCAGCTGCATGATGGTGCGGCGATAGGGCTGGATGCCGAGCGGCACGACCCCGCAGGCCGAAGCGACCGGATCGGCCCAGGCGCCTGCCGCGTTGACGAGAATATCGGCCGCTAAGGCACCGCTCCGCGTCTCGATCCGCCAATGGCCGTCATGAACCGCCGACACTAGCCCCGCCGACAGCGTGATCTCGCCGCCCGCGCGCTTCACGGCCTTGAGATAGTCGTCATGGAGCCGTCCTACGTCGATATATTCGCAGCTCGGCTCATGGACGCCAAGCGTCCATTCGGCGCGCAGGCCCGGGATCATCAAATGAGGATCGACAGCCTTGAGTTCGACGCCGCTTCCCTCGAATTCCTTGAGGAACGCGTCGATTGCCGCCCCTTCGTCCGTCCGACCAATATGGAGCGAGCCCATCGGATCGAGATAGTCGCGGAGCAAAGGCCCCGAAGCGGTGGTCAGCGGCTGGATGTCCGGGCCGCCATAGCTTTCCGACCAGAAGGCGGCCGAGCGCCCGGTCGAATGATAGCCCGCACGCGCTTCGGCTTCGAGAACCACCACGCGGGCATGCGGCGCGACCTCGGCGGCGAGGCTCGCCCCGGCAATCCCCCCGCCGACAATCGCGACGTCATATTTCAACGCTGTTGCGCCCTCGCCGCCAGGAACAGGTCGATCTCACCGATCGCCCGGTTGCGCACCGGATCGGCTTCGCGGAGAATCTCGTGCGCGCTTTCCTTGCCGAAGCTGACGATGCGCGCGTCCTTGAGCTTGGCACCGATCTTGAGCGCGGCGCGCGCATCGACCAGCCCGTCCGCCTTGGCGACGAGCATCAGCACCGGCACCGTCATCTTCTTGAGCCGCGCGCTATCACGCAGCTCGCGCATCGATCGGAACGCCTCGATCACCCAGCGCCAGCTCGGCGGACCGGTGACGATTTCGGGCTTCTCGCTATGCCACCAGATCTCGTCGTCATAACGATCGGGATCATGAGTCAGCAGCGAATAGCGGCTGTCGCGGGTATAGGGTTTCTCGTTCTTGATCTTCCACGCCGGCCGCGCCGAATTGCCGACATTGCCGAGGATGCGCGCCATGCGCTCGCCGAACGGACCGAACGGGCTCTTGAAGCCGAGCATCGGCGCGATCAGCACCGCCGCGTCGGGCGCGGCCACGCCCTCGACCAATGCGCGCAGCACCAGATGCCCGCCCATCGAATGCCCCATCACGACATGCGGTCCCGGCGTGCTCGCCTGCCATTCGGCGTAGAAGGCGCGGAAATCGGCGATATAGTCGCCGAAATCCTCGATATGCCCGCAATCGCCTGCCGGCGTCAGCCGGCCCGAGCCACCCTGCCCGCGCCAGTCGAACGACGTGATCGTCCAGCCCTGCGCGTGCCAATGCGCCATCGTCTCGATATATTTCTCGAAGATATCGCCGCGGCCGCCCTGGAAGAGGATGCTGCCGCGCGGCGTCGCCGTCGCGGCGGGCCAGGCGAAGGCGCGCAGTCGCTGGCCATCGGGCGCTTCCCAGCTGTGAACCTTCGCCCCTTCGGGAATCGCGCGCCGCGTCAAATTTTGTCCGCTCATGGCCGTTGGTTACGTTTTGATAAGTGGTCCCGTCTAGGCATTTGCCGTGATGGGGGAATTGTTTGCGCCTTTTCTGGTCGTGACGCTCGGACTCCTGCTGGTCTCGGCAGGGGTGGAAGACGCGCGCAAACGCGAGATCGCCAATTGGAAAAACGCCGCGATCGCCCTGCTCGCGCTGCCCTGGTGGTGGGCGAACGGGCTGCACATCTGGCCCGATATGGGCATCCAGCTCGGCGTCGCGCTCCTCGTCTTCGCGTTCTTCGCCGGCGCCTTCGCGCTCGGCCAGATGGGCGGCGGTGACGTCAAGCTGATCGGCGCGCTGGCGCTATGGCTGCCGGTGCAGCCGCTGATCTGGATGCTGATCCTGATGTCGCTGATCGGCGGCGGGCTGACGCTGTTGATGGTCGCCGAGAAGAAGCTGCGCAGTCGCGCGACGATGCCGCTGGAGATTCCCTACGGTGTGGCGATCGCGATCGCGACTTTGCTCGTGCTGCGCGAACCGATTTTTAACCAATTCCAGTGAATGCTTAACGCCGCCGAAACCACAAGCGGCGTGAATTTGAGAAGGCCTGACGCGAAATGGACGCACGCAAGCTGATCCTGCTCTTCGGAGCGCTGGTAATCGCCGGCATCACCGCGTTCATGGCGCGCAACATCGTGGTCGGCACTCCGGCTCCGATCGCCGGGGCCGCCCCCGCTGCTCCAGGTGCCGCGCCGATCAACACCACCGAAGTGCTGGTCGCCACCCGGGCACTCCCGGTCGGCACGATCCTCGACGCCGAAGCGATCAAATATGTCGCCTGGCCGACCGAACTGGTCGAAGGCGCTTATTATGTGAAAGGTCAAGGCGAGGCGCCGAAGCTTCAGGGCACCGTCGTCCGCTTCGCGATCCCCGCCGGCCAGCCGATCACGCAGGGCGCGATCGTCAAGCCGGGCGACCGCGGCTTCCTCGCCGCCGCGCTCGGCCCGGGGATGCGCGCCGTCACGGTTCCGGTATCCGCCCAGAGCGCCGTCGCCGGCTTCATTTTCCCCGGCGACCGCGTCGATCTGGTGCTGACCCAGTCGGTGTCGGGCGGTGGCGACGGTCCGCCGCTCAAGGCATCGGAGACGATCCTTCGCAACCTGCGCGTGCTCGCCACCGATCAGCGCACCGACAAGGGCACCGACGACAAGGGCAACACCATCGTCACCAACTATTCGACCGTCACGGTCGAAGCGACGCCCAAGATCGCCGAGAAGATCGCGGTCGCGCAGACCGTCGGCACCCTGTCGCTGTCGCTGCGTTCGATCGCCGACAATCAGGGCGAACTCGAAGAGGCCATTGCTCGCGGCGACGTCAAGGTGCCGGAAGGCGCCGACGCCAAAACCGAGAAGGAGTTCCTCGCCCGCGCCGCGGCCCGCCCGCAGGATGGCGGCTCGACCTTCGCGACCGGCGCCGATGTCTCGCGCTTCCAGCGCAGCTCGGTGCCCGGCAAGCCCAAGGAAGGCGGCAACGCCATGGGCGGATCGCCGATCGCGCCCGGCGGAGCGCCCTTCCCGGGCGGCGCGGCACCCATTCAGACGGGTCCGACCGTCACCATTACTCGCGGCAACACCGTCACGGTGGTTCCGCTCGGGGGGAAGAACTGAGATGCGTATCCTGGCAAAGCCGATCGGGCTGCCGCTTGCGATCCTCGCCGCCGCCGGCGGGTTCGCGGCGCTTCCCGCCGCCGCGCAGACCATGCCGGCGGGCGCGGGCCTCAGCCTGCTCCAGCTGAACACCGGCCGTGGCCGGCTGGTGACGCTCGACGCGCCGATCACCAATGTGTTCGTCGCGAACGAGAATATCGCCGACGTGCAGGTCCGTTCACCGACCCAGATCTATATCTTCGCCAAGAATTCGGGCGAAACCAGCGTCCACGCCACGACCAAGACCGGCAAGGTCATCTATGCGGCGACGATCCGCGTCGGCAACAATATCGATTCGATCGATGCGATGCTGCATTTGGCGATGCCCGAGGCCCAGATCGTCGCGACGCCGATGAACGGCCTAATCCTGCTCACCGGCACGATCGCCACCCCCGCCGACGCCGCCGAGGCTGAGCGCCTCGTCCAGGCCTTTGTCGGCAAGGACACCCAGATCATCAGCCGCCTGAGGACGGCAACGCCGCTGCAGGTGAATTTGCAGGTTCGCTTCGCCGAAGTGAGCCGCAGCTTCGTCAAGGATATCGGCGTCAACATGGTGTCGCGCGACCAGACCAGCGGCATGCAGTTCGGCGTTTCGTCGGGCAGCCGTGTCGCCGGCACGATCGGCACGCCGAGCACGGCGAACTTCCCGGTACTCGATGCCTCTTCGAAGTTCGGCTTCCCCGCCGGCACGATCAGCCTGCCCTTCGACCCGCAGCGCGGCGACTTCGTCTATCCGGGCACGGGCTCGACCTACGCCTTCAACAAGGGCACCGCGAACACCGCGCTGGGGCTCGCCGGCAAGCTGCTCGGCCTCGACATCCTCGGCTCGCTCGATCTCGGCGAACGGATCGGTCAGGTGACCACGCTCACCAATCCGAACCTCACCGCGCTTTCGGGCGAGACCAGCACCTTCCTCGCCGGCGGCGAGATTCCGATCCTGGTCAGCCAGGGTCTCGGCGCGGTCTCGGTCGAATATAAGCAATATGGCGTCAGCCTCGCCTACACGCCGACCGTCCTGTCGGACGGCCGCATCTCGCTGCGCGTCAAGCCTGAAGTGTCGTCGCTGTCGTCGGCCGGTGCGGTCAACATGGGCGGCAACGTCATCCCCGCGCTGACCACGCGTCGTGCGGAGACCACCGTCGAGCTCGGCTCGGGCGAGAGCATCGTCATCGCCGGGCTGATGCAGAACAACCACAACAACTCGATCGACAAGGCGCCCGGCCTCGGCGACGTGCCCGTGCTCGGCGCGCTGTTCCGCTCGAACAGCTTCCAGCGCAACGAGACCGAGCTCGTCATCGTCATCACCCCGTATCTGGTGAAGCCGGTCAACGCCAACCAGATCGCCTTGCCGACCGATGGCTATAAGGCACCAGACGACTTCCAGCGCGTCCTCGGCGGCCAGCTGAGCGGCAGCACCGACAGGGAGCGGCCCAAGCCCAGCATGGCCAACCCGAGCGGTGAGCCCTCGGTCGGCGCGATGTCGCCCGCACCGCTGAGCCCGGCGCCGATGGCTCCGGCATCGCGGCAACAGGATCGACCCGTCAAGGCGCAGCCGCCCAGGCAAGCCAAGTCCAAGAAGCCCGGTGCGGCCGCCGCCCCCGGCTTCGGTTTCTAAGAATGTCCGTCAGGAGACCAGCAATGTCCGCGCGCTTCACTTCCCTGCTTCTGGCGCCCGCGCTGATGCTCAGCGCCTGCGGGACCTATAATGGCGGGGTCGAATCGGCCAATCAGCCGGTCGTTCAGCGCAACGACTATGTCTTCGATCTGCAGACTTCGGGCTACGGTCTGGCGCCGGGCGAAAGCCAGCGCCTCGCCGGCTGGATGCAGTCGATGCGGCTCGGCTATGGCGACCATGTTTCGATCGACGATGGCGCCGATGGCTCGACCGCGCGCGACGAGATCGCCGCGCAGGCCAGCCGCTACGGCCTGTTGCTCGATGCCCGCGCTCCGGTGACGGTCGGCCAGATCGCGCCCGGCACGGTGCGCGTGGTCGTCACTCGCATGACCGCCAGCGTTCCCGGCTGCCCCGATCATTCGCGGGAATACACGCCCGATTTCTCGCAGAGCACCAGCTCCAACTATGGCTGCGCGACCAATTCCAATCTCGCGGTGATGGTGGCCAACCCCGGTGATCTCGTCCGTGGCGCCCCCGGCGCGCCGACCAGCGACACCGCGACCGGCACGCGTGCCGTCAAGGCGCTCCGCGAAGCCGCCCCTTCGGGTGGCGGCGGCACGATCCTCAAGGCCGAAAGCACGAAGGGTGGCGGCAAGTGAACGCTCCTTTTAATCCCGCCCGCACCGCCCATCGCGAACCGTTCACGGCGTTCGTCTGCGACGAGGCGACGGCGGAAACGCTGCGCCCGATCGCGGTCGAGCTCGGCTGGTCTCCGGAGAAGGTCAACAAGGGCGGGCTACGCAACGCGGTCCAGACCCTTTCGGTATCGGCGAGCCCGCAGATCCTGTTCGTCGATCTCAGCGAATCGGGCGATCCGCTCAACGACATCAACGCGCTAGCCGAAGTCTGCGAGCCCGGCACGGTCGTGATCGCATCGGGCCAGGTCAATGATGTGCGCCTGTACCGCGACCTGGTGGCCAGCGGCATCCATGATTACCTGCTCAAGCCGCTCAATCCCGACGCATTGCGCGACACCTTCGCGCAGGCGCAGGCGGCGCTGAACGCACCCAAGCTCGCCGAAGCCGCGAGCGACCGTCCGCATTGCGCGGTGGCGGTAATCGGCACGCGCGGCGGTTGCGGCGCTTCGACGCTGGCGACCTCGCTCGCCTGGCTGCTCAGCGAAAAGCATGGCCGTTCGACCGCGCTGCTCGACCTCGACGTGCATTTCGGCACCGGCGCGCTGGCGCTCGATCTCGAGCCGGGCCGCGGCCTGACCGACGCCATCGAGAATCCGAGCCGTATCGACGGCCTCTTCATCGAGCGTGCGATGGTCAAGGCGTCCGACCGCCTCTCGGTGCTCTCCGCCGAAGCGCCGATCCATTCGCCGGTGATGACAGACGGCGCGGCATTCTATCAGCTGCAGGAGGAAATCCGCGGTGCGTTCGAATCGACCGTGATCGATCTGCCGCGCGGCATGCTGGTCAACCATCCGCATCTGATCACCGACGTTCAGGTCGCGGTGCTTGTCACCGAGCTGACGCTGGCTTCGGCGCGCGATGCGATTCGCGTCCTCAGCTGGTTCAAGTCGAACGCGCCGCAGACGCAGGTGATCATCGTCGCCAACCGCGTTCCGCCGCAGGCGATGCTCGAGATCAGCCGCAAGGATTTCGAAGGCTCGATCGAGCGCAAGATCGATATCCTGATCCCGTTCGAACAGAAGCTCGCCGCGCAGGCCGCCAAGCTCGGCAAGCCGCTCGCCGAGGTCGCCAAGGGCAACAAGAACTTCACGCCGCTGACCGATCTCGCCGACCGCATCACCACGATCACCGATTCGGGCGAGCGCGACGACAAGCCGGCCGCGAAGAGCAAGGGCGAGTCGCTGATGAGCAAGTTCAAGCTCAAGCTCGGCTCGAAGGCAAAGAAGTAACCATTGCGCTTGTAAGGTCCGCGGCATGGAATTGATGCCCGTCTTGATGGTCGGTGGCGGCGCCATGCTGGTGCTCGTGATGATGGCGCTTGCCTTCTCCGGCCCGTCGGCGGAGCGCGCCGGCTCACGCCGCCTGTCCGGCATCAAGGACCGCAACGTCGTCAGTGCCACCGGCGCCAACGCGATGGAAACCCAGCTGCGGCGCGTCAGCCGCGGCGCCAGCAAGGCCGATATCAACGCCGCGCGCTTCCTGCCCAATCCGGCACAGCTGCAGAAGCGGCTGAACATGACCGGCAAGCCCTGGACGCTCAGCCAGTACATGATGGCATCGGGCGGCCTCTTCATATTCGTCGGCGGCCTGTTGACGCTACAGGGCGCGCCGATCTGGCTGTCGCTGGCGCTCGGGCTGTTCGTCGGCATGGGCCTGCCGCACAAGGTCGTCGGCTTCTTCATCAAGCGCCGGATCAACAAGTTCACCGCCAAATTCCCGGACGCGATCGAGCTGCTCGTGCGCGGTCTGCGCTCGGGGCTGCCGATCACCGAGACGATGGGCGTCGTCGGCGCCGAGGTCGATGGCCCGGTCGGCGAGGAATTCCGCGCGATCGCCGACAAGATGAAGATCGGCCGCACCCTCGATGCCGCGCTTCAGGAAACCGCCGACCGCCTCGGCACCCCAGAGTTCCAGTTTTTCACCATCACCATCGCCATCCAGCGCGAGACCGGCGGCAACCTCGCCGAGACGCTGGCGAACCTGGCCGATGTGCTGCGCAAGCGCAGCCAGATGAAGCTCAAGATCAAGGCGATGTCGTCGGAATCCAAGGCGTCGGCGCTGATCGTCGGCGCGCTGCCGTTCATCGTCTTCGGCCTCGTCTGGTTCATCAACAATAACTACATGCTCAACTTCTTCCGCGACGAGCGCCTGATGGTCGCTGGCGGAGGCGGCCTGATCTGGATGGCGATCGGCGCCTGGATCATGGCCAAGATGGTCAATTTCGAGATCTGACGATGGCAACCGGTCCCACCCTTCTCGGCGTCGACGTGATGTGGGTCGCGACCCTGTTGTCCGCGCTTGCCGCGGGCGCGGTGTTCTTCGCGATCTACACCGCGACCACGGTGCGCGATCCGATGACCAAGCGCGTCAAGGCGCTGCAGGAGCGCCGCGAGCAATTGAAAGCGGGCATCACCGCCTCGACCTCCAAGCGCCGCGCCAAGCTGGTCCAGAAGACCGAAGCGACCGACCGCATTCGCGCCCTTCTTTCCAGCATGAAGGTGCTGCAGGAGAGCCAGGTCAAAATCGCCCAGCAGAAGCTGGCCCAGGCCGGCATCCGCCGCAAGGAATGGGCTGTCGGCGTGATCTTCGGCCGGCTGGTGCTGCCGATCGTGATCGGCGGGCCGATGCTCTATGCCGTTTACGGCACCGACATGGTCGCCGAATGGAGCCCGCTCAAGGCGTATGGCCTCGTCGCGATGACCTTCATCCTGAGCTACAAAGCGCCCGACATCTATCTCAAGAACAAGATCACCAAGCGCAGCCACGCGATCCGCAAGGGCTTGCCCGATGCGCTTGATCTGCTCGTGATCTGTGCCGAAGCGGGACTCACCGTCGATGCCGCCTTCGCCCGCGTGTCGAAGGAACTGGGCAAGGCCTATCCCGAACTCGGCGAGGAATTCCAGCTGACCGCGATCGAATTGGGCTTCCTCACCGATCGCCGCCAGGCCTTCGAGAACCTCGCCAACCGCATCGATCTCGACGCGATCCGCGGCGTCGTAACCACCATGATCCAGACCGAAAAATACGGCACGCCGCTGGCATCGGCGTTGCGCGTGCTATCGGGGGAATTCCGCAACGAGCGCATGATGCGCGCCGAGGAAAAGGCCGCGCGCCTGCCCGCGATCATGACCGTGCCGCTGATCCTGTTCATCCTGCCGGTGCTGTTCATCGTCATCCTCGGGCCCGCGGCCTGCTCGATCAACGACGCGCTGATGCACTAAATCCGGCGTTAATCATTACGGTAGCATCGCGGCGCTGTGCGCTGTACCTTCCCGCGCACAAAAGGGGAGGTCGACAAATGCAAGGTTTGCCGTTCGAGACGCTGACGCAATTTGCGGCGTTGGGTCTTACGCTGATCGGAGGCTGGTTCCTGGGGCTCGCCAGCGCGTCCGGCGGACGCAAATGGCGCGAGCGCTATTACGAGGAAGAGCTCGCCAATGTCGGCTATCGCGACCAGGCGTCTTCGGACCTGCGCGAGAATGCCCGCCGCATCCGCGACCTCGAAGCCGAGAACGCCAAGCTCCGCGCCGCGGCACCGGCCGCGCCCGCGCATGACGACCATCACGATCATGGCCATTCGACAGCGGCGCTCGCCGGCGCGGCCGTTGCCGGTGCGGCGGCGGGTGCCGTAGCCGCACATGCCACGCACGATCATCATGACGACCATGGCCATGCCGCGCCGGCGCATGCCGAGCCCGCCCATGCGGAACCGGCACCCGCGGCGCATGACGATCACGGCCACGCGGCGCCCGCACACGACGATCATGGCCATGACGCACACGCCGCGCACGCTTCGCACGGGGATCATCACGCCCCGGCGGATGCGCATCACCACTAAGGCCAGGCCGCGTGGAATTGCCTTATGAGACGCTGACCCAGTTCGCCGGGCTGGGGCTTACCCTGCTCGGCGGCTGGTTTCTCGGGCTGGCGACCGCGCCCGGCGGCGGCAAATGGCGTGACCGCTACCACGAGGAGGAAGCCGAGCACGCCCGCTACCGTGACGAGGCCAATGAGCAAATCCGCGTCAAGAACAAACGGATCCGCGAGCTGGAAGCCTTGGCCAAGGCTCCGGCGATCGCAGGAGCGGCGGCGGTGCCTGGCGCGAGCTGGCGTGGCTGGTTCGGTTGGGGCCGCGACAATCTCGCGCGTATCCGCGGCATCGACGAAGCGCGCGAGAAGCGCCTCAACGAGCTGGGCATCAAGACCTATCGCGAGATCGAGAAGATGACCGCCGAGGACGAATCGGCGCTCGAACAGCGGCTACACCTGCCGCATGGCACGATCGGCAGCGAAGGCTGGCGCGAACAAGCCGCGCTGCTCGGCGCCGGCAACGAGGACGAGCATTCGAGGCGGTTCAGCTAGGCGCCGCCGCCCGTCAAACTAGCGGCCATATTTCTGCTTGCCCTCAAGATTGGGCGTGGCTGCGGCAATCTTGGCGAATTTTGAAAAGTCGCCGCCGCACACCGATGGCGCGATCGCGGCAATCACCGTTCCCGGTCCATAGGGCGCCATCGCCCGGAGCGTGTCCGAAGTCAGGATCGGCTTCTCGCCTTCATACGCCACCGACTTGAAGGTCTGGTAGGTCGCCGCCGCGCAATCGAAGCGGTAGCTGATACGGACCGCATCGAAAAGCTGTCCCTCGGTCAGCGTCTTGGCGGCAGCGAAATAGCTGGTGATCGTGATCTCGCGCATGCCGCCCGCGATCTTCAGCGAAGCGGCATCGACCATCATCAGCGACGCGCTGGTTCCGGAGCCGAACGTGTTGACAGTGCGCCAGTCGGAAGTCTGCGCCATCGCCGGTGCCGCGGCGGCCATCGCCAGCGCCGCAATCATCAACCGCATCCGCATAATCATCCCCTCTGTCATCCCTCGACCAGCATGCTCCGCTGATAGGTCTCGATCACTTCGGCGATCGGCGCACCGGCAGCGGTGAGCACTGCGTGATGCCGAAGGATTTCGTTGGCGCCCTGCCCGGTCCAGCTTCGCTCGGACGAGAGGTTGCGGCGGCTCGGCGCAAGCGGGCGCACCGCCACCCCGAACGGCGTCTCGCCGGTCAGCGCCGCGTTCATCTCCGCAGTCAGCCGCGCGGGCACATACCAGTTATCGGCCTCGGACAGAACTTCGTCGCCACAGCTAAGCTGAACGCGGCGATAGGCGATCGGCTCGCCCTCACCGACGCCGAGCACCGCCGCATGACTGCCCGCCGGTATCGTCTCGCGTCGCGCGACCACCGCGCGGACCGTCTGGCCCGGGCGGTGGCGGTCGCACCAGGCCTGCAGCACCGCCGTCGCGCTGGGATTGGCGAACAAAGCCGCGTCGAGCGCCGCCACATCGCTGGTCTGCGCGAAGGCCGAACCGGCCCCCAGCGCGGCAACACTCGTCATCCAAACGCCCTTCATCCGCGCCGCAGCGCGGCCTGCGCAGCCGCCAGCCGCGCGATGGGGACGCGATAGGGCGAAGCCGAGACGTAGTCCAACCCAGTCTGCTCGCAGAACTGGATCGAGGCGGGATCGCCGCCATGCTCGCCGCAGATGCCGAGCTTGATATCGGGGCGTGTCGCGCGACCGCGTTCAGCAGCGAGGCTGATCAGCTCGCCGACGCCTTCGACATCGATCGAGACGAACGGATCACGGGCGTAGATGCCCTTTTCGACATAGGTAGTGAGGAAGCGTGCGGCATCGTCACGGCTCACGCCCAGCGTGGTTTGCGTCAGATCGTTGGTGCCGAACGAGAAGAACGCGCCGACTTCGGCGATCTCGCCTGCCCGCAGCGCGGCGCGGGGCAGTTCGATCATCGTGCCGACCAGATACTCGATCTCGCGGCCCTTTTCGGCGAACACCGCCCTGGCGGCCTTGTCGACCACCGTTTTCATCAGCTGGAGTTCCTTGGCGGTGGCGACCAGCGGAATCATCACTTCGGGGATCGGAGCGGCGCCGGACTTTTCGGCGACTTCGCAGGCCGCTTCGAAGATCGCGCGGGCCTGCATCTCATAAATCTCGGGATAGGTCACGCCCAAGCGGCAGCCGCGATGGCCGAGCATCGGGTTGAACTCGTGGAGCTCGGCGGCGCGGCGCTTCAAGGTCTCGACATCGAGGCCGGCGGCGGCGGCGACTTCGGCGAACTCGCTTTCCTCGTGCGGCAGGAATTCATGCAGCGGCGGATCGAGCAGACGGATCGTGCAGGGCAGGCCGACCATCACTTCGAAGATCTCGACGAAATCGCTGCGCTGCTCGGGGAGGAGCTTGGCGAGGGCGGCGCGGCGGCCCGCTTCGTCTTCCGCCAGGATCATCTGGCGGACCGCGGTGATCCGCGCCGAATCGAAGAACATATGCTCGGTACGGCAAAGCCCGATACCTTCGGCGCCGAACTCGCGGGCGGTGCGGCAGTCGAGCGGCGTCTCGGCATTGGTGCGGACCTTGAGGCGGCGCCTGGCGTCGGCCCATTCCATCAGCGTGCCGAAATCGCCGGACAGCTCGGGCTGGACGGTCGGGACTTCGCCGAGCATCACTTCGCCGGTGGTGCCGTCGATGGTGACGGTGTCGCCCTCGCGAACCTCGCGTTGCCCCACGCGCATCACCTTGTCGCGGGCGCTGATCGACAGCGAGCCGGCGCCGGAGACACAGGGGCGGCCCATGCCGCGCGCCACCACGGCCGCGTGGCTGGTCATGCCGCCGCGCGCGGTGAGGATGCCCCTAGCGGCGTGCATGCCGTGGATATCCTCGGGGCTGGTCTCGACGCGGATCAGGATGACACTGTCGCCGGCTCCCGCCCGCTTCTCGGCGGTATCGCTGTCGAACACGGCGACGCCCGAGGCGGCGCCGGGGCTGGCGGGCAGGCCCTTGGTCAGCACGTCGCGCGGCGCCTGGGGATCGAGCGTCGGGTGGAGCAACTGGTCCAGCGCCTGGGGATCGACGCGGAGGATCGCCTCCTCCTGGGTGATCAGGCCCTCGCTGGCCATGTCGACCGCGATCTTGAGCGCAGCCTTGGCGGTGCGCTTGCCGCTGCGGGTCTGGAGCATCCAGAGCTTGCCGCGCTCGACCGTGAACTCGATGTCCTGCATGTCGCGATAGTGGCGCTCGAGCTGGTCGAACACCGCCGCCAGCTCGGCATAAGCCTCCGGCATCGCTTCTTCCATCGACAGCGGCTTGGCGCCCGCAGCCTCGCGCGCGGCCCTGGTGAGGTACTGCGGGGTACGGATGCCCGCGACCACGTCCTCGCCCTGGGCGTTGATCAGGAACTCGCCATAATAGGCATTGTCGCCCTTGGCGGGATCGCGGGTGAAGGCGACGCCGGTAGCCGAGGTGTCGCCCATATTACCGAAGACCATCGCCTGGACATTGACCGCGGTGCCCCAGTCGCCGGGGATGTCGTTGAGGCGGCGATAGACCTTGGCGCGCTCGGACTGCCATGAGCCGAACACCGCGCCGATCGCCCCCCACAACTGGTCATGGACATCCTGCGGGAAGGGCTTGCCCCACAGCTCCTCGACGATCTGCTTGTACTCGGCGACCAGCGCCTTCCAGTCGTCGGCGGTCAGATCGGTATCGAGGTTGTAGCCGCGGTCTTCCTTGGCGATCTCCAGCGCTTCCTCGAAGCGGCCATGATCGAGCTCGAGCACCACGTCCGAATACATCTGGATGAAGCGGCGATAGCTGTCCCAGGCGAAGCGGGGATCGCCGCTGGCTTCGCACAGACCGATCACGGTTTCGTCGTTGAGACCGAGATTGAGGACGGTGTCCATCATCCCCGGCATCGACACGCGGGCGCCGGAGCGGACCGAGACCAGCAGCGGATCGGCGGCGTCGCCGAACTTCTTGCCGGTCACCGCCTCGATATGGGCGACGCCGGTGGCAACTTCGGCCTTGAGGCTGTCCGGGAAAGTCTCGCCATTGTCGTAATAAAGCGCGCAGACCGGGGTGCTGATCGTGAAGCCGGGCGGCACGGGCAAGCCGATCGCCGCCATGCCGTCGAGATTGGCACCCTTGCCGCCGAGCAGGTTCTTGTCGCCCTTGCCGCCGTCCGAAACCCCGCCGCCGAAGCGGTACACATATTGCGTCATTCGAGCCCCTTTTCGCGCTGCAGCGCGCTTACCGCAGGTGCGAAGAGAGCGAAAGGGCTGACCTGCGTTGTCAGCGACAAGTTTTGGTTGGCGCGTGGCAAGCCGGGGCGCGAATGTTGAGGAAGTTTAGTGTTTTCGAGGCACTCAACATTCGCGGGATTCAACCTTCAATCTTCGAGAAGTCCGCTACTTTATGGACCGCATCGCGCATGCGGGCGAGCAGGGCAAGGCGGTGCTCACGCTTGCCCGGTTCATTGACCATTACCTTTTCAAAGAACGCATCGATCGGCGCACGGAGACCGGCCAGGGCCGCCATCGCGCCTTCGAAGTCCTCGCGCCCGATCGCCGCATCCGCTTGCGGAGCAGCCGAGTCGAGCGCCTGGATCAGGGCAGCTTCTTCCTTTTCGGGCGTGTAGGACAGCGTTTTCTGCTCCGCGTCCGACCAATCCTCTTTCTTGAGGATGTTGGCTGCACGCTTGTAGCCGGCGAGGAGGTTCTTGCCGTCGTCGGTCTCAAGGAAGGATTGAAGTGCATAGCACGCTGCAATCGACCTTCTCACATCAAAGCCGATATCACCTTCCTCGACCACAGCGTTCACTAGATCGAAGCGCTTGCCCTCGTCGCGTAACATCTGCCGTAAGCGGTCGAGAAAGAAGCCATTCAGCGTATAAATCGGACGCCAAGTTCTCGAGGATGCATCATTGTCATCGATTTCGTGAGAACCGAGATAGAGTGCAGCTTTGATTGCTTCAAAAATGTTGAAGTCCAAGCCCGCCACCCGAATGATACGGAGGACTGCGAGAGCCGCTCGACGGAGTGCAAAAGGATCCTTCGAACCTGTAGGCGTCTCTTCGATAGCGAAGAAGCGACCCAAGCTGTCGAGCTTGTCCGCAAGCGACACCGCCACCGTCACCGGCGCGGTCGGTACGTCGTCGCCCTGCCCTACCGGCTTGTAATGGTCGCGCACCGCTTCGGCGACCTGCGGGTCTTCGCCCTGCGCGGCGGCGTAATAGCCGCCCATCAGGCCCTGTAGCTCGGGGAACTCGCCGACCATGCCGGTGACGAGATCGGCCTTGGCGAGACGCGCGGCGCGTTCGGCCATGTCGGCCAAGTGCTCCTGCGAAAGCGGGAGCCCAAAGCCGTCAGGGGATGGGCTATCCTGGGCTCCTGCTTTCGCAGGAGCACCGCGAACGATACCCTCTTCCACCAGCCACCGCGCCAGCTTGGCGACGCGATCGACCTTGTCGGCGACGGTGCCCAGTTTCTCGTGGAAGACGATCTTCTCGAGCTTGGGCTGCAAGTCTTCGAGCCGGGTCTTGAGATCGGTCTCGTAGAAGAAGCGCGCATCGCTCAGGCGCGCCGCGAGCACCTTCTGATTGCCTTCGATGATCTTCCAGCCGCCGTCGCTGGCATCGATATTGGCCGTGCAGACGAACGCGTTGGCGAGCGCGCCATCGGCATCGCGGCAAACGAAATATTTCTGGTTCACGCGGGCGGTGAGCTGGATCACCTCGGGCGGAACCGAGAGGAACTCCTCGTCGAAGCGGCCGAGCATCGGCACCGGCCATTCGGTGAGCCCGGCATTCTCGTAGAGCAGCCCGTCATCCTCGACGAGGGTGAGCCCCGCCATCTGCGCGACCATCTTGGCGCCGACCGCGATGATGCCGCGGCGCTCGGCGCCATCGACGATGACGTGGCAGGCGCGCAGCTTCTCGATATAGTCGGCGGCGCTGCCGATGGTGATGGTTCCGGGGTGATGGAAGCGGTGGCCGACGGTCTGGGCGCCGCTCTTGAGCCCGGCGGTCTCGACCGGCACCAGCTTGTCGCCGAGCAGGGCGATGATGCCCTGTAGGGGCCGGACCCAGCGCAAGCTCTCGGTGGAGAGCGAGGCGTCGCCCCAGCGCATCGATTTGGGCCAGGGGAAATTGTGGACGACATGGCCGACCGCGCTGGCGAGCACCGAGCCGGCGACCACGCCCGGGCGGTCGATCACCGCGAACAGCACCTGATTGCCCTTGCCGTCGTCGCGCGCGACGAGCTGCTCGCGGGTCAGGCCGGTCGAGCGGAGAAAGCCTTCGATGGCCTGGGCGGGGGCATCGGCGCGAGGACCTTTGCGCTCCTCGCTTACCGCCGCGGTCTGCGCGGCGACACCGCGGACGATCAGGGCGAGGCGGCGCGGGGTGGCGTAGCTCTCGATGCTTTCGAAGGGGAGGTTGAGCGCCTTGAGCCGCTCGCCGAACAGCTGGGCGAGATCGGTACGCGCCTTTTCCTGCATCCGCGCGGGGATTTCCTCGCAGCGCAATTCGAGGAGGAAGTCTTCGGTCATCACAGATCCTCCCCGGCACGGGGAGGGGGACCGCCGGCCGCAGGCCGGTGGTGGAGGGGGCGTGCCGCGAGCGAAGCGATCGCTTCGGCCGCAGCATCGACATTCTTCAGCACATCTGCCGCGTTCACGCGCAAAACCTCGTATCCATTCTCTTGCAGGAACCGATCACGTTCCCTGTCCTTTTCCGTTCGACCGGCATGCACCTCGCCATCGACTTCAACTACCAATCGGGCCGACACACAGTAGAAGTCCGCAACATAAGGCCCGACCGGATGCTGACGCCGAAACTTCAATCCGGTTTGCGCGCCACGCAGGCGCTGCCACAGCAAAACCTCGGGCAAGCTCATCCCACGGCGGAGCTTTCGCGCGGTCGAAACCTCGGGCCGCTTCGCTTGCGGCACGCCCCCTCCACCGCGCTTTGCGCGGTCCCCCTCCCCGTTCCGGGGAGGATTGAGGGTCACAGCGACCACTCCGGGTATTTGGCCTGCCATTCGGGGGTCATGTGCGCGATCCAGGCCTCGCAGCTGCCCTTCGCGAGATCGCGGACGCGGCCGATATAGGCCTGGCGCTCGGCGACCGAGATGACGCCGCGGGCTTGCAGCAGGTTGAACAAATGGCTGGCCTCGATCGCCTGCTCATAGGCGGCGATGGGGACGCCGGCCCCCAGGCAATTCTCGCACTCAGCCACCGCCTTGCGGAAGCCCTCGAACAAGGTCTCGGTATCGGCGACTTCGAAATTATACTTCGACATCTGCTTCTCGTTTTCGAGAAACACGTCGCCATAGGTAACCCCGCTGTCGTTGAAGGCGAGATCGTAGACGCTGTCGACATTCTGGATGTACATCGCCAGGCGCTCCAGCCCATAGGTCAGCTCGCCCGCGACAGGCTTGCAATCGAAACCGCCCATCTGCTGGAAATAGGTGAACTGGGTGACTTCCATACCGTCGCACCACACTTCCCAGCCGAGGCCCCAGGCGCCGAGCGTCGGGCTTTCCCAATCATCCTCGACGAAGCGGATATCGTGGCGGGTGAAATCGATGCCGATCGCCGCGAGCGAGCCGAGATACATCTCCTGCAGATCGGGCGGACTCGGCTTGAGGATCACCTGATACTGGTAATAATGCTGGAGCCGGTTGGGGTTCTCGCCATAGCGGCCGTCGGTCGGGCGGCGGCAGGGCTGGACGAAGGCGGCGTTCCACGGCTCGGGGCCGAGGGCCCGCAGCGTCGTCGCCGGATGGAAGGTGCCCGCGCCCATCCGCATGTCATAAGGCTGGAGGATCACGCAGCCGCGTTCGCTCCAGTAGTCGTGGAGCTTCAGGATCATGCGCTGGAAGCTGAGAGGCTGAGACATCGAGTGCGCTTTGGCGCAGCCTTCCCAGAGGGTCAATGTGCGTTGACAGCGGCAAGCGGCCCTCGCAACCTCCCGGCATGGGAAGAATCGCCTGGGGGCTTGCGGCGACCGCACTGGCGATCGCGACGGCGGCGGTCGCGCAGAATGTGCCGGGGCTGGTGGCGGCCCTGCCCTATTCGACCTATTCGCCCGACGAGCGGCTGGCGCTGGCCGGCAAGCCGGTGCGCACCGAGATCGATGCGCGCTACGATGCCGCGCTCAGGAAGGAGATGGCGCGGGTCGCGCTCGCCCAGCCCTATCAGCCGACGCCGGCGATCTGGAAAATCTCCGACGCCGACACCTCGATCTACATCTTCGGGACGGTGCACAGCCTGCCGCCCGGCTTTCGCTGGCGCAATCCGGCGCTGGAGGCGGTGATCGTGCGGGCGGACACGCTGCTGCTCGAATCGACCGACGCCGACGATGCGAGCGTCACCTTCCTCGAAGGGCTGCCCAAGGACGAGACGCTGCCGCCGCTGATCGACCGGGTGTCACACCGCGGCCGCGCCAAGCTGGCCGAGATCCAGGCGTTCCTGCCCGCCGAGATGGTCGCCGAGCTCGACCGGATGCCGAGCTGGATCGCGGCGATGAGCATCGGCACGGTGCGCGATCTGATGGCGGGCGACATTCCCAGCGAAGGCGCCGATGCCTGGCTGGAGAAGCATTTCCGCAATCTGGGCCGCCCGGTGCAGGCGATCGAGGACAGCAAGGCGGTGGTCACCAATATCAACGCCGTGCCGGAAAGCACACAGCGGATGATGCTGGAGGCCGCGCTGATCGCGCCGCTGCGCACGCATGACGAACTCGACGCCGCGGCGCATGCCTGGGCGCAGGGACAGGTCGGGCCGGGATCGCCGCTGATGATCATGCCCGAGAGCGTCGATCCGGGCGCGGCGATGGCCGATCCGCTGCTCGTCCAGCGCAACAATGCCTGGGTCGACAGCCTGATCGCGCGGCTGCGGGCGAAGCCGGGCATCATCCTGTTCGCGGCGGGCGCCGGGCATTTCGTCGGCCCCGGATCGGTGATCGACCTGCTCGAAAAGCGCGGGCTCAGGGTCGAACGGGTCCAGTAATGTCACGAGCGGCGATTGCCGCCATCTCGGCCCGATGATAATTTTCGCGCATGCCGGGAGATGCCAGCGAAGCGGAAGCGGGCCCGGCGCGAAGGATGCGCGCCATGATCGAATCGCCCGAGCCGCCGCACGCGCATCATGGCAGCGGCATCAAATGGTTCGACGCGGCCATCACCCTCAGCGTGCTGATGGTCTCGATCGCCTCGCTGGTGATCGCGCTTCACACCGGATCGACGATGGAGCAGCTGGTGCATGAAAATGCCCGGCTGGTGCGGGCCAGCTCGACGCCCCTGCTCTCGTTCAGCACCGGCAACGCCGTGGGTGACGGCAAGGCGCGGATCAGCTTCAATCTGAGCAACAATGGCAGCGGCCCGGCGCGGCTGGTATGGTTCCAGCTCCATTATCAGGGTCGGACCCCCGTCAATATCCTCGAGCTGGTCAGGGCCGCGGGAGGATCGGTGCCGCTGGTCCGGTCGCAGTCGCGCCCGCTGGCGCGCTCCATCATCAGCGCGGGCGAGGAACGGACCTTCATCGGCTGGGACAAGCCCGCCGACGCCGCCAGCCCCGACGGGCAGGCATGGACCAAGCTCGAAGCGGCGCGCTGGAACGTGAAGGTCGAGGCGTGTTACTGCTCCCTGCTCGACGAATGCTGGCTGTCGAGCCTGAACGGCGACGTGCCCAAGCCGGTCGCGCAATGCGATGCCGTGACACATCCCAGCTTCGGGGATATCGCTGCGCATTGATGCGCATCCATATCAGACTGACGATTGCCCTGCTCGCCGCGCTGGCGCTCGCCGGATGCGGGAGCCCCACGCCGCAGGCGGCGAACGATGCCGATCCGGCCTTGTGGGTGGTCAAGGACGCCGACACGACCATCTATCTGTTCGGCACGGTGCATATGCTGAAACCGGGCCTCAGCTGGTTCGATGATGGCGTGAAGACGGCGTTCGACAAGAGCGACAGCCTGATGCTCGAAGTGGTGCTGCCCGACGATGCCGAGATGGCGGCGCTGGTGGCGGAGCTGGGAACGTCGCGCGAGCCGCCGCTGCAAGGGCCCCAGGCGGAGAAGCTGCGCGCTGCGCTGACCGGCTTGGGCATGGCCCCTGACGCGCTCGACCATAGCGAGCCATGGCTGGCGGCGACGATGCTGGCGTCGCTGCCGCTCCAGAAGCTCGGCTACGATCCCAAGGACGGCGCCGAAGCCGTGCTGACCGCGGCGGCGCGCAAGGCCGGCAAGCCGGTGGCCGGGCTCGAAAGCGCGCGCGAGCAGCTCGGCTATTTCGATGCGCTGTCGCTGCCGGCGCAGCGCGCGCTGCTCGAGGAGACGATCCGCACGCTGCCCGATGCCGGGAAAACGCTCGATCAGGCGGTGACGGCGTGGGGCGCGGGCAACGCCGCCAAGCTCGCGGCTTTGGTCAATGACGATGTCGCGTCGTCGCCCGAGGTCGCCGATGCGTTGCTGTTCAGACGCAACCAGCGCTGGGCCGACTGGATCGTCAGGCGGATGGCGCAGCCCGGCACGGTGTTCGTCGCAGTGGGCGCGGGGCATCTGGCGGGCGCAGGCGACGTCCAGGCGGAGCTGGAGAAGCGCGGACTGAAGGTCGAGCGGGTGCGATATTGATCCTCCCCGGCGCGGGGAGGTGGCAGCCGCGGGCTGACGGAGGGGCTAACCAACAGCGATGCCGCTTGCGGCACGCCCCCTCCACCAGCTTCGCCGGTCCCCCTCCCGGCGCGGGGAGGATCAGGGTTGCTCTCTATCCGCCTTTTCCTTATAGGCGCGCGTTCCGCGTCAGGGTCATCCCTGGAGGCCTGGCCGGTGAACGTATGAACTTTAGCGCATTGGAAATCGACACATGAGCGACACGCTTACGCTGTCGGCCGAGACGCGCGACCGGGCTGGCAAGGGAGCCTCCCGGGCGCTGCGTCGTGAAGGCCGCGTCCCCGCCGTCATTTATGGCAACAAGGCAGACCCCGCTGGCATCCATGTCAGCGAGCGCGAACTGACCAAGTTGCTGATGACCGGCCACTTCTTTAATTCGGTGGTGATGATCAACGGCGAGCGCACGCTCCCCAAGGACGTCGCATTCGACGTCGTCAGCGATCGTCCGATCCATGTCGATTTCCTGCGCATCGGCGAGCACAGCAGCGTGCACGTCAACGTGCCGATCCACTTCAGCGATGAAGAAGCGGCCCCCGGCATCAAGCGTGGCGGCGTGCTCAACATCGTGCGCCATGAGCTGGAGCTGATCTGCGACGCGGCCGAGATCCCCTCGGAGATCGCGATCTCGCTCAAGGGCCTCGAAGTCGGCGATTCGATCCACATCTCGCAGGTGACGCTGCCCAAGGGCGCGAAGCCGGTGATCGACGACCGCGACTTCACCATCGCCACGGTCGTTGCCCCGTCGGCGCTCAAGTCGAGCGAAGGCGACAATGAGGACGCGCCGGCGACGGCCGACGCGCCTGCCGAGGCGGAAGCCGAGGCCGAGACCGAAACGCCTGCCGCAGAGGCGGGCGAAGGCGAATAACGATACGGGAGGGGTGGAATGTTTATCCTGGCTTTGCTGCTGACGGCGACTTCCACCCCCCCTTTTCCAGCCGCAGAAGATGCGGACCGCGACGTGCTTTGCTACGCATATGAAGCGTCGGAAGCCGGTGCCGCGAAGAAGGCCGGCGATACCGACAAGTTCGCCATCGCTTATGGTTTCTCGATGTTCTTCCGCGGCGTAGCGGCCGAGCGCTACCAGGACGGCAAGACCTATGAGGCCAAGCAGGCCGAGGCGATCAAGGAACTTTCCCTCGCGCTGACCAACGGCGGCAAGGATCTTGTCGACAGCGAGTGCAAGGCGCTGATGCGCGTCGCGCTGAACACGGGCGGCTAAGCGGGCTGGCCATGCAGCTCTGGGTCGGCCTGGGTAACCCCGGCCCCACTTATGCGATGCATCGCCACAATGTCGGCTTCATGGCGGTGGACGCCGTGGCCGAGGTGCACGGCTTCACATCCGAAAAGAAGCAGTTCCAGGGCTGGACGCGCGAGGGGCGGATCGGCTCCGACAAGCTGATCCTGCTCAAGCCCGCCACGTTCATGAACGAAAGCGGCCGCGCGGTGCGCTCGGCGCTGGACTTCTACAAGCTCACCCCCGCTGATGTCACCGTCTTCCACGACGAGCTCGATCTCGCGCCGTTCAAGGTCAAGGTGAAGATGGGCGGCGGCACTGCGGGGCATAATGGCCTGCGCTCGACCGACAAGCATATCGGGCCGGATTTTCGCCGCGTGCGCCTCGGCATCGGCCATCCGGGGCACAGGGACCGGGTAACCGGATACGTGCTCGGCAATTACGCCAAGGACGAGATCGAGGATCTAAGCGACATGCTGGGCGCGATCGCTTCCGAAGCGCCCTGGCTCGCGGCTGGCGACGATGTGCGCTTCATGAACGATGTGGCGATGCGGCTGGCGCGCTGAACCGTTTCCATGCGCCGCATACAGAAAAGGCCGGGGCCGCGCCCCGACCTTTTCCAACCCGCCCTTGAACGGAAGGGGAGGGGTTTCTGCTTACGACTTCTTGCCGACCACTTCGCCGACAAGGCGGGCATTGGTGCCACTGCCGGCAAAGGTGATACCGATCTCGGCGCCCTGCGAGCCGAAAAAGCCGCCGGCGATCGTGCCCGACAGCGGCGCGCCACTGGCGAAGGCGCCGGTGAACTGGTTCTGGCCCGCCGGAATCGCACCCTGCGCCGCGAAGGTCGCATAGGCCGCGGTCGCACCGCCAGCGGTCGTCTGGGTCAGATTGAAGGTGATATCGACCAGGCCGGTCGAGAAATTGACCGAGACCGTGGCGGTGCCGCCGATGGTGTTGATCGTGGTGACGCCGCCGGCATTGTTCACGACGCGGCCGCGCACCGCCACCGTATAGGCCTGGGTGCCGGTGGTCGGCATGTCGGTGGCCGCGGTCGGATAGCCGAACACGGTGTAGGTAAGCCGCTTGGCGCCCACCGCCGACTCGGCGCGGTACCAATTGCCGTAGCTGACGCGTGCCAGCGAGCCGAGCAGCGTATCGCTGGTGACGCTGCCGGTGATGGTGTTGTTGAGGAATTCGAGCTGCGAGAAATTACCCGTCAGCGCGCCGGTAGCGGTGCTGGTCGTGCGGAACACATATTCCTGATTGCCCGCCGCCGACGTGGTGGTCAGATCGGCCGGGACGAAACGCGATTCCTCGGTGGCTTCGCGAATGACGTAATTGGTGCCCGCAGTCGCGATCGCGCCGCTGACCGCGAGGCGGACGCGGTCCGAGCGGCTTTCAGTACCCCAAGCGCCGAGCGTGACGGCGCCGGCAGTAGGATCGCCGGTGAAGTTGGTCGAGGCGTTGATCGTGGTGAACTCGGCGGCGGCGGTGGCCGCCAGCGGCAGCGCCGCATAGGTTGGCGATGCGGTCGGCGTCGGCGTCGGAGTGGCGGTCGCGGTGGGAGTCGGGGACGGCTTGCTCTTGTCCCCGCTGCAGCTCGACAGCATGACGGTGGCAGCCGCTGCGCTCATGATGATGTGACGGCGAATCATTCCCAACTCCTCGATGGTACGTAATACCCCTAAGGGCTTGGGATCCCTGTACCCCAGATGAATGGGGGTGCGTCAAGCGATCCGGGACCAGCGTGCGACCAACGTGCTGGAAAAGCCGACGCGAAGCCTCTATCGCGCCCGCTTCCCGGTTTTCACTCTATCGACAGGCTATTCTCATGGGTTTCCGCTGCGGCATCGTTGGTCTGCCCAACGTCGGCAAATCGACGCTCTTCAACGCGCTGACCGAGACGGCGGCGGCGCAGGCGGCGAACTATCCCTTCTGCACGATCGAGCCGAATGTGGGGAACGTCGCGGTGCCCGATCCGCGGCTGAACAAATTGGCCGAGATCGCCGGCTCGCAGAAGATCATCGAGACGCAGCTCGGCTTCGTCGATATCGCCGGACTGGTGCGCGGCGCCAGCAAGGGCGAAGGCCTGGGCAACCAGTTCCTCGGCAATATCCGCGAGGTCGACGCCATCGTCCATGTCCTGCGCTGTTTCGAGAATGACGACATCCAGCATGTCGACAACAAGGTCGATCCGATCGCCGATGCCGAAACCGTCGAGACCGAACTGATGCTCGCCGATCTGGAATCGCTGGAGAAGCGCGTGCCGGCCGCCCAGAAGAAGGCGGCACAGGGCGACAAGGAAGCCAAGGCGGCGGCGAGCGTGCTGGGTCAGGCACTCGAGCTGCTGCGCGACGGCAAGCCGGCGCGGCTGACCGAGCCCAAGGACGCCGACGAGGCGCGGATCTTCGCCCAGGCGCAGCTGCTGACCAGCAAGCCCGTCCTGTACGTCTGCAACGTCAACGAGGAGGACGCCGCGAACGGCAACGCGCTATCGGAAAAGGTCTTCGCCAAGGCCAGGGCCGAGGGTGCCGAGGCGGTGGTCGTCTCGGCGGCGATCGAGGCCGAGATCGCGACGATGCCCGCCGAGGAGCGCGGCGATTTCCTCGCCGAGCTGGGGCTGGAGGAAACCGGTCTCGCCCGCGTGATCCGCGCCGGATACAAGCTGCTCCACCTGCTGACCTTCTTCACCGTCGGCCCCAAGGAAGCGCGCGCCTGGACGGTGCATCAGGGCGCCGCCGCCCCCGAGGCCGCGGGCGTGATCCACACCGATTTCGAGAAGGGCTTTATCCGCGCCGAGACGATCGCCTATGACGATTATGTCGCGCTGGGCGGGGAATCGAAGGCGCGCGAAGGCGGCAAGCTGCGCGCCGAAGGCAAGGCCTATGTCGTCCATGACGGCGACGTGATGCATTTCCTGCACAGCTGAGGCGGCAATCAGGGGGAGCGGGATGGCTATAGGCTCAAGAACCGGATCGATCGCCATCGCGCGCTGATCGGCAAATTCCTCTTCGAGTTCATCGTCATCGTCATCGTCATCGGCGTGACGATCGCCTTTGCGCATGAGGGAATGCGACAGGATCGCGAGGAAGCGGCCTATCGCACCCGCATGATCGCCGCGCTCGGCCCCGATCCGGCGAAGATGTACGAAGCGGGCAAGCTGCGACCGGAGTTCACGGCGCATGTCGATCAGCTTCGCGATCTGCTGACAATGAACGCCAATCTGACCGGGCAGGCGACCGAGCTTCGCGGCAAGTTGAGCGCGTTCCTGAAGCGGTGACGGGGGCGCCTCATCGCGGCTCCATCTCCGACGCCAACCACGGGGAGCGCCGCCTGCAGCACCGCGGCGGCGAACAGCCCCCGCACCGTCAACGCCCCTCGAACGCCGTCAAGATCGGACATGGTCCCTGCTCGCCCTTGCCGCATTCGTGCGCGAGCTTGCGCAGCGCGTTTCGTGCGGCATCGAGTTCGGCGATCCTGGCGTCGAGCGCGGCGATGCGTTCGCTGGCGAGTTCCCGCGCGCGGGTGCGGTCGTCGGTGGCATCGAGCGCGAGCAGCTCGCCGATCTGCTCGAGCGTGAAGCCTGCCGCCTGTGCCGAGCGGATGAAGCGCAGCCGCCGCAGCTCCGGATCGCCATAGCGGCGAATGGCGCCGAAGCGTTCGGGTTCATCGAGCAGGCCGCGACGCTGATAGTAGCGGATCGTCTCGACCCCCACCCCGCCCGCTTCCGCCAGCTTTCCGATCGTCAGCCCCGTCACGCGCTTGACTCCGTACCATGCTACGGAAGCTATATAGGCCGGCATGACGACCGAATCAAAGCGCGCGACGCTCTATCGCATGGTCATGCCCGGACATGTCTGTCCCTATGGCCTGAAGTCCAAATGGCAGCTTGCGCGCCATGGCTATGCCGTCGACGACCGTTTGCTGCGCACGCGCGCCGAAGTCGATTCCTTCAAGGCCGAGCACGGCGTGAAGACCACGCCCCAGACCTTCATCGACGGGGTCCGCATCGGCGGCAACGACGATCTGCGCCGGTTTTTCGGGCATCGCGGCGCCGCCCCCGGCGATACCAGCTACCGGCCGGTGATCGCGGTGTTCGGGATGACGGCGCTGATGGCGATGGCGGCGAGCCATGCGGTGAGCGGCGATGCGTTCACGATCCGCGCCGCGGAATGGTTCGTCAGCTTCAGCATGATCGTGCTGGCGATGCTCAAGCTCCAGGATGTCGAGCGCTTTTCGACGATGTTTCTCAATTACGATCTGCTGGCGCGGCGATGGGTGCCCTATGCCTATCTCTACCCGTTCGCCGAGGGGCTGGCGGGTGTGCTGATGAGTGCCGCTGTGCTGAACGGGCTGTCGGTGCCGGTGGCGCTGTTCATCGGCACGATCGGCGCGGCTTCGGTGATCAAGGCGGTCTATATCGACCGGCGCGAACTCAAATGCGCCTGTGTCGGCGGCTCCAGCAACGTACCGCTGGGCTTCGTCTCGCTGACCGAGAATCTGTTCATGATCGGCATGGCGGCGTGGATGCTGTTTCGCCCGATGGGAGGGATGTGATGCGCGCGGCGCTGATCGCTCTCGCCCTGCTCGCCCCCGGCATCGCCGCCGCGCAGGATCATTCGATGCACGACATGCCGATGCCCGCGCCCGTCCCCACTTCGGACCCCGCGCCCCAGGAGCATTCGATGCACGGGATGGCGATGGCGAAAGAGCCGGCCGCCAACGCCGCGCCGGGCTCGGGCACCGCACTGCTCCCCGCCGCCGAGGGCGCGATGCACGGGCTGCATCTTGCCGCCGGTGACTGGATGGTGATGGCGCATGGCTCGCTCAATTTCGTCTACACCGATCAGGGCGGGCCGCGCGGCGGCGACATGGCGCTGGTCCAGTCGATGGCGATGCTCAGCGCCAGCCGCCGCTTCGGCGATGTCGGAGTCGAATTCCGGGCGATGGGCAGCCTCGAGCCGGCGATGGGCCGGCGCGGCTACCCCAATCTGTTCGCGACCGGCGAGACGGCATATGGCCAGCCGCTGGTCGACCGTCAGCATCCCCACGACCTGTTCATGGAATTGTCGGCGCGGATCGACCTGCCGGTCGCAGCCGGTGTCAGCGCCTTCCTCTATGGCGGACCGGTAGCCGAGCCGGCGCTGGGGCCCAGCGCCTTCATGCACCGCCGCTCGGCGCGCTATCTGGCGCTGTCGCCGATCGCACATCACTGGTTCGACAGCACCCATATCACCTATGGCGTGGTCACCGCCGGGGTGAAGGGACGAACGCTCCAGCTCGAAGCATCGGCATTCAAGGGTCGCGAACCCGACGAGGCCCGCTGGGGCATCGATGCGCCAAAGCTCGATAGTTGGAGCCTGCGCGCGACCTATACGCCCTCGCCCAACTGGGCGGTGCAGTTCAGCCATGGCCGGCTCGAATCGCCCGAGGCCGGCCATGCCGGCGCCGACGAACGACGCACCACCGCCAGCGTCCATTATGCCCGTGGCGGGCTTTCGGCGATGCTGGCGTTCGCGGCGAAGGATCGCGTGCCCGGGAATACGCTCACCGCGTTCGTTGGCGAGGCGAACTGGGACATTGGCCGGCATCACAGCCTGTTCGGCCGCGTCGAGAATGTCGCCAATGACGAGCTGTTTCCCGACCATGCCGATCCGCTCCACGATCGCAGGTTCCGGGTGACGCGCTTCGAGGGCGGCTATGCGTATCGCATACAGCTGAGCGACAAGGCGCAGCTGGCACTGGGCGGAAGCCTGGCCGCCTACGCCAAGCCGAGCGCGCTCAACGCCGCCTATGGCCGGGCGCCGCTGAGTGGGACGCTGTTCGCGCGACTGTCGCTGGGAGATTAGGAGACTTCCGCCCGCAACAAAGCGGTGTCAGAATGAAGCCCATGCGCTGGACCTCCAAACTCGCCGCCGCGGCGTTCGCGATCCTCCTTCCGCTTTCTGCCGCCGCGCGGACTCCCGCCCCGGCACCGGTTGCCGCCAAAGCGCGCGCGCCGGTCACGATCCTGATCTCGATCGACGGCTTCCGCAGCGATTATCTCGAGCGCGGCGTCACGCCCAATCTCTCAAAGCTCGCGGCCGAGGGCGTCACCGCGCCGATGCACCCGAGCTTCCCGAGCAAGACCTTCCCCAATCACTGGACGCTGGTCACCGGGCTGCGCCCCGACCGCCACGGCATCACCGCCAACAAGATGAAGGATGCCGGGCAACCCGACGTGACCTTCACCATGTCCAACGACGATCCTTTCTGGTGGAACGCCGCCGACCCGATCTGGGTCGATGCCGAGAATGCGCATATCCGCACCTCGACTTCCTTCTGGCCCGGTTCGAACGTCGCGATCGGCGGGCACAAGGAGAAACCGGGCGATTGGGAAGCAATCGGCGGCACCCGCCCGTCGGACTGGGCCCAGTTCAACCAGTCGATCACCGGCGAGCAACGGGTCAACGGCGTGCTGGATTGGCTGCGGCGGCCCGCCGCGATCCGCCCGCGCTTCGTCACGCTCTATTTCAATACCGTCGATGATGCCGGCCATGATTTCGGCCCCGACGATGCGCGTACCACCGAAGCGGTGGCCAAGGTCGACGCCCAGATCGGGATGCTGGTGCAGGGCCTTCGGCAACTCGGCCAGCGCGCCAACCTGGTCATCGTCGCCGATCACGGCATGGCGGCGACCAGCAGCGAGCGGGTGATCGCGCTCGATCAGATGCTGGCGCTCGACACGGTCGACGTGCTGGAGACCGGCCCGTATCTTTCGCTCACCCCGGTCGCCGGACAGGAGGCGCTGGTCGAAAAGGCATTGCTCGGCAAGCACCCGCACGCCGAATGCTGGCGCAAGGGCGAGATCCCGGCCCGCTTTCATTACGGCACCAATCCGCGCATTCCGCCGATTTTCTGCCTCGCCGAGACCGGCTGGCTGTTCAACAAGAGCGTCCCGACCAAGAGCTTCAGCGCAGGCAATCATGGCTGGGACAACATGGCGCCCGAGATGACCGCCCTGTTCATCGCCAGCGGCCCCGCGTTCCGCGCGGCGAAGCTGCCCGCGTTCGACAATGTCGATGTCTATCCGCTGCTGCGCGACCTGATCGGGCTGCCGGCGAAGCCGGGCGTGGATGGCACTGACGCGGTGTTCGCAAAGACGATGCGACGCTAGGGACTTGCCAAATACCAGTTTCTATCCGAAACTGACTCCATGCTTTATTTCGATGATATCCAGCCCGGCATGAAGCGCAGCTTCGGCCGCTACGAAGTCACGCGCGAGGAGGTGCTCGACTTCGCCCGGAAATACGATCCCCAGCCCTTCCATTTGTCCGACGAGGCGGCGGCGCAGACGCATTTCAAGCGGCTCGCGGCGAGCGGCTGGCATACATGCGCGATGACGATGGCGATGTTCGTCGAGGAGATGAAGGCCAACCCGCAGGCGAGCCTGGGCGCGGCGGGGATCGACGAGCTGCGCTGGCTCAAGCCGGTTTATCCCGGTGACGTGCTGCGCTGCGAGACCGAGGTACTGGAAGTCACGCCCTCGCGCAGCCGCCCGGAAATGGGCAGCGTCCGCAGCCAGATGCGGACTTTCAACCAGGACGATGTCCAGGTGCTGAGCTTCATCTCGCTGGGACTGATCGGGCGGCGACCGGCGGGGTAGTCTTCATCCCGGCGAAAGCCGGGCCCCGGAGCCAAACAGGGAGTCGCTGGGTAACCCTGGGTCCCGGCTTTCGCCGGGATGACGAACAAAACAAAAAGGCCGAAGCTTTCGCCTCGGCCTTTTCTGTTTCACGGCTCAGGCGAAGCTCAGTGCTTCACGCCCTTCCACACGGTCAGGTACGCGCCATAGGCGAGACCCGTCGCGAAGAGCAGGAACAGGATCACCGCGAAGCCCGCCGACTTGCGGCTCTGGGCGTGCGGCTCGGCGGTCCAGACGAGGAATGCCGAGACGTCCTTCGCCATATTATCCACCGTCGGGCGGGTGCCGTCGGCATAGGTCACCTGGCCCTCGCCGGTCAGCGGCGGCGGCATCGCGATGTTGAGGTTCGCGAAATAGGGGTTGAAGTGCATGCCCTCGGCCGGCTTGGCGAACTCGGGGAAATGCTTGAGCGCTTCTGGCGAAGGCTTCTCGTCATAGCCGGTCAGCAGCGAATAGACATAGGCGCCGCCATCGTGGCGAGCCTTGGTGATCAGGCTGAGATCGGGCGGGCTGCCGGTGCCGGCATAATAGACCTTCGGCAAACGGTCCGACGCGAGGTTGTCGCGCTCACCCCAGGTGCCGCCCTTCTCGTCGAACACCGGCTGCTTGGTGCCCCAATCCTTGGCGATCTTCTTGATCTCGGCTTCGTTGTAGCCAATGCCGTGAAGCTCGCGGAACGAGACCGAATGGAGCGAGTGGCAGGTCGCGCAGACTTCCTTGTAGACTTGGAAGCCACGCTGCAGCTGGGCGTTGTCGAACTTGCCGAAGAAGCCGTCCGAGGCGAGCTTGAGCTCCTTGGGGGGCTTGTGCATCGCGTGCTCGGCGGTTTCCGCCGCCGGGTTCTGGATCAGATCCTTGACGGTGCCGAAGAGCGCAAGCCCCAGCACGAAGACGAAGCCGCCCCCGATGAGGAACTTGATCGAGCGGATGAAGATCGGAAGCATATTCCTGTTTTCCCCTTACGCGCTCAGCGCCGTCTCGGTCACCCGCGACCCGCCCTTTTTCGCCAGCACCGCCTCGGTGATCGAGTTGGGCAGCGGCTTGGGACGTTCGAGGCGCGAGATGATCGGTACGATGATCAGGAAGTGCGCGAAATAATAAGCGGCGGTGATCTGGCTGGTGATGACGATGCTGGGCGTCGCCGCCGAACCGCCGCAATAGCCGAGGATCAGCACGTCGAGCACCAGCAGCCAGAAGGCGATGCGATACATCGGGCGGAAATTGCCCGAGCGCACCGGCGACTTGTCGAGCCAGGGCAGGAAGAACAGGATCAGGATCGATCCGAACATCGCCACCACACCCCACAGCTTCGCCGGGATGATGAAGTCGGCGGTGAAGGCGCGCAGGATCGCGTAGAACGGCCAGAAATACCATTCGGGCACGATGTGCGCCGGCGTCGAGAGTGGGTTCGCCGGGATATAGTTGTCGGGGTGACCCAGATAATCCGGCAGCACGAAGATGAAGATCGAGAAGACGATCAGGAACACGCCGACCCCGAAGCCGTCCTTGGCCGTGTAGTATGGGTGGAACGGCACGGTGTCCTGCTCGCCCTTCACTTCCACGCCGGTCGGGTTCGACGAACCCGGAATGTGCAGCGCCCAGATGTGGAGGATGACCGCGCCGGCGATGACGAACGGCAGCAGATAGTGGAGCGAGAAGAAGCGGTTGAGCGCGGCGTCGTCGGGCGCGTAGCCGCCGAGCAGCCAGACGCGGACCCAGTCGCCAACGACCGGGATAGCCGAGAAGAAGCCGGTGATGACCTGCGCGCCCCAGAAGCTCATCTGGCCCCAGGGAAGGACATAGCCCATGAACGCGGTCGCCATGGTCAGCAGGAAGATGACCACGCCAAGCAGCCACACCATCTCGCGCGGCGCCTTGTACGAACCGTAATAGAGGCCGCGGAACATGTGGATGTAGATGACGGTCAGGAACATCGACGCGCCGTTGGCGTGGGCGAAGCGCAGGAACCAGCCGGCGTTGACGTCGCGCATGATGCCGACATTGACCGAATCGAACGCGCCGGCGGCCGACGAGTGGAAGTGCATCGCCAGCACGATGCCGGTGACGAGCTGACAGACCAGCGCGACGCCGGCGAGCACGCCGAAGTTCCAGAAGTAATTGAGGTTGCGCGGGACCGGATAGCCGGCGCCAACCGCGTTATAGACGAACCGGGGAAGCGGGAGCTTCTCGTCCAGATACCGCATCAGCGGGTTCTTCGGTTCGTAATGCTTTGCCCAGGGGAAGCTCATATCTCGCTACCTCAACCGACCACGACGACAGTGTCGGACGTGAAATTATACTCCGGAACCTCGAGGTTCTTCGGCGCCGGACCCTGACGGATGCGGCCGGCGGTATCGTAGGCAGAGCCATGGCACGGGCAGAAATAGCCGCCGAAGGGCCCACGATTCTCGCCTTCGCCCGCGCCCAGCGGCACGCAGCCGAGATGGGTGCACACGCCGAGCGTTATCAGCCAGTTGGTCTTGCCCTCTTTGGTCCGCTGCTCGAGCGTCTGCGGGTCGCGCAGGCTGGAAACGGGCACGGCATCGGCCTGGGCGATTTCCGCCGGCGTCAGGTTGCGGACGAACAAGGGCTGCTTGCGGAACTGGGTCTTGACCGCCTGGCCCGGCTCGATCGCCGAAACGTCGATCTCGGTCGACGACAGCGCCAGCACGTCGGCCGACGGGTTCATCGAATTGACCAGCGGCAGGACCACGACACCTGCGCCGACCGCCGCCACGGAGGCCGCGGCATAGGTCAGATAATCGCGCCGCCGCGGATTCTCGATACCTGCCGTATCGTCAATAGTTGCCATGCTTCAGCCCTTGCACTTCGAAACTTTCCGCGACGGTTGCGCGGGTACGGACGGTGAGCCGCCCGGTTGCCCCCGGTGGCTTGGGGCGCTGATAGACGCGGGGACGCGCCTTTGCCAACAGCATTTTGACGCACTTGTTGCCGCATAGCCGGGAGCGCTAGGGGGCGGCGATGCGCATCGCCCTTTTCCAGCCCGAGATCGCCGGCAATGTCGGTGCCGTCCTGCGTACCGCCGCATGCCTTGGCGCCGGGGTCGACCTGATCGAGCCGATGGGTTTTCCGTGGAGCGACAAGAAGCGGAAGCGCTCGTCGATGGACTATGAGGATCATGTCGAGATCGTCCGCCACGCCGACTGGGACGCGTTCGCGGCGCAGGTATCCGGGCGGCTGATCCTGTTCTCGACCAAGGGCGGCAAGTTCCTGCACGAGACCCGGTTCGAGACCGGCGACACCTTGTTGTTCGGATCGGAAAGCGCCGGCGCTCCCGACCATGTCCACCTCTGCGCGGACCAGGTGGTGCGGATCGCGATCAATCCGGCGGTGCGCTCGCTGAACCTCGGCGTATCGGCGGGAATCGCGCTGGCCGAAGCGGTGCGGCAGACCCATGGCTGGCCTTCCACTGGCGGATGAGGCGCGCTAAGCCTCTGCCAAGAGGGGGATTTGGCGGATGCGGCGGTTCTGGAACTGGCTGACCAGCGAGCGCGCCAAACCGTTGCGCGATGTCGGCAGCATCGTGCTCGGCGTGCTGATCGCGCTCGGCATCGGCGAGATCGCCGACGATGTCCGCTGGCGCTTCAAGGTACGCGACGCCGAGACGGCGATGCGGGCCGAGCTGGGCGCAATCCGCCGCACGCTCAACGAGCGGCTCGCCGCCAATGACTGCATCATGCGCCGGCTCGACGCGATCGGCGGCGTGCTGCGCGCGGCGGCGGCGGGACAGCCGGTGCCGAAGCTCGCGAATCTCGCCGCTCCGCCCTATCGACTGATCGAGAACACCGCCTTCGAAGTCGCCCGCGACGAAGGCGTATCGCTGCACATGCCGCGGGAGCGGTGGCGGATGTATGCCGCCGCTTACGGCATGGCATCGGGCTTCTATGGCAGCTTCGCCGATCCCGAACGCGCGCGCTGGGACACGCTGCGCCTGCTCGATTCCACGCCGGGTACGATCAGTTCCGATCTGGCATCGACCCTGCTGGTGGCCTGGAGCGAGGCCCGCGCATATGCCCTGCGTCAGAATGCGCTGGCGATGCAGAGCGACAAGGCGATCGCCACGCTCGGGGTGCCGATCGACTGGCAGTTCGACATGGACGAAGGTGACCCGCGCAGCCTCGCCGAGCAAAAGGCGCGTTATGCCGAGGGTGCGATGTGCAAGCCGCTGATCACCCCTGGGGCAGTTTGACATATCGACTTGCCCCCGCCGCTGCGGATAGGGACGCCGGCATGAAGCCGCTAGACACCCAGCAACAGACCGCCCGCACCTGGTTCGAATCGCTGCGCGACCAGATCTGCGCCGAATTCGAGAGGGTGGAACGCGAAGCCGGATCGGACGCCAGGTTCGAATACCTCGCCTGGGACCGCACCGATCCCTCGGGCGAACCGGGCGGCGGCGGTGTGCGCGGGGTGATGAAAGGCAAGGTGTTCGAGAAGGTTGGGGTCAACGTCTCGACCGTCGGCGGCACCTTCGAGGGCGATTTCGCCAAGACCATCCACGGCGCGGGCGAAGACCCGAGTTTCTTCGCCACCGGCATCAGCCTGGTCGCGCATATGGCCAATCCGCATGTGCCGGCGGTGCATATGAACACGCGCTTCCTGTGCACCGCGAAACGCTGGTTCGGCGGGGGTGCGGACCTCAATCCTCCGATTCCATATGAAGAGGACACCGCCGACTTCCATTCGGTTCTGAGGTCAGCCTGCGACATGCATGACCCGGCGCATTATCCGCGCTTCAAGGAATGGGCCGACGACTATTTCTACATCCCCCACCGCAAGGTCCATCGCGGCGTCGGCGGGATCTTCTACGATCACCTCGACAGCGCCGAACCAGCGGCATGGGACGCGAACTTCGCCTTCACCCAGGATGTCGGCCGCGCGTTCCTCGACATCTATCCGCGCCTCGTGCGGCGGCGGATGGCGATGGCCTTCACCGACGCCGACAAGCAGCGCCAGCTCGAATGGCGCGGGCGCTATGCCGAATTCAACCTGATCTACGACCGGGGGACCTTGTTCGGACTCAAGACCGGCGGCAATGTCGATGCGATCCTGATGAGCCTGCCGCCGATCGCCGCATGGGCCTGACGCCGGTTGCCGACGATCAACTGGCGACGGTGGTCACCGCGCTGGAAATGGTCCAACGTCCGCGGCCTCGTCCCCTTCCCGCCTCGCCGTTCCGGCTGGTCCACTGGCCCGCGCCCGACAGCGAGCGCTATCGCATCCTGTTCCGGCGCGTCGGCGGCCCATGGCTATGGTATTCGCGGCTGGCGATGGACGAGGAACGGCTGCGCGCGGTGCTCGATGACACCGGGATCGAAGTCTATGCGGCGGTCGATCGCGCCGGAATCGAGATCGGCATGGTCGAGCTCGATTTCCGCACCGAGGGCAATTGCGGGCTCGCTTATTTCGGGCTGATACCCGAGCTGGCCGGCAAGGGGCATGGCAACTGGATGATGGGCCACACGCTGGCCCTGGCATGGCGCAAGGAGGTACGCCGCGTGTGGGTGCACACCTGCACCCTCGATCATCCGGCGGCGTTGGGCTTCTACCGCCGCCACGGCTTCACGCCCTACAAGCGCACGCAGGAAACCTTCCCCGATCCGCGCCTGCTCGGGCTGTTGCCGCTGGAAACCGCGCCTCAGATTCCAGTGCTGGGCCCGGTCCGCCGATAAGCGGCGACGCGGATCAGGCCCATAGTCACCCAGGCGATTCCGCCAATGATGGCGATCAGCGCATAGCCGGCCATTTCGAGCGCGATATTGTCGCCGACCGCCGCGCCGAGCAGACCCAGCAACACGCTGCCGAGCAAGATCGCGAACACCGCGGCCATCACCGTGACCGTCGCGGCACCGATCAGCGCCAGCCAGCGCAGGCCGTCGCTGCGCTGCCAGCCCTGCCGGAACGCACCGGCCAAACCCTGTTCCGGGTTCGCCGCCAGCGCCGGCACCGCCAGCCAGGTACGCCCGAACGCGAACAGCCCGGGCAGCACGAACAGCGACATGCCGATGCCGAACAGAATCGCGGCGATCAGGTCGATGGCGATGAACGGCACCAGCCGCCGCAGCGTGATCGCCAATGTCTCGCCCAATGTCCGCTCACCCGGCTGCAGGAACAGTACGAACAAGGCGAAGGTGCCGAAATCGATCATCAGATTGGCGAGCAGGAACGACAGCAGATTGTCGCTATAGAATTTCCGCACGGCTTCGTTGAGCTTCACCGGATCGGGATCGGCGGGCAGCCCGCCCTGCGCCATCAGGAACAATATCCCGAGGATCGGCACGACGAAGAACACGCCGGCAATGGCGCCCAGGATATCGCGATGATTGCGCCACATCGCTCTGGCATCGGCGAACACGCCGGAAAGCGAGAGCCTCATGCCGTCGCCGGGGACTCGCCCAGCCCCATCGCCGCGGTGAGCGCCAGATACAGTTTGGCGGTGAAGGCCGGGATCAGCACCGTGAACCCGGTCTGGACCGCCGCGACGACGATCGATGTCAACACGCCCGCCAGGTTGACGCCGGCGCGGTCGCCGCCCGCGATCAGCGCGAAGACGCTGCCGAACACGGTGTTGGCGGCAAGCCACGAGACCCAGGCGAGCAGCACGAACAGGATCATGACGCCAATGATGCGCCAGGTCAGGCCGCGCGTCAGCTTCCACGACTGGGAGAGGGCGCTGAGCCAGCGGCCTTCACGGACGATCACCGCCGTGGTGACGATCAGCCGCGCCCCCAGCCACAGGAACAATATGACGAACGCGATCAGATAGAGTGCGACGAAGCTGGCCAGCCCGGTCGAGAGCTCGAAATCGCGGCCCTGCGCGATCGCCACCACATCGACGCCATTGGCGCTGAGCACCGCAGGGATCGGCAGCAACAGCGCGAGGATCGCGGCGAAGCAGACGATCGCGACGAGCAAGGCGGCCGGCAGGCGCTTGCCCGCGATCTTGGTGGCGTTTTCGCTGTCCGCATTGTCAAAGGCCATCGCGGTCACAGCGAGCGTGCCCCACACCGTCAGCGCGCCGAACGCGATCTGGATCAGTTGCAGGGCGAGGATCAGCCCGGGGCTGGCGCCATCCATCGCCGCCTGGAAATTGCCTTCGATCGAGGCAGGCACGAAGAACGCCAGCAGCGCGACCGGCAGGATCGCGGCGATATTGTCGGTCAGAAATTCCGCCGTCCGGTCCCAGACGGTGCCCATCTTCACCATTGCCGCCCAGTTCCCCTTAGCAAACGGTCGCCTGATCGCTCGCCGCCCGTGTTAGCCGCCGCGCAATCCCTTGCCAATGCTTGCTTAAAGCCGCGCGAACGCGCAATCGGCGCGGCGATGCATGCCGATATCGAATGGCGGGTCGAGCCCGCGCCGATCGACTATGGAACCGCCCTCGCCGAGATGGAGACGCGCGCCGCCGCCGTGACCGCGCATCAGGCGCGCGAACTGGTGTGGCTGCTCGAGCACCCGCCGGTCTACACCGCCGGCACCAGCGCCAATGATCCCGCCGAATTGCTCGATCCCCGCTTCCCGGTGCACCGTACCGGCCGCGGCGGGCGCTACACCTATCACGGCCCGGGCCAGCGCATCGGCTATGTCGTGATGGACCTGCGTGCCCGACGCCGCGACGTGCGCTGCTATGTCCATGCGCTGGAGGGCTGGGTGATCGCGGCGCTCGGCGCTTTCGGGATCGAGGCGTTCCGCGCGCCCGGACGGATCGGCATCTGGACGATCGACCAGTCAGGCCAGGAGGCCAAGATCGGCGCGATCGGGGTGCGCATCCGGCAATGGGTGACCCTCCATGGTTTTGCCGTGAACCTGAACCCGGACCTGTCGCATTTTGGCGGAATCGTGCCCTGCGGCATTCCGGAATTTCCCGTAACCAGCGCGGCGGCTCTGGGGCTGGACGTTACGGCCGCCATGTTCGACGCGGCGCTTTCGGACACTTTTTTGCCATTTTTGGACGCGTTGGCTGTGGAAATGTCGAAATCGTGACTTGAGGACCGCTATCGAAACGTCTAATGCCTATCACGGTTTGGGTTATTCACTGCGGTTCCGCCGTGCCAAATCCATTATCTAGGGAGCTATTCTAATGCGTGCAGTCATCTCCACCGTCGCCATCGTTGGCGCCGCTCTCCTCGCCTCGGCTTGCACCAGCACCGAGACCACCAACGTCACCAACACCACCGAAGTGGTTCCGGTCGAGAACGTCATTTCGACCGACACGATGGTCACCTCGAACATCGACAGCGCCGCTCCGGCTGGCAACGTCACCGAGACGACGACCACCAACACCACGACGACCAACACCACTGGCAACGCCATGTAATCACGCGCAAGCGTGTGTTGGACAAAGGGCCGCCCGGGCAACCGGGCGGCCCTTTTCTTATGCGACTGGCCGCATTCGCGGGCATTGTCGCGACTGTCCCGAAAAAAGGGGCTTGGGCGCCGAGTCGAAAACCCCTAGGCGTGGCAACACACTGTAAAAGTAGAGGGCAAGATGCTCGTTCCGCGTATCGTATTCGCGCTGGCCGCTGGAACCGGTCTGTTCGCAGCCGCACCCGCTTCGGCGCAATTCTTCCTGAAGCCGGCGACGCTGGCCACCGAACGTGTCACGGGCACCGAGCCGGGCATGACCGGTCCCGCCTTGCCGGGCGCGACCGCGGGCGAGTTGCGCGCCGCCTTGGTTTGGAACCTGCGCGCCGCGCTCAACGTCGCCGCGCTGCAATGTCAGTTCGAACCGACGCTGCTGACGCTCGATTATTATAACGCCGCGCTCAAGGATCACGCGGTCGAGCTGCGCGATTCCTACGCGGTGCTGGAGAAATATTTTGTGCGGACCGCGCCGAGCAAGAAGGCCGGTCAGACCGAACTCGATAAGTTCGGCACCCGCGTCTATTCGGGCTTCTCGACCGTGGGTGGCCAGCTGTCCTTCTGCCAGACCGCCGGCTCGATCGGCCGCGACGCCGTGTTCACGCGGCCCGGCAAGTTCGGTGATCTCGCCCAGGATCGCATGCGCGAGCTGCGCGACAGCCTGCGCCCGTGGGGCGAACAGTATCGCGCGCCGCGCTTCAATCCGACGATCCTGTACCGCTCGGTCACCTTCCCGCCGTTCGGCAAGGACAGCTGCTGGAAGAATAGTGAATATGTGTCGAAGAAGTGCGGGCCACTGTCGATCGGCTATTAAGGTCTAGCGCAGTCCGAGCATTTTGTGCGCCTGCAGCGTCAGACGCCACTTCGGCCGCGCCATCGCCAGCGCGATCGCAGCCTCGATGTTCGCCTCGGCAACATCGCTGTCCATCGGCTGGATCAGGAAATGGGCGAAGTCCCAGCCCTCGATCGCGTCGAGGTCGCTGCCCGCTTGCGGCCAGACCAGCTTGAGCTCATCGCCCGAACGCTGCACCACCTCGCTCCCGGCCTTGGGGCTGATGCACACCCAATCGATGCCGGGATGCGCGGGCAGGGTTCCGTTGCTCTCGATGGCGATGCGGAAACCGCGGGCATGGAGCGCATCGACCAGAGCATCATCGACCTGAAGCATAGGCTCGCCGCCGGTGAGCACGACGAAGCGGCGCTCGAGACCTTCGCCCCAATGCCTCTCGACCGCATCCGCCAGCGCCGCAGCGGTGGCGAACTTGCCGCCGCCGAGCCCGTCGGTGCCGACGAAATCGGTGTCGCAAAACCGGCAGATCGCGGTGGCACGGTCCCGCTCGCGCCCGGACCAGAGATTGCACCCGGCAAACCGCACGAACACCGCGCGCGCGCCGGCATTCACGCCCTCGCCCTGGAGCGTGAGGAACATTTCCTTGACCGTGTAGCTCATGGCACTGCGGCGTATCGCGTGGGATCGGGCAGGCCCGCCTCCTCGAAACCTTTCGACCGGAGCCGGCAGCTGTCGCACAGCCCGCAATGGAGACTGCCCGGCGCGGGATCGTAGCACGACCAGCTCATCCCCGCATCCAGACCCAGCCGCGCCGCCTCGCGGACGATATCGGCCTTGGTCATATGCTGGAGCGGCGCCTGGATGGCGAACGGCTTACCCTCGACGCCGGCCTTGGTCGCCAGTTCGGCCATCGTTTCGAAGGCATGGATGAATTCGGGGCGGCAATCGGGATAGCCGGAATAATCCAGCGCGTTGACGCCGATATAGATGTCGCGCGCACCCGCCGCTTCGGCCCAGCCGAGGGCGAGGCTGAGAAAGATGGTGTTACGCGCGGGCACATAGGTGACCGGGATATCGTCACCCACTCCGCCCTTCGGCACGTCGATATCGGCGGTCAGCGCCGATCCGCCGAACGCGCGCAGATCGAGCGGCATCACGACGTGACGCTCCGCACCGAGGGCGGCCGCGATCCGCCGCGCCGCCGCCAACTCGACCTGATGGCGCTGGTTATAGTCGATCGACAGCGCCAGCAGCCGGTGCCCCTCCTCGCGCGCGCGCGCGGCGCTTACCATCGAATCGAGGCCGCCGGAAACCAGGGCGATCGCAACACTGTCAGTCATGCCGGGTTCGCTAGACGCGTTTGCTCCCCAAATCAAAAATGGGCCACCCGAAGGCGGCCTAGGTTCAGGAAAAACAATGCCAGAGAGGAGGCTCCCGAAAGGAGCGACCGCCACGGTAGCGCGCTATGAATGAAGAAAGCGTAAAGCTCAGCAGGCGCCGATCAGCCGGCCTTCATATTGCTCGGAAAAGGGCGAGCCATCGAGCACCCCCTGCGTATCGAGGCTGAACAGCTTGCCGCTCTCCACGGTCAGCGTCGTGCGGCCATTGCCGCGACCATTGCAGGTGTAGCGGATCGTGGCGGTGCGGGCGCCGTTCTCGACCACGAAATGCTCGCACTGCGCCGGCCCGTGCTGGATCTGGAGCAGGGTGGCGGGATTGGTCAGGCACAGCTTGCGGACCGCGCCACTGGCGTCGCGCAATTGCCACTGGCCGCGCTCGATCGCGCGCGTCGCGGTCACGGTTTCGGGACGCTGCGCTGTCGCGCCGCCGCCGCCGAACACCAGCAAGGCGCCGGCCGCCGCCGGGCGCAAGAACTGCCTAGGACTCATAACCCAACTCCCCGCCCCCGGGTGAAAGCACGCCGGTGCCCCGCCGAATCACGCACTTGTCTAGTCAATGGATATGCCGTGCGATTGCCGAATTACAACGGCGGCGAAATGAAATCAGCGGCCCGAACCGGGAATTGTTTCGAGCAGAACGCGCAATCCACTGAGATCACGCCATTCTCATCGGCCATGGTGGCGCGTTCGGCTTCGGGGAATTTTCCCAATACTTGCAGGATGTAATCGCCATCGCAGCGGCATCCGCGCGATAGAGCGATCCCGCCGATGACGCGCACTTCGGGCTCTTCGTTGAACAGCCGCCAAACCAACGTCTCAAGCGGAATTTCAGGATCGGCGAGCTCATCCGCGCCCATCGTCGATGCCAGCGCCTCGACATGCTCCCATTCGGGATGGTCGAGCCGGGTGTGGAGCCGTTCTCGGCCTTCCTCGCCTTCGGGAAGGTGCTGGAGGAACAGCCCGCCTGCGGTCAGCTTGCCGGCGGTGTCGCGCCGCACGCCAATGCGCACCAGACTCGGGATCTGCTCGGACTGGAGGAAATAGCTCTGCGCGGCGTCACCCAGCGAATCGCCGTCGAGCGGCACGATCCCCTGATAGCGCTCCTTGGTGACGGCCTGATCGAAGGTAATCGCCAGATAGCCCTTGTTGAACAAGGCATAGAGCGACGGACTGTCGCCGAGCGTCGCCAGCCGCTCGGCATCGAACTGGACATAGCCACGCAGCTCGCCGCCCTTGTAGTCGCACACCAGCAGGCTGACGATGCCGCCCTGGGCCTGCGCCTGCAGGGTCATCTGCCCCTCGGCCTGCTTGAGCATCGCGCCGAGCATCGCCGTCAGGGTCAGCGCCTCGGCGAGCAGATTCTCGATCGGCGCGGGATAGGCGTGCGCCGAGAGGATCTCGTCCAGAACCGGCCCCAGCCGCGCGACACGGCCCCGCGCGTGGCGTTCGGGCAGCGTGAAGCCGAGGGTGCGGTCGAGTTCGGGTGCGGGAATGTGGTTTTCCATTTCAGCGGCGAAATGGGGTTTCGCTCGCGCGAAAGCAACTCAGGCCCGTGCCGCCCGGCGTCCGTCCGAAATGCTCCCCGCCAGCCATAGCGGCCCGCCCACCGTCGCTAAGGCGAGCGCAGTGTAGGACAGCACGCAGACCACCTCATACCAGAAGAACGGCTGCGGAACGCCCTTCTCCCACTGACTGAGCGCGCTGGTCGATAGGATGTCAGCGCCGATCGCCAGCAGAAACAGCATCGCGCTGCCCAGCGCAGCCGCGAGACCCCATCGGGCCAGCGGTTGGCGCGCTTTACCGGCAAGGAACCAAACCGCGGCGGATATGCCGCCAGCAATCGCCACGAGGCTCAGCGTATTCCTGACCTGCCGTTCGACATTGGGTGGGTAGGTCAGGAAACTATCCGCCGGAAAGGCCTGCATGCCCGCCATCAGCAGCAACGCCCACACCAGCCCGCACGCCACCAGCGCAAGAATCGCGCAGGCAGCGATGCGGAGTGCGGTCATGCTCAAATCTGCCCGAAGCACCAGCGCAGCACCGATTTCTGGGCATGGAGCCGGTTCTCGGCCTCCTGCCAGATCAGCGATTGCGGACCGTCGATCACCGCTTCGGTCACTTCCTCGCCGCGATGCGCCGGCAGGCAGTGGAGGAACGCCGCGCCGGGCTTGGCCGCCGCCATCAGCGCCTCATCGACCTGGAAGGGCATCATCGCCGCCAGCTTGGTCTCGGCATGCGCCTGGCCCATCGAAATCCAGGTATCGGTAACGACGACATCGGCGCCCTCGACCGCTTCCCGCGCGGTGCCGACCACGCGGGCGCGGCCCTTGCCCAGCGCGACGTCGCTGTCGCTCGGCTGATAGCCTTGCGGGCACGCCGCGACGACATCGAAGCGCATCAGCCCGGCCGCCTCCATGATCGACGCCAGCACATTGTTGCCGTCGCCGAGCCACGCGACCTTGAGCCCCGGCAGCGGCCGGCCGCTTTCGATGATCGTCAGCAGATCGGCCATGATCTGGCAGGGGTGCGAGGCGTCGGTCAGCCCGTTGATCACCGGCACGCTGGCAAACTCCGCCATATCGACCACCTTCTGGTGATCGTCGGTGCGGATCATGATCGCGTCGACATAGCCGGAGAGGATGCGCGCGGTATCGGCGATGCTCTCGCCGCGGCCGAGCTGCATCGATCCCGCATCCATGACGATCGAAGTCCCGCCCAATTGGCGGATCGCCATGTCGAACGAGACGCGGGTGCGCGTCGAGTTCTTCTCGAACACCATCGCCAGCACGCGGCCGGCCAGCGGCGCATCGGCATCCACCTTGCCCTTGGGCCAGCCGGCACGTGCCGCCTTGCGGTCGATCGCATCGGCCAGCATCGCCGCGACGCCTTCAGGCCCGGCATCGGCGAGATTGAGGAAGTGGCGCATATCTAGATCCTCCCCGGCACGGGGAGGTGGCGGCGCGAAGCGCTGACGGAGGGGGCTATCCTCCCGCGATTCGCTTGCCCACCACGCCCCGCGAGCGCGGTCCCCCTCCCCGTTCCGGGGAGGATCGAATCAGTCATCGCTCGGCGGCGCGAACGACCGCGCTCCCGCACTCAGCCGCTCGACGCATTCGGCGATGTGATCCTCGTTGATGACCAGCGGCGGCAGCACGCGGAACACATTCTCGCCCGCCGCCACGGTCAGCAGCCCGTGATTGTCGCGCAGATGCGCCACGAAGTCGCGGCTGACGACACTGTCCTTCATCTTGATCCCGAGCATCAGGCCCTTGCCGCGGATTTCCTCGAACAGATGATCGTGATTGGGGATCAGCTGCTCGAACGCGGCGCGGAGGCGGTCGCCCATCTTCTCGACGTGCGGCAGGAAATCGGGCTCGAGCATCACGTCGAGCACCGCCTGCCCCGCCGCCATCGCCAGCGGGTTGCCGCCATAGGTCGAGCCGTGGGTGCCGATCACCATGCCCTTGGCGGCCTCTTCGGTGGCGAGGCAGGCGCCGAGCGGGAAGCCGCCGCCGATGCCCTTGGCCACGGTCATGATGTCGGGGGTGATGCCGTAATGCTCATAGGCCCACATCTTGCCGGTGCGGCCATAGCCGCACTGGATCTCGTCGAGGATCAGCAGCAGGCCATGCTCGTCACACGCCTTGCGCAGGCCCTGGATGAATTCGGGGGTGCCCGCGGTCATGCCGCCTTCGCCCTGCACCGTCTCGACGAGGAAACCGGCGGTCTCGCCGTCGATCCTGGCGAGCGCGCCCTCCAGATCGTTGAACTTCACATAGTCGAAGCCCGGCAGCAGCGGCTCGAAGCCGTCGCGCATCTTGGCCTGGTCGGTCGCCGAGATCGCGCCAATCGAGCGACCGTGAAAGGCGTTCTTGAAGGTGATCAGCTTGTGGCGCTGCGGATTGCCGCCCACGTAATGATAGCGCCGCGCGGTCTTGATCGCGCACTCAATCGCCTCGACGCCGCTGTTGGTGAAAAACACCGTATCGGCGAACGAGTTATCGACGATCCGCTGCGCCAGCGCCTCGCCCTGCGGGCTGCCATAGAGGTTCGACACGTGCATCAGCGTCGCGGCCTGATCGGCAATCGCCTTGGTCAAATGCGGATGGCCATGACCCAGCGCGTTGACGGCGATGCCCGCGGCGAAATCGAGATATTGCTCGCCCTGCTCGCCATAGAGATAGACGCCCTCGCCTCGCACCGGCCGCACACCGCACCGTGGGTAAACGGGCATGAGCGGGGTGATAGGCACGTCGCATCTCCTTAAACGAAAAAAGCGGCCATCGGGGCCGCCGGAAGCCGCTTTTACGGAGTGGTTGGAGGGAGCGCAACACCGCGCCCCGAGGATCGTTTCGGCCCCATATAAGTTTAGGGCATATGCCCAAATTCCTCGAACAATGGACCGTCCAGCCGCATGAAGCGCTGGAGGAGATCGACGACGGCATCCTTACCGTCGCGGGCGAGATCGTCATGCCACTCGGCCGCTTTCCACGGCGGATGACGGTGGTCCGGCTGGCGGGCGGCGGCTCGCTGATCTGGAGCGCGATCGCGCTGAACGAGCGCGAAATGAAGCGCATCGAGGGCTGGGGTGAGCCGCGCTTCCTGATCGTCCCCAATCAGGCGCACCGGCTGGATTCGCGGATCTGGAAACAGCGCTACCCCGCGATCAAGGTGATCGCCCCGCCCGGCGCACGCTCGGCGGTCGAGGAAGCCGTTTCCGTCGATGCGGCCAGCGATGTGGTCCACGACCCCCAGATCGGCTTCCATCTCGTCGAACAGAAAGCGCAGGAATTCGCGCTCACCGTCCAGCGCGCCGCCGGCACCACGCTGATCGTCAACGACAGCATCGGCCATGTCCGGCACCCACACGGGATCGGCGCCTGGATCATGGCGCGGCTGATGGGCTTCGGCGTATCGGGCCCGCAAGTGCCCCGTGTCGTCCGCCGGATGATGATCGACGACCCCAAGGGTCTCGCCCGCCAGTTCCGCCGCTGGGCGGAAATCCCCGATCTCAAGCGGATCATCGTCAGCCATGGCGAGCCGATCGCCGGCGATCCCGCCGGGGCGCTGCGCAAACTCGCCGCCTCACTCGATTGAAAAATGGGACAATTCCTGCCCAAATGGCCCATCGACAGCGTGCCGCCGCCCGATATGGTCGGCGGCGGGGGTTTCATGTTCCGCTCGTGCCTGTTCCGGCTCCTTTCGGCGCCGCTCTTCATGCTCGTCCTGCTCGGCGCCTATGAGGGCGTCGTGGTGTGGCGCGCCCAGCAGCGCACCCCCGCGATCCTCGCCGCCGCCAGCCGCCCGTTCAAGCTCGCCGAGCTTCCCGAGAGCCGCCGCGCGGCGCTGCTCGCGGTCGAGGACCCCGGCTTTTACAGGCATCACGGCGTGGACTTGTGGACCCCCGGCGCCGGGCTCACCTCGATTCCCCAAGCCTTGGTCAAGCGACTCTATTTCGGCGATTTCAAGCCGGGGTTCGCCTCGATCGAGCAGGCGCTGATCGCGCGATACGCCTTCGATCCGGCGCTATCCAAGGACGACCAGCTCGAGCTCTTCCTCAACCAGGCGAGCTTCGGCAAGGTCGATGGCCGGGAGATCATCGGCTTCCCCGCCGCCGCGCGCCTCTATTACGGACGCGACATGGCGGAACTATCCGAGCGCGAATATCTGAGCCTCGTCGCGATGCTGATCGCTCCCGGCATGCTCGATCCGCGCGAGCACGAAGCCGCCAACGAGCACCGCGTCCGCAAGATCGAAGCGTTGCTCGCCGGCCGCTGCAAGCCCGCCAATCTGTTCGACGTGCAATATGGCGAATGCCCTAGCTCTTGATCTTCCAGCCGCTGCGCAGGAGCGCGTAGCAGACGAGCCCGAGGACGATGTCGAGCCCGAGGATCACCGCGCTGCCCAGCACGATCGGCGAATCGGCGACGCCGAGAAAGCCGTAGCGGAAGCCCGAGATGATGTAGAAAAACGGATTGGCGTGGCTGATCGCCTGAAACACCGGCGACAGCCGCTCGACCGAATAGAAGGTGCCCGAAAGCAGCGTCAGCGGCCCGACGACGAAGTTGGTCACCGCCGCGGCATGATCGAACTTCTCGGCCCAGACCGAGGTCAGCACGCCCATGAACGACAGGAATATCGATCCGAGCAGGCCGAACCACAGGATCGCCCAAAGATGATGCGGGGTGACCGTTACCCCCGGCCACAGCGCCATCGCCAGCCACACCGTGGCGCCGACGCAAAACGCCCGCGTCACCGCGCCGCCGACCATCGCCGCGAGCAGTTCCGCGGTCGAAAGCGGCGGCATCAGATAATCGACGATGGTCCCCTGGATCTTGCCGACCAGCAGCGAGAAGCTCGAATTGGCGAAGGCGTTGTTGAGCATGCCCATCATGATCAGCCCGGGCGCGATGAAATCGGGGAAGTGAATCTCCTGCCCCTGCAAGCTCACCGTCCGCCCGCCGCCGCCGAGCGCGACTGAGAAAATGACCAGAAACATCAGCGTCGTCACCGCCGGCGCCCACACCGTCTGGAGCTGCACCTTGAAGAATCGGCGCACCTCCTTGATATAGAGGGTACGAAGCCCTCCCCAATTTACGTTGCGGATCACCGGAACGCCGGGCTCGGGAAGGTTTTGACCGATTTCAGGCTGGCTGGACATTGCGGGCTCGCGTAACCGCTGCCCGCGCTGGCTGCAAGACGAAGGAAGACGCGTGAGCTGGACCGACGAGCGTATCGATACGCTGAAGAAGATGTGGGATTCGGGCCTGACCGCCACCCAGATCGCCGAAGAGCTGGGCGGCGTCAGCCGCAACGCCGTGATCGGCAAGGCGCACCGCCTGGGCCTTCCCGCGCGCCCGTCGCCGGTGAAGCCCAACGAAGCCAAGGCCGCCGCGAAAGCCCAGGCGGCCCCCGCCGCGCCCAAGCCAGCGCCCGCCGCCGCGCCGGCGCCTGCCGCGCCCGCGCCGGCGCCGCGCATCGACGCGACCACTTCGACCCCGAGCGCCACCGGCGAGCTCGCCGGCGCGCCCAAGGCCGCCGAAGGCCCGGTGATGCGCTCGGTCGGCCCCGGCGGCTTCCTCCGCCAGAATCCCGGCGAGCAATCCGCGCCGATCACGCCGGCGCCGCCGCGCCGCCTGGTCCCCGCCAAGCCCAGCGAGGCGATCGCCGGCAAGACCAGCCTGCTCGATCTCAACGACCGCATCTGCAAATGGCCGCTCGGTCATCCCGGCGAGCCCGATTTCCATTTCTGCGGCGACAAGGTGAACCCGGGCTTCCCCTATTGCGTCGCGCATTGCGGCCATGCCTATCAGGCGCAGCTGCCGCGCCGCGACCGCCGTCCGCCGCCGCCCTTGCCGTTCGGCGGCCCGCGGGTCCGCTAAGGCGCTTGCACCCCTCCTGAAAGGGAGGGGCCATCGAATGATGGCGGGCGTGGCGCGCCATCTGTGGATAATCCGCCCGTCGCCTTGCGCCCCCGACTCTCCGCCCCCTATACCTTCCCCATGCCCTCCAAGCCCGAAGACCTGTTCGCGTCCCCCGCCAATGCCGCGCCCGGCTCCTACGACGCCTCCTCGATCGAAGTGCTGGAGGGGCTCGAGCCCGTCCGCCGCCGCCCCGGCATGTATGTCGGTGGCACCGACGAGCGGGCGATGCACCACCTCGCCGCCGAGATCCTCGATAACGCCATGGACGAGGCGGTCGCGGGCCATGCCAGCCGGATCGAGATCACGCTCGATGTCGGCAACCGGCTGACGATCACCGACAATGGCCGCGGCATGCCGGTCGATCCGCATCCCAAATTCCCGGACAAATCGGCACTGGAAGTGATCCTGTCGACGCTGCATTCGGGCGGCAAGTTCAGCGGCAAGGCCTATGCGACCTCGGGCGGCCTGCACGGCGTTGGCGCCAGCGTCGTCAACGCGCTGTCGGTCGATACAGTCGTCGAAGTCGCGCGCGACAAGCAGCTGTATCGCCAGCGCTTCTCACAGGGACTGACGCTCGGACCGCTCGAGCATCTCGGCGGCACGCCCAATCGCCGCGGCACCAGCGTCTCCTTCACGCCCGATCCCGAGATCTTCGGCCCCGAGATGCACTTCAAGCCGGCGCGGCTCTACAAGCTCGCCCGTTCCAAGGCCTATCTGTTCGCGGGCGTCGAGATTCGCTGGAAGTGCGATCCCTCGCTGACCAGCGACGAGACCCCGCCCGAGGCGACCTTCCAGTTCCCCGGCGGCCTCGCCGACCATCTCAGGGAACAGATCGCCGGCCGCGAATGCGCTACCGCCGATTTCTTTGCCGGCGCGCAGGATTTTCCGGGCGAGCAGCAGGGCCGCGTCGAGTGGGCGGTCGCCTGGCCGCTGTGGAGCGACGGCTCATACAGCTGGTATTGCAACACCATCCCCACCCCCGATGGCGGCACCCATGAGCAGGGTCTCCGCACTGCACTGACCCGCGGCATCCGCGCATTCGGCGAACTGATCGGCAACAAGAAGGCCAAGGACATCACCGCCGACGATGTGATGACGGGCAGCGAGCTGATGCTCTCGGTCTTCATCCGCGATCCGCAATTCCAGTCGCAGACCAAGGACCGGCTGACTTCACCCGAAGCCGCCAGCCTCGTCGAAAAGGCGGTTCGCGATCATTTCGACCATTTCCTTGCCGACAATATGGAGCGCGGCAAGGCGCTGCTCGGCTATGTGCTGGAGCGGATGGACGACCGCCTCCGCCGCAAGCAGGAGCGCGAGGTCAAGCGCAAGACCGCGACATCGGCACGCAAGCTGCGCCTGCCCGGCAAGCTTACCGATTGCTCGGCGGACGATCCGGCGGGCACCGAGCTGTTCATCGTCGAGGGCGACAGCGCCGGCGGCAGCGCCAAGCAGGCGCGCGACCGCAAGACCCAGGCGATCCTGCCGATCCGCGGCAAGATCCTCAATGTCGCCTCCGCCACCTCGGCCAAGATCCTCGCCAATCAGGAGATCGCGGACCTGATCCTCGCGATGGGCTGCGGCACCCGCAAGGAGTGTGTGCCCGACAATCTCCGCTATGAGCGCATCATCATCATGACCGATGCCGATGTCGACGGCGCCCATATCGCCACGCTCCTGATGACCTTCTTCTTTCAGGAAATGCCCGACCTCGTCCGCCGCGGGCACCTCTATCTGGCGCAACCGCCGCTCTACCGGCTGACCGTTGGCGCCAGGTCGCTCTACGCCCGCGACGACGCCCACCGCGCCGAGATCGAAGCGGGCGAGTTCAAGGGCAAGAAGGTCGAGGTCAGCCGCTTCAAGGGTCTCGGCGAGATGAACCCCGGCCAGCTCAAGGAAACCACGATGGATCCGGCCACGCGCGGGCTGCTGCGCGTCACCCTCCCCCAGGAATATGAGGAGCGGATGGGGGTCAAGGATCTGGTCGATCGGCTGATGGGCACCAACCCCGCGCACCGTTTCGCCTTCATCCAGGAGAATGCCGCGCGGCTGGAGGAGGACGCGATCGATGCATAGGCTGCTCGCCTTCGCAGCCTTTGCGTTGGCCGCACCCGCCGCCGCGCAGACCGCACCGCAGGCAGCACCCGCCGCCGTGCAGGCCGATCCCGCCTTCACCGCGCGTGCGCAGGAATTGCTCGCGGTCGTCGCCGGCAGCGGCGACTATGACAGCTATTTCGGCCCCGCCTTTCAAGCTGCGATACCCAAGGCCACCTTTGATACAGTCAGCACCCAACTCGCCGGCGTTGGCGGCAAGTTGCTCGCGATCGAAAGCGTCAAACCGGTCACGCCGCTTTCCGGCATCGTCCGCATCCGCGCCGAAAAGGGCGTGATGCTCTTCCAGCTGAGCGTCGATGCCGCCCCGCCGCACAAGGTGACAGGCCTGCGCTACACCGGCATGGAATCGGACGAGAAGACGCTCGCCGAAACCACCGCCGCGCTCGACAAGCTCCACGGCGCCACCGGCTATGCCTTCGCCAAGCTCGGCACCGGCGCGCCATCGCTGACGCTGGCGCACAATGCCGATCAGCGCTTCGCGGTCGGCTCGGCGTTCAAGCTCGTCATCCTCGCCGAGCTGATCCGAGAGACCAATGCCGGCAAGCGCAAATGGGACGACATGGTCACCCTTGACGGGCGGATGCTGCCCGCTGGCGGCTATAACTGGAAGCCGGCGGGCACGAGGGTGTCCTTGCGTGAGCTTGCCACCGAGATGATCTCGATCAGCGACAATAGCGCGACCGATATCCTGCTCGCCACGCTGGGCCGTGAAAAGGTCGAGGCGATGCTGCCGGTGCTTGGCGTCGCGCACGATCCGCGCAACCTCCCCTATCTGTCGACGCTCGAAGCGTTCAAGTTGAAGTGGCTGCAGAACGGCGCGCTCGCCGACAAGTACAACGCGCTCGACGAGAAGGGCCAGCGCGCGATGCTCGACGGCGAGGTGCTGCGTGCCGACATCGCGCCGCTCGTGGCGATGGCCGGCGTGCCGAAGCAACCGAGCCGGATCGACACGATCGAATGGTTCTTCTCGAGCGCCGATCTGATCCGGGTGATGGACTGGCTACGCCGCAACACCGAGGGCGAGAAGGGCCGGGATGCCCGCGCGGTGTTGTCGAAGAATCCCGGCATCGCCATCGACAAAGGGCAATATCAATGGGCCGGCTATAAGGGCGGCTCGGAGCCCGGCGTCATCAACCTGACGCTGTTGCTACAGGGCGCCGACGGCGCCTGGTACGCCGCCTCCGCGAGCTGGAACGATACCGCCGCACCGGTCGAGGACATGCGCTTCGCGAGCCTGATGGGCGCGCTGGTCAAGTTCGCCGGGCCGCGAGAATAACCGTTCTCCCGCGAAAGCGGGAGCCCGGAGCCGCGCAAGCGATGCGCGCCGTTATCCTGGCCCTCTGCTTTCGCCGGGGAACGCTAGCCACGCATCCGCAGCGAATGATAGCGGGTGCGCGCGGCGATGCCGGTGATTATCAGCATCGCGCCCAGCCCCAGCACCGTGAACACGATCCATAGCGGCGCGTCGAACCAGCCGAAGCGCCGCGCCGCCAGCAGCGCCAGGGCCGCCGCCGCCAGCCACAATCCGGCCAGCCGCACCCCGCGCGCCACGCCCTGCAATTCACGGGCGTAGGCCGCGCGCTCGGCCGGGTCCTTCAGGTTGGGCGGCGCCATCTCAGCCGCACTCCGCGAGCCTTTTGGCCCAAGTCACGGTCACCGGATCGATCTCCGGCGCGTCCTTGCCCTTGCCGTAATTCGCGAGCGACACGTAGCGCATCACGAACGCCGCGCCGGGCTGGTCGATCAGTTCGGCTACCGCTGCGTTGCCGCCTTCCTTCGCAATCGCGCGGACCATCACATAGCCAAGCGAGTAGAGTATCTCGTCGCCGTAGAAACCGAGGCCGTAAATGTCCTCATAGGCAATGGCCGATCCGCTCGTCAGCGCATGCGTCGACAGCGCCAGCAAAGTGACGCTGCGCCCCACCAGATCGACGCCGCGCTGCGCCTTGTCGCGCGCCGTCTTGGCATCGAGATCGGCGGCCGGCAGCGCCAGCACATCGCCGACATAGCTTGCCATGCCCTCCTGCTGGAGCGAGGCAAACAGATTGCCGAGATTTTCGGCCTCGGGCATCTTTGCCAGACAGGCCCTGGCCGCCGCGCTGGCAGGCCTCAGCCCCATCGCGAGCCCCTGCACCCCATGATACAGCTCGTGCGCCATGATCACGCGCGCCAGCGACGCCGCCGGAAAGCGCGCGACGTTGAGGTAGAATTCGGGCTCTCCGAATGCGAACCCGCCCGCAGGCCCACCGGCGATCAGGTACCCGGCCGCCGCGCCCTTCACCCGCCCCGGCGTGAACAAGGCGATCCGCGCCTGCACTCCCGCCAAGGAAGCGGGATCGGCAAGAGCCTCAACCACGGGCGCGATCTTGTCCGCGGCGTCGCGCACCGCGCCGAATTTGTAATTGGCATCTTCCGCGCTCGCCCGATGCCGCGCAGCGGCGAGCAAAGCTTCAGCCAGCCGGTTGTCGTCGGCGGGACGGTTATAGCTCCTCACCTTGCGGATCAGCCCCTGGTTTCCCGGCAATCGCGCGATCGCCAGCGCCTCGGCCTCGGTCAGCGCGGGGTTGCGCACCGCCGCCAGCACCGCCCGCGCGGCTTCGGCATCGACCTTTACCGCCAGGCTCTGCGCGCTCGCCGCCCCGGCGAACATCAGGGCCACGGCCGCAATCAGCGCTCTCAGCATCGCCATTCTTCCTTTAGCAGCCCGTACAGCGTCGTATCGCGCACGCCGATATGCGTTTCCCATTCGGCGCGGAGATACCCCTCCCGCTTGAACCCCAGCCGTTCGAGCAAGGCGCGCGAAGCCTTGTTGTCGGGATCGGTATCGGCGAACACGCGGCGCTGCCCCTCGGCGAAGACCTGCTCGATCACACGCGACACTGCTTCGCGGGCGATGCCGGCGCCCCAATGCGCGCGGGCCAACATGTATCCGATCTCGCTCACATTGCCCTGACGCTTCTCGCCGACCGCAACGAAACCAATCGCGGTGTCGTCGCCCTTCATCGTGATCGCCCATGCGCGCCAAACGTCGAACGGCTCCGCGAACATCGCCCGGACTTCATCGACCCGCGTATAGGGCGCGTGCGACCACCAGCGCATCAGTTCGGGATCGGAGAGGCTGGGAAACAGCGCCTCGGCATCGTCCGCCGTCCGTTCCCGCAGGCGAAGTCGCGCGGTCTCGAGGACCGGGATCGGTCTCACGATGCCAGCGCGTCGACCAGCGCCTTGACCTTCTTCTGCCGCCACTGCGGCAGCGGTGCGACCAGCCAATAGCCGAGCGACGACACCTTCGCCTCGCCGGCCACCGCCAGCCGCCCGGCGGCGATATCGCCGCGCGCGAGCAGTTCGGGCACGGTCGCACGGCCCAGCCCTTCGGCAGCCGCGTCGAGCGCGAGTCCCGCGTCCGACACGCGCACCGGCGAGACCGCGTCCTCGTCCAGGCAACCGGGCCAGCAGATCTTGACGTCCTGCCCGCCGCCCGGCCGCTCGACGGTGACCATGCCGTCGCTTTCCAGCGCCTCGCCCTCATGCTCGCCCGGTCCCTCGCCCCAGCGGATCGCGAGATCGAGATTGGCTTCGGTGAAGTCGATCGCATCGTCGGCGGGCACCAATACGAAGCGCAGCTCGCCATCGCCGCGCGCGATCTCCGCCAGGCGCGGCATCAGCCATTTGGCGGTCAGGTCGCGCGGCGCGGCGATGGTCAGCGACTTGGACGATTGCCCGGCCTGCATCGCCCGCACGCTCTCCTCGAACTGGAGGAACCCGGCCCGCAGCGCGACCAGCCCGGCCTCGCCCTCCTGCGTCAGCTCCAGCCCCTTGGTGGTGCGCCGGAACAGCACAACGCCCAGCGTGTCCTCGAGCGCGCGGATCTGCTGGCCTACCGCCGCCGGGGTCACCGCCAACTCGTCCGCCGCGCGGGTGAACGACAAGTGCCGCGCGGCCGCGTCGAGCACCCGCAGGCCGTTCAGGGGAAGATGGGTGCGCTTCATTCGGCTACCGCCGGGGCGAGCAGCGCGAATTTCGGGATCGCCACGTCGAAGCCTTCGCCGTCTTCGCCGACCATCCGGTAATTGCCCTGCATATGGCCGGTCGGCGTCGCCAGCGGGCAGCCCGAGACATAGTCGAAGCTGCCGCCCGGCGCGATCAGCGGCTGCTCGCCGACCACGCCTTCGCCTTCCACGGTATGTTTGCCGCCGCGGCCATCCGTGATCGTCCAGTGCCGCGTCAGCAACTGCACGGTGGCGCCTGAACCATTCTCGATACGGATGTGATAGGCCCAGAACCAGCGCCCGCGTGTCGGCTCCGACTGTTCGGGAAGGTAGCTGACCGAGACGCGGACGGTGATCCCGCGCGTCTCCGCTTCCTCGGCGAACAGCGCCTTCATGATCACAGCCCGGCCACCGTCAGCGCCCGGTCGAGATCGGCGATCACGTCTTCGGGATCCTCGAGCCCGACATTGAGCCGCAGCAACCCTTCGGTGACGCCCATCTCCAGCCGCACTTCCTCGCTGACGCCGTAATGCGTGGTGGAGGACGGATGCGTCATCAGCGAGCGCGAGTCGCCGATATTGTTCGAGATATCGATGAGCTCGAGCGCGTCGAGCAAAGCGTGCGCCCGCTTGCGCCCGCCATCGACTTCGAACGCGAAGATCGGGCCGACCGCATCCATCTGGCGCATCGCCAGGTCGTGCTGCGGATGGCTCGGCAGGCCGGGATGCAGCACCCGCGCCACCCGCCCTTCGAGGAAGCGCCCGACTTCGAGCGCATTGTCGCTCTGCCGCCGCGCGCGCAGATCGAGCGTCTCCAGCCCCTTCAGCACCACCCAGGCGTTGAACGGGCTCAGGTTGGGACCGGTATTGCGGGTGAAGGGTAGCAGCGTGTTGGTGATGAAATCCTCTGTGCCGGTGACCGCACCGGCCAGCACGCGCCCCTGCCCGTCCATCAGCTTTGTCGCCGAATAAGCCACCACATCGGCGCCGAATTCCATCGGCCGCTGCAGTACCGGCGTCGCGAAGGCGTTATCGACGACCGAAACGATGCCGTGCCGCCGCGCGATCCCGCACACCGCTTCGAGATCGACCACGTCCATCGTCGGATTGGCCGGGGTTTCGAAGAAGAACACCTTGGTGTTCGGCCGGATCGCATCCTCGAATTGCTGCGTGTCGCGCGCATCGACGATCGTCGTCTCGATGCCGAACTTGGGCAGCAGCGTATCGGTCAGCCAGCGGCACGAGCCGAACGCGGCGCGTCCGCCGACCAGATGATCGCCCGCCTGCAACTGGCACAGCAGAGCCGCGGTCATCGCCGCCATACCCGTCGACATCGTCCGACAGGCCTCTGCGCCCTCCAGCAATGCGATCCGCTCCTCGAGCATCTGCACGGTCGGGTTCTGCAGCCGCGAATAGGTCATCCCTGCCTGCTCGCCGGCGAAGCGCGCCGCGGCGTCGGCCGCGCAGTCATAGCTATAGCCCGAAGTGAGGAACAGCGCCTCGCTGGTCTCGCCAAATTCCGAACGCGCCGTGCCGCCCCGGATCGCCTGCGTCGCGGGCTTCCAGGTACGGGTGATGCTCGGATCCTGTCCGGTACGGCGCTTCATGCACAGCGCTTTGCAGGCGCGAAGCCGCCCCCGTCAACCAACTCCCGCATGACGGGGGCGAAATGATAGTTTATCGCTCGGCCATGCTCGAACGCGTCAAGGCTCTCCAAACCCGCCCCTGGATCGTCGCGCTGCTGATCGGTCTTGCGGCGCAAACGCTCTTCACCGTGCATATCGACCGGCCGACTCGGATCATGTTCGATGAGGTCCATTACGTGCCCGCCGCCCAGGCGATCCTCGATCTCTCGGGCCCGCGCAATATCGAGCATCCGATGGTCGGCAAGGAGCTGATCGCGGCGGGCATGATGCTGTTCGGCGACAATCCGGTCGGCTGGCGGCTCATGCCGAGCCTCGCCGGCACCGCCACCGTGCTCGGCGTGTTCGCCTTGCTGTGGCTGCTGCTCGGGACGATGCGCCCGGCTCTGATCGGCGCGGCGCTGGCGTTGTTCAATCAGACGATCTTCGTCCAGGCACGGACGGCGATGCTCGACATCTTCCTCGGCGCCTTCCTGCTCTGGGGCCTGGTATTGATGCTATGGGCGATGCGGGGACAGGGTCGCGCGGTGTGGTGGCGCTGGATCGCCGCCAGCGCGCTGCTCGGCCTCGCCACCGGGGTCAAATGGTCGGCGATCCCCTATATCGCGCTCGCCGCCGCCGCCTTCCTCGTCATCCGCGCCCGCGACGCGCGCCTAGCCAAGAAGCCGCTCGCCACGGCGCTGTCGGGCAAGGACCAGCGGCACTGGAGCGGCCTGCCCGCGATCCCGGCTTTGGCGTTGCTGGGCGCGGTCAGCATCACGGTCTATTTCCTGACCTTCTTCCCCGCTTTCTTCTACGTCAACGAGCCCCTCAGCCTGCCCGGCCTGTTCGCCCAGCAATGGGATATGTATGCGCTCCAGACCCAGGTGCTGCAGCCGCATACCTATCAGTCGAACTGGTGGAGCTGGCCGCTGCTGATCCGCCCGATCTGGTATTTCTACGAGTATGACGACGGCGCCCAGCGCGGCGTGCTACTGATCGGCAATCCGGTGGTGATGTGGGGCGGGCTGCTGGCGGTGCTGGCCTGCTATTGGGCGTGGTTCAAGGACAAGGCGATCCGCCCGCTGGCGATGGCGCTGCTGTGGACCGCGAGCCTGGCGATCTACATCGTCATCCCCAAGTCGCTCGGCTTTTATTATTACTACCACCTCTCGGGCATCTTCATCTGCCTGGCACTGGCTGTCGCCTTCCATCATTTCGACCGGGGCAGGAATCGCGGCTGGGAGGAATGGTTCGCCGCCGCCAGCCTGGTGGCGTTCGTCTATTTCTATCCGATCCTCGCCGCCTCGCCGCTCGGCAGCGATCAGGGCTTCCGCCATTGGATGTGGATTCCCAGCTGGGCGTGAGCGTCATCCGCGCCCTCCATATCGACGGGATCGAGACGCCGCCAAGCGCCTTCGTCGTGCCCGAGATGAGCCTCAGCTCGGCGCGCTCGGATATGCGGCGGCACGATTTCACGCTGACCATCGACAATGATGCGATGATCGCGATGATCGCTCCGGCATATGCGGCGTTGCGCGATGAGCTGGAGCGCGATTATCGGCAATTCGGCGGTGAGGACGAACTCTCCGCGGCCGGCTTTCCGCCTGTCGAGCACCTAAGCCAATGGCCCGCCGCGACGGAGGAAGTGCTGGGCTGGTATCTGCGCGACGAATTTCTCGGCGCGCTGACCCGTGGCACGTCTGGACCGATCCTTTACTGGTTCGATGAAAGCAATGCCTGCGAGGTCGAGGACGGCCTGATCCGCCTCTCCGGCACCTGCTACGGCAAGGCCTAGTAGCGCCCCCAGGTGAAGCGCGACGACAGCGCGAAATTCCACACCGCCGCGACCATGATCCCGGCCAGCGCCGAAAGCCGCCAGTCGCCATGCTGGACATTGTGGAGGAACGCCGCGACGCCGACATTCGCCGCCGCGCCGACCGAGCAGACGATGCAGAAGCTCACCCAGCCGGCCCACAAAGCCTTCGCGCCCTTCAGCCGCTGGCCGCGATAGGTCAGCGCGTTGTTGAGGAAGAAGTTGAAGGTCATCGCCACCACCGTCGCGACGATCGTCGCCGCCACGAAGGGCAAGGCCATCATCCGGAACAGCACGCCGAGGATCAGAAAATGGATCCCCGCCCCCAGCGCGCCGATCCCGGAGAACATGGCGAACCGCACCGGCACGACCTTGCCGAACATCCGGTCATACAGCGCGATCAGATATTCCATCGCTACGACGTGATCGAGCTTGCTCTCGCCCTCGGTCCGCGTGCGGAACACATAGGGCACTTCGGCGAACTTCAGCGGCTGCGGCGAAGCGGTCATGATATCGAGCAGGATCTTGAAGCCGATGCCGGACAGCGTCGGCACCATCTGCCGGACGATCCCGGTGCGGATCATGAAGAAGCCGCTCATCGGATCGGTCAAATCGGCCTTGAGCACCCGGCGCGACAGCCGGGTCGCGAATGCCGACTTCGCCACACGGTCGCTGTCCCATTCGCCGGTGCAGCCGCCTTCGCAGAAGCGCGATCCGATCACGACCTCAAGGGTATCGTCGGCTTCCAGCGCATCGAGCATTTCGGCCAGCTTGGTCTCGTCATGCTGCATGTCGCCGTCGATCACCGCGACGAACGGCGCCGCGGTCGCGCACATGCCCTCGATGCACGCGGTCGAAAGCCCGCGCCGCCCGATCCGCTGGATCACTCGCACCCGCTTGTCGAGCCGCGCCAACTCGCGCACCGCCTGGGCGGTGCCGTCGGGGCTGTCGTCGTCGACGAAGATCGCCTCCCAATTGCGCCCGGCCAATGCCGCGTCGAGCCGGGCGACCAGCGTGGCGACGTTGCCCCGCTCGTTGAAGGTCGGGATGACGACGGCGAGTTCGAGCAGATCGGGAGTCACTTAAGCTCCCGCAGCACCGCATCGCCCATTTCGCGCGTCGTCATCGTGCCGCCCAGATCCGGGGTCCGCGCACCACCGGCGATCGCCTTTATCACCGCGGTCTCGATCCGCTGGAAGCTTGCCTCGTCGTTCAGCGAATGCCGCATCAGCATCGCCGCCGAGAGGATCGCGGCACAGGGATTGGCCTTGCCCTGCCCGGCGATATCGGGCGCGCTGCCATGGATCGGCTCGTACATGCCATTGGCCCCGCTCCAGTCGCCGAGCGACGCCGAGGGCAGCATCCCGATCGACCCCGCGCACATGCTCGCCTGATCGGAGAGGATGTCGCCAAACAGATTGCCGGTGACGATCACATCGAAATCGGCGGGGCGCTTCACCAGCTGCATCGCCGCGTTATCGACATACATGTGGGTCAGTTCGACTTCGGGATATCGCACGGCGATTTCGTTGACCACGTCGCGCCACAGCTGCGAAGTCTCGAGCACATTGGCCTTGTCCACCGAGCAGAGCTTGCGCTTGCGGCGCTTGGCCATCTCGAAGCCGACGACCGCGATCCGCTCGACCTCGGCCTCGTCATACGACATCCAGTCATAGCCCTGGCGCAGGCCTTCCTGATTGTTGCGGCGGCCCTTCTCGCCGAAATAAACGTCGCCGGTCAGCTCGCGGACGATGACGATATCGAGCCCGGCGACCACCTCGGGCTTGAGCGGGGACGCGCTCTCCAGCCCGGGAAACAGCGTGGCCGGGCGGATATTGGCGAACAGCCCCAGTTCGCGGCGCAGCGCCAGCAGCGCCGCCTCGGGCCGCAGCCGCCGCTCCAGCGCTTCGAAGCGCGGATCGCCGACCGCGCCGAACAGCACAGCGTCGGCGCGCTTGGCCAGCGCCAGCGTCTCGGGCGGCAGCGGCCGGCCGGACGCGAGATAGCCCGCGCCACCGACCGGCGCCTCCTCGAACTGGAGATCGAGATTGAGGGCCTCCAGCACGCGACGCGCTTCGGCGGTAACTTCGGGCCCGATTCCGTCACCCGGCAGAACAGCAATCAACGGCATGCCCGCTCCCATATGGTTTGGGCCGCTTTGCCGATCCCTTCCCGCTTACGCAACCGCGCGCTTGAGCCGATCGACCAGCCGCGCCCGCGCCGCGATCACATCCGCGCTTTTCCCGATCAGCAGATCGCGCTCCAGGAAATGCCCGGTCAGCTTCAATCCGTCGAGGATATCGCCCCATTCCGCCGCCCCGCCGAGCGTCAGGAATGGCGGCAGGCGAAGCAGTCGATTCTCATATCCCGCCGCGCCGATCCGGCTGACGGCAGTCCCGCTCTTCGGGCTGACGAAGTGCAATTCCTGCGTCGCCCCAGTCGCGGCGCAGCGCTCCAGATCGAGCCCGAAGCCCAGCTCGGCGAGCAGCAGAAGCTCATAACGCACCAGCGCCACCGCCCAGCCCCGCGCCGCCGGCGCCGCCTCGATCGCCCCGAGCACGCCGTCGAGCGCGTCATGAACATGCGGATAGGGCTGACCCTCCGGCAGCACCGAAGCGGTCAACGCCGTCGCCCATTCGAACGCCGCGGCGGGCAGCGGCTCGCCGAACATCGGCGCACGGCTGTGGATCAGCTCGACGGTCAGCCCCGGCAATTGCTCCTCGGTTCGCGCCCGCCATTCGCCGAGCACGAGATTGGCCGGCTGGAGGATGGGCCGCATCGCCCGCGACCGCCCGCCCCGCACATATCCGGCCTGCAAGCCGTCAGCCTCGGTAAGCGCCCGCACCACCGCCCCATGCTCGCCATGCGCACGGACGCTCAGGATGATGGCTTCGGCGCGGATATACATGGGGACTGTGTAAAACCTCGCGTCATGAATGGCGATGCAGCGATTTCAGCGAATGCTCACGGATCGCTCATTATTGCCTGTCACCGCCGCCATAGCCTCGACCGTGCAACGGAAAGGGCAAATGCATATGATCAAGGCTATAGCCGCGACACTCGTGGGCGCAGGAATTGGCTTCGCGACAGGTCAGAAACGATTGGCAGCCGGGCTTTCCGTTATGGCCATATTTTTCATGCCTGCCGCACTGTCAGAATTCCAAACAGGCGACTTTTGGATAGGCGAGTCACTAGTTGCGGGGTTCGGTTTGATATTGGGCGCTATCATCATTTGCAGCGCAGCCTGGAGTCAGCGCTAATCAGCCGCCCCGCCGCACCTTCTTCGCCAGCTTGCCCAGCCCCGCGGCATTCACCCCGCGCTTCACCAGCGCGACGCCGCGATTGAACCCGCCCAAAGCCGCCATTGTCACGCGATTGGCCAGCGACGGCCGCAGCAGCAGCAGGTCGATACACGGCACCCCACCAGTCGCGAACTGGCGCTTGTGCTGGCCTTCTCCCTCGGTGAAGTCGAAGCGCGCGAAGCGGTTCTCGTCGAACAGGTCGCGCATCGCCTCCAGCTGCAGCACCGCGCCCGGCGAGAGATCGTTGAACGCAGGGTCATGGCCGACATGCGCGTAGATCACATTGTCGCCGACGATCGGGCAGTAGAGATAGGCCGCAGGCTCGCCCGCGATGTAGAGCAACCACGCCCGCACCCGGTCCTGCGCCGACATCGCCACCATCTCGCGAAGGAATTCGGGGCTGTCGGGCAGACCCGACCCCAGTAGCCGCTCCTGATAAGTGCGCAGCGAAATCCGCCGCGCGACGTCGTGGAATTCGTCCAGCTCGCTCGGCCGCGAGAAGCTGCGCACGTCGAGATCACCACCGCTTTCCGCCGCGATTTTCTTCGCCTTGCGTTTCAACCCCTGCCGCGCGTTCGCCGACAGACCGTTCCACCAGCCTTCGAAACCGACCGAGAAATCGATGAAGTAGCGCGTGTAGCGCTGCCGCACGAACGGCAGCATGTCACCCGACGCCGACACCATCATCGACTGAAGGGTCTCCGGCAGCGAGGTGATCGCATAGCCATGCGCGTCGCGCTCCAGCGCCGGCAATTCGGGCAGCATCCCGGCCCGGGCATCCTCCAGGCTCTGGGGAATGCGCACCAGCGAGCGCTGGATCGCCATCAGGGTGCGGGCGCCGATCTCGAACTTGAGCTGGATCGGACGCGCCATATCCGATCGATGGGGCGCTGGCTGGGCGGCGATATCGCTCATCGCATTCACGCCGCGCGCTCCTCGACCCAGTTCGACCAAAGCTGCTCGGCCTGGCGCAGGCGCGTGCGGAGCGTGTTCGGCCCCAGCGGCTTGTCATCGCGACCCAACGCCAGCTTTGGCCGGTCGCCGAAAAATTCCGTCACCAATACCCCCCGGCGATTGGCTAACATGGCACATAGCGCCTCGAAGCGCTTCACATGCACCGCGTTAGGCCGCGTCCCTGCGCGATTTGCAAGCTCGAAGCCGTGGCTGACTACCGTCACCGCGGCATGATCGTGCTTCACGGCATGATCGAGCGCCGCCTGCATCTCGCCGACCGACAGCGCGCAGATCTGGAAATGGCGCAAATGCCCTTTCTGGTCCTCGATCAGCGTCACCGGCACTTCGATCAGCCCGCGATGCCCGATCGGGGCGATCTGGGTGACCGGCAGCGAGATCGCGCTCGGCCAGGGATGCTCGGAGCCATTGTGGCTGGAGTCATATTCGAAGCCCAATTGCGCCAGCGCGCCCAACGTGTCGTCGCTCGCCGAATAGCTGCCCGAACGGAACGCGATCGGCTCGGGCGCACCCGCCGCGACCAGCATATCGCTCGCCCCGCGCAACAGCCCGACCTGCTCGTCGAAACTGTAATCGATCAGTTCGAACGGCCCGTGCGTCGCGCCCTTGTCGCCGGCATGTGCCCCGGTCCAGTTGGGATGGACGTGCAACTGCACCTCCTGCCCCGCCTCCAGGATCGCACCGACCACGCGCTTGATCGGATCGAGGCCGTAGACCAGCGCCGGCATCGGATCGACGAAGAAGCACGCCTTGAGATTGTGGCGCTTGAGCTGGGCAAGCTGCCAACCCACGCCCACGCCCGCCGGCTCCAGCGACCGCTGGACGATGGTCGCCATATCGAGCCCCGCGACGTGGTGCCGCCACATGAGCTCGGTATCGATCGTGATGAAGACGCGCGTCGCCATGCTGCGTGGCTTAGCGCGTGCGAGTGAAGAAACTCCAAATCCGTGCGACGCCTAGGGTTTGATCCCATACTTGCCATAGGCTTCGTCGATCCGCGGCGCGATCAGCCGGGCGGCCGCGAGGTCCGCCTCGGCATCGGGCGCGCCGCTGCGCTTGCGGATGATGCCGCGCATATACAGGCTGGCGGCCCGGTCCGGCATATCCTCGAGCGCGGCGTCGAAATCTGCGAGCGCGTCCTCCATCCGGTTCATCCGGAAATAGACCATCCCGCGGCTGTCGAGCGCCGCGCCGGGATCGTCGCTCAGTTCGATCGACTTGGTGCAGTCCTTGAGCGCGGATTCCAGCGCGACGTTGCGGGTGCCCTTCATCCAGCAGCGCGAATTGAGCAGGTCGGGCTTGCCCGGCGCCGCGGCGATCGCGTTATCTAGAATCGCCAGCCCTTCATCGACGCGGCCGCCATCGGCGAGCAGGTCGGCAAGCGCGTTCTGATAGATCGGCTTGTCGTCACCGCCTTCGTCGATCTTTTCCGAGATCATCGTGATCGCGTCGTCGCGCTTGCCCGAACTGGCGAGCAGCGAGGCGACCAGGCCAGTCGCCTGCGCCGATGCCGGTTCGAGCTCCAGCGCCGCACGGGCATCGGCCATCGCGGCCTTGTCGTCGTTCAGCATCGAATAGAGCCGCGCGCGCCACAGATAGCGTGCCGCCGTCGGCTCCAGTTCCAGCGCCTTGCTGACGTCACGGAGCGCCGCCTTGCGGTCATAGGTGCGTTCGAGGAACCAGGCGCGGTCGGTATAGCCCTCCACCTCGTCCGGATTCTCGGCGATCTGCCTGGCGTAGACCGCGAGGATCGGATCGAGCGTCTTGCTCCGCCGCGCCGCTTCGATCTGGCGGAACAAGGGCGGATATCCCTGCGGCGCCACCGCCGTCAGCATCCGCGCCTTGGCCTGCGCGACCTGCGCCCGCGTCGCCGGAATATCGGCCGGCGCAATTTCGCCGACGCCGGTGACCGAGCGGTCCTCGATCGTCAGCCAGCCGCTGTCGAGCGTGACGCTGCGCTTGAGCACCACCCCGGCGAGCATCGGCGGCAGGATTCGATTGCCCTCGATGGTGAAGCCATTGCCTTCGTTCGGCAGATGCATGCGCCGCAGCACGCGCGTATCGTCATAGGCGCCGCTGCTCACCGGGATGTCGCGCCACGCCGGGCGCGCTCGGTCCGGCGAGAAGCTGATGCCCTCGATCGTCGGATCGAGCTTCACCCTGAAGCGGCCCTCGACCTTCTTCCACTCGGGATAGGTGATGCCGCTGGCGGTCACGAGCGCGGTCGCGGTCGCCTCGTCATATTTGAAGCTGCGGTCGACGATCTCGGAACTGGTGCCCACCTGCGCGCCGATGATCGCGTCGATCATCTTGTTGGTGCTGTCCTTGTCCGATTGCGCGGCGACCACGCGGAGCAACTCCGCCTGTTGCCCGCGCACCGTGAACCGCGCCTTGAACGGCGCCGGGAACAGCACGCCCGCGCTGGCATCGACTTCGATTTCGGCATCGGTGGTCGGGCGCGCGTTTGGCTTTGGCGTCATCGGCAGCAGCTCGGCTCCGCCGTCGCGCAGCGGCAGCGCGTGACGGAATGGCGGCACGTCGCCGATATCGCTCAGCCGCGCGCCGGCGCCGGTGCCGTCGAGCCACAGGCCCTCTCCGCCGATGGTCGCATGAACGATGACATGGTTGAACGCGCCCGGCATCTCCAGCCGCGCCGGCACGAGATCGCCAGCGTCCATGCTGACCAGCACCGCCTCGGCCTCGATCCCCATCGCCCGCAGCATCGCGAGCAGCAGCATCGACTTGGCCTTGCAATCGCCATAGCGCACCGACCAGGTCAGCGACGGCGCCTGGGGCACATAATTGCCGGTATCCATTCCCTTGAAGAGGTAGCGGACCTTGTCCTGCACCAGTTGCAGCGCCATCGCCGCGCGCAGGCGCGGATCGCTGGTCGCCGCCACGATCTTCGCGACCTCGCCGGCCAGCGGGCTGCCGGGCGCGATCGTCCCCTCGGTGCGGTAATGCACCGCCATCCCCTTCGAGACATCGGCCCAGCCGGCATAATCGGTCGCTTCGAGCAGCGGCAGCGGCTGGTAGCGCAGCGGCGCGTCGCTCGGCACCTCGGCGGGCTTGGCGACCGGCATCTGGAGATTGAGCTCGCGAAAGCCGTCGGGCGTGTCGACCGGCTTGAGATCGGCGGTCTTCATGTACGAGCGCCAGCGCAGGTTCATCGCCTGCGGCCACATCACCCGGACCCGGCCGAACTGCAACCGTATCGGCTCGGCGATCAGCGGCGCGATCGTCTGGACATGGCCGTTGAGCGCGGGGTCCTTGCGCGTGATCGAGAAGCCAACCTTGAGCACGTCGCCCACGCGAATGCCCTCGACCGCGAACGTCGCCGTCAGCATTCCGTTCAGCGCGGCGTTCTCCAGCTGCTGCTCGCGCTGGAGCACCTCGAAACGCTTGCCCCCGGCCAGTACGTCGATCCGCTCGGTGCCGCGGATGATCTCGACGCTATGGACGATCAGATCGCCCTTGGACGGATCCCACACCAGCGGGATCGTGCCGGACTGCATCAGCACCTGTGGCGAAGCCATGCGCATCGCCATCTCGACATAGCTCCACACCGCGCCTTCGCTCACGCGCTGCTGCTGATCGAGCATCAGCATGATCGGATCGGCATCGCTCAATTTGCCGGCATCGATCGCGGGCGCGGGCTTCACCCAGGCCGGCGCCGCCTGATACAATGGCTTGTCGCCGGCATGCGCGATGGTGGCGCAGCTGCACAGAGCCGCAACTAAAACGAGTGATTTCCGCAGCATCCGATCCCCCTGATGTTCTCCGAACCTAACGGCTGGGAACCGGCATACAAGCGCTTGTCTGGCCGCATTGGCCCTTTTCGGGAAGCCGCTCAGCGCGCGTTGAAATAATCGTGGAGCTGCTGCGCCATCGCCTTACTCACCCCCGGCGCCTTTTGCAGATCCTCCAGGCTGGCGCCGCGCACCGCCCGCGCCGTCCCGAAATGCATCAGCAGCGCCTTTTTCCGCGCCGGGCCGATTCCCGGCACCTCGTCGAGCGGCGAGGCGCCGATCGCCTTGGCACGCTTCTCGCGGTGGACGCCAATCGCGAAGCGGTGCGCCTCGTCGCGCAGCCGCTGGATGAAAAACAAGGTCGGTGAATTGACCGGCAGCATCAGCTCGCGCCCGTCCATCAGGTGAAACACCTCGCGCCCCTCGCGGCCATGGTGCGGCCCCTTGGCCACGCCGACCATGCAGACATCCTCGATGCCGAGATCCTCGAGCACGCCCATCGCCGTGCTCAACTGGCCGCGCCCGCCATCGATCAGCACCAGATCGGGCCAGTCGCCCTGCGTGCGGTCCGGATCCTCGTTCTGCGCGCGGGCGAAGCGGCGCGACAGCATCTCGCGCATCATCCCGTAATCGTCGCCGGCGATGGTCTCGGGGCGCTTCATGTTGAACTTGCGATACTGGCCCTTGCGGAACCCCTCCGGCCCGGCGACGACCATCGCCCCCACGGCATTGGCGCCCTGGATATGGCTGTTGTCATAGATCTCGATCCGCTCGGGGCTGTCGGGCAGCTCGAACACATCGGCGATCTCGGCAAGCAGCCGCGCCTGGGTCGTGCTCTCCGCCATCCGCCGGTCGAGCGCCTCGACGGCGTTGCGCTTGGCCTGATCCATCAGCCGCCGCCTTGGACCCCGCTGCGGCACGCTCAGTTCGACCTTGTGCCCCGCCCGCTCGGCCATCGCTTCAGCCAGCAGCTCGGCCTCGGCCAGCGCGCGGTCGACGAACACGTTCCGCGGTGGCGGCACCTCCTCATAGAATTGCATCAGGAAGGCGCTCAGCACCTCGTCCTCGGGCACGTCCTGGGTGTGCGTAGGAAAGAAGCTGCGATGCCCCCAATTCTGGCCGCCGCGGATGAAGAAGGCCTGGATGCCCATCACGCCGCTCTTGCACGCCATCGCGAAGATATCGGCATCGCCCACGCCCTCGGCGTTGATCGCCTGGCTGCCCTGAATGAAGGTCAGCGCCTTCAATCGGTCGCGCAGCACCGCCGCCTGCTCAAAGTCCATCCGCTCGGCGGCGGCGGTCATCGCCTCGCCCAGCTTGGTCTGCACCTTGGTCGATTTGCCGGCCAGAAAGTCCCTGGCGTCGGCCATCAGCTCGGCATAGCCGGCCTCGTCGATCCGCCCGACGCACGGCGCCGAGCAGCGGCGGATCTGATAGAGCAGGCATGGCCGGTCACGGGTGGCGAAGAAACCGTCGGTGCAGCTCCGCAGCAGGAACAGCTTCTGCAGCGCGTTGAGCGTCTTACGCACCTGTCCCGCCCCCGCGAACGGACCGAAATAGTCCCCCTTGGCCCGCCGCGCGCCGCGATGGAGCTGGACGCGCGGAAAGGCGTGATCGGCGCGCAGCAGGATGAACGGGAAGCTCTTATCGTCGCGCAGCAGCACATTATAGGGCGGGCGATAGCGCTTGATCAGCTGCGCCTCGAGCAGCAGCGCCTCCGCTTCGTTGTTGGTGGTGACGATCGTCATCGACCGGGTCTGCGCCACCATCCGCTGCAGCCGTTTCGAAAGCCGCGACACCTGGGTGTAGTTGGTCACCCTGTTCTTCAGCGCCCGTGCCTTGCCGACATACAGCACGTCGCCGCGCGCATCCTGCATCCGGTAGACGCCGGGCCGCGCCGGCAGCGTCTTCACGACATTGCGGATCGCCGACACCCCGGCATCGAGGTCCGGCATTTCCGAGCCGCGCACGGCATAGGTCGCCTTTTCCTCGTTGAAGCGATTGGGGGAATTGGGGTCGGACATGGTCGGCTAGTGATCTAGGAGCGCGGCGGACTCACGGCAACTTGATCCCGCCCAGGATCGGTCCATAGTCCCGCGAAATTCCGGGAGAGATTGCCATGAAGCTGCTCGTCGCCACCGCCTTGCTCGCCCTCGCCACCCCCTTCGCGGCGCATGCCCAATCGGCCGAATCCGCGATCACCGCCGGGCTTGCCGATCCCTCCCGCCCCGAAGCCGACCGCGCTCGCGATGCTTCGCGGCACCCGGCGGAAGTGCTGGCCTTTGCCGGGGTCAAGCCGGGCGACAAGGTCGGCGATTTCGTGATGGGCGGCGGCTATTGGTCGCGCATCGTCGCCACCGCGGTCGGACCCAACGGCCATGTCTATGGCTATCAGCCCGCCGAGTTCGCCAAATATGCCGATCCCAACGCCAAGCCGCTCAGCGACACCTATGCCAATGTCACCGTCTCGATGGTGCCGGGCGCCGACTTCGCTTTCCCTGAGCCACTCGACATAATCTTCACCTTCGAGAACTGGCACGATCTCCACACCCCGGCCTTCGCTACCCCCGATTTCGGCAAGGTCGCCGCCAGGAAGCTCTATGATTCACTCAAACCCGGCGGCGTGCTGATCGTCGCCGATCACGTCGCCAATGCCGATCCCGGGATGAAGGCGCCCGATACGCTCCACCGCATCGATCCGGCCGCGGCGCGCGCGGACGTGGAATCGGCGGGCTTCGTCTATGACGGTGAGCTGCCAGTGCTGCGCAATCCTGCCGACGATCACAGCCTGACCGTCTTCGACAAGGCGATCCGCGGCAAGACCGACCAGTTCGTCTACCGCTTCCGCAAGCCCTAGGGATTCGGCGCTGGTCCATATATTCGCCATCCCGGCCTTGAGCCGGGGTGACGAAGAGAAATATAGTTCCACCTCAAGGCGTGGACGCGTTGCGCTCCATTTCGGCGGCGCGCGCTTCGATGCGGTTGATCTCGGCGGCGGTGCGTTCGCGGATTTCCTCCGCGGTGAGCGGGCGCGGATGCGCGCTGCGCCACGCCGCGAAGAGCGCGAGCAGAATGAGCGCGGCGGTCAGGATCGCGGCGATGTTGAGCCAGCGTTGCGTGGTCATTCGTGACCCTTAGCTTGACGGCGCGCCGGGCGCCACGCTGGTGCCGCGAAAGACTGATCTTTCCGCGCGGGCAAAGCCGTGCCAGACTGCCGGAAGATTCCATATTGAGGCTCGATTTATGCGTCTGATTATCGCTGCGGCGGCGACCGCCTTGCTCATGTCCGTGCCTGGTCAGGCTTCCGCGCAAAGCTGGTACCGCGTCGGCGGCAATGCCAAGCAGATGAGCTATGTCGATCTGGCGAGCGTGCGCCCCCTCGGCGGCAAGATCATCGCGATCACCAAGAGCGTCTACAAGGAGCAGCTCAACGGCAATTCCGGAGTTTTCTCCACCGAAGTCCGCTCCGAATATGATTGCCCCGGCAATTATTTCCGCACGCTCGAATATAGCTATTTCGACGCGTCGGGTAAGCATATTAGCACCGAGGCGTCGCTGACGATCAATGACCACAAAGTGCCCGGGAAGGACAGCATCAACGAAGCCATGCTGGAGTTCATCTGCTATCGCAAGGGCGGCACGCAGATCAGCGATCCCTACGCCGATGCCCGGGCCCAGATCCCGCTGATGGCGGAATAATCGGCAGGCGCGCGGGCTGCCCGCGCGCCGCCTCAAGGAGTGCGCTCATGGGCGACATTGCCGAAAGGCTGATCGCCGTTGCGGCGCGCGAATGGGATTTCTTCCGCCGCACCACCCGGCATCTCGACGATCACTGGGATCTCGGCGCCAATCTCGATGAACCGCCGCAGACGGCGCGGATCGGCGAATATTGGGATGCGGTCGGCAGGCCGACATGGGACGGGCTGACCCCCGAGCCCTGGTCGGCGGCGTTCATCAGTTGGTGCTTTGCCGAGGCCGGCGCGGGCGGCGCGTTCCGGGGTGACGAGACCCATTCGGTCTATGTCGATCGCATCCGCCGTCATGACGGGATGAGCGGCAAACTGATACTCCACGATCCGGCACTATTCTCCCCGCGCGTCGGCGACCTGATCTGGAACGCGCGCGGCGAACGCGACCCTCCGGGCAGCTATGCCGAGGCGCTGGAGCAGCTCGACGCCCGGCGCTTCTTCGACTCGCATGTCGATATCGTCGTCGCGGCCGGCAATGGCATGTGCAGTTCGATCGGCGGCAATGTCTGGTTCCAGAAGGTCGGCGGTTCGGTCACGCGCTCGGACTGGCACACCGATGCCGAAGGGCGGATCGCGGATGATCGGAAGGTTTGGATCGGCGTGATCCAGAACGACCTCTGACTCTTATGCTCCTGCGAAAACAGGAGCCCGGAGCCACGAACGCCCGACCCTGCACTCCTGCTTTCGCAGGAGAACGAGCACAAACGAAAAACCCCGGCGCTCAGGCCGGGGCTTCCCAAATCGCGAACCGCCAGTCCAGCGTCAGTTGAGCCGGCCCAGACCCGCGATCGTCTTGTCGACCAGCGCCTTGTCGGCGCCCGCGTCGTGCTTCTGCGCGATGATCGCGGCGGCGGCCCTGGTGGCGGCCTCGGCGGTCTTGGCGCGGATCTCGGAAAGCGCGGCGCGCTCGGCGGCGGCGATCTTGTCCTCGGCCATCTTGGCACGGCGCTTGGTCAGGTCCTTGGCATCAGCCTCGGCCTTGGCCAGCACGCCCTTCGCCTCCTCGTCGGCATGGGCGATCATCGCCGCTGCCTCGGCTTCGGCGCCGGCGATCTTCCTGGCATATTCGTCGCGAAGCGCTTCGGCCTCGGCGCGAAGCTGCTTCGCTTCGTCGAGACGCGTGCGGATCGCTGCGATCTGGTTGTCGAGCCCGCGCGTGATCAGCGACGGCACCTTCTTCCACAGCAGCACCACGATAAACACCGCCATCGCCACCGATACCCAGACGGTCGCGTCCATGAAACCGAACAGCGTGGGATCGGGAGCATGCGCGCCGCCATGCGCTTCGGTGCCGGTGGTCAGCGCGTCCGTGCCGGTGTGCGGCACGTCCATGCCTTCGCCATGCTTGGCTTCGGAAAGGTTCTGCGCGACCGCGGCGTCGCCAGCATCGGGTGCCTGGAGATTAGCCATTGAGCGCCGCCTTCACTGCAGTCTTCGCCTCGGCGGATGTCACCTTCGCACCCGAGATTCGGGCGACGATGTCCGCCGCCGCGTCGGCCGCTACCGCTTCGATTTCGGCCATCGCCGCCTTGCTGGCATCGGCGATGCGCGCTTCGGCATCGGCCAGCTTGGCATCGTTCTTGGCGCCAGCCGCGGCGAGGGTCTTTTCGGCCTTGGCGCTGCCCTTGGCGCGCGCCTCGGCGATACGCTTCTGGGCGGCTTCGCGCGCCGCATTCTCCTGAACCCGCCAATTTTCCTCGGCCTGGTCCGCCGCGGCGCGCGCGGCTTCCGCCGCCGCGAGATCGCCCGCGACCGACTGGTCACGCGCGTCGACGGTCGACAGCACCTTGGGCAGCATCATCTTGCCGACCACGAAGAAGACGAAGCCGAACGTCAGCAGCAGCCAGAAGATCTGGGATGCATACGTCTCGGCGAGCTGGGAGATCTGGGGCATTTCAATCCTGTCCGGTTGCGGGCCGGGTCATCCCCGGCCCGAACTGGGCGACAAGTTACGCGACGAAGATCAGGATCATCGCGACGACGAACGCGAGCAGACCGAGAAGCTCGGCGGCCGCGAAGCCGATGAAGAGGCGGCCCTGCTGGCCATCGGCCGCACCCGGGTTGCGCAGCGCACCCTCGAGGAACGAACCGAACACGTTGCCCACACCGATGGCGGCCATGCCGGCGCCGATGGCGGCAAGACCTGCACCGATCAGCTTTGCTGCTTCTGCGTCCATTTCAAAAACTCCTGCTTGTATCTTTAGGTTGGTACGGAAAACTCAGTGCAGATGCTCGGCGTCGTGAATGTACAGCGACGTGAGCAGCGCAAAGACATAGGCCTGGATGCCGGCGACCAGCACTTCGAGCGCCGAAACGCCGATCATCAGCACGAAGCTGGGAATGCCGACCACCCCGCCCCAGACCGGACTGGCATTGGCGGCGTTGATGACGAAGCCCGCAAGGACCTTCAACAGGATGTGCCCGGCGATCATCGCCACGAACAGTCGCAGACCCAGCGAGAACGGGCGGAACAGGAACGAGACCAGCTCGATCGGGAAGATCACCAGCACCATCGGCAGCGGCGTGCCGTGCGGGATGAACAGGGTGAAGAACTTGATGCCATGCTTCCAGAAGCCGACGATCAGCACGATCGCGAAGCTCATGATCGCCAGCACGCCGGTGACCGTGAAGTGGCTGGTGAAAGTGAAGGGATGCACGCCGACGAGGCCCAGCGGCAGCAGGCCGATCAGGTTGGCGAACAGGATGAACATGAACAGCGAGAAGATGTACGGCGTGTATTTGCGCCCGCCATGGCCGATATTATCGTCTACCAGCTTGGTGACGAAACCGGTGAAATTCTCCACCAGCATCTGGCCGCGGGTCGGGATCACCTGGCGCTTCATGCCCATCAGCATGAACGCCCAGAGCAGCACCGCCGCCGCGATCATCCACACCGCCGAATTGGTGAGGACGATCGGATGACCCGCGATGCTGAAGCCCGGATCCCAGATCGTCTGGATCTGGAACTGGTGCATCGGGTCGATCTTGCCTGATTCAGCCGCCACGCTTGTTCGTCCGCCTCATTAGCCAAAGCGCCCGAAGAATCACTTCGAGCGCTGGTTCGAAATCCGAATGATGTTCCTGAACGCCGATCCGATGCCCAAGAAGAGCAAGACGAGCAGGAGCCAGGGGGAAGTGCCCAGAAAACGATCGAGTACCCACCCGATCAGCGCACCTCCGGCCATACCGCCGACCAGCTCGGCCAGCACGCGATTGCCCAGGTTGTAATCCCCCTGGCCCTTATCGCTGCCGCCGCCGTTTCTGATCGCCTCGTCCGATTTCGCTCGCCGCAATCGCTCGTCGAGCGAGTTAAGGCGTGCATCCTCGGGCAAGGGGTCCAGTCCGGGCTCTTCTTCGGCCAATTCGCTTCTCCCAGATGCCGTCACCGGCAGGGCCAAGCGCTTGTGCCCAAAGGCGAGCCCGCCAAGGCACGGGCGCTTTAGCAGGGCATGGCTTCGAGTCAACACCGGTGCCGCACTGCAACCAAGCCGCTCTGGCGATCGCGGAGATTGCGTGTCCTCCCCACTCCCGATACGCCTTCGGCCATGTCCGACGCCCCCGACAATAGCGGCCATCGCGAGCGCCTGCGCCAGCGGCTATTCGAAGGCGGCGCGGACGCGCTGCTCGATCACGAGTTGGTCGAATATATCCTCGGCTTGGCCATACGCCGCATCGACACCAAGCCCTTGGCCAAGGCATTGCTTCATGAGTTCGGCGGCATCGCCGGGGTGCTCACTGCTGATTCCGCCGATCTGCTGCGGGTGAAGGGCATGGGCGAGACCAGCGCGGCGGCGATCAAGATCGCCCATGCCGCGGCGTTGCGCCTGCTCCGGGCCCAGGTCGCTGAAAAGCCCGTGCTCGCCAACTGGCAGGCGCTGCTCGATTATCTTCGTGCCGACATGGCGCATCACGGCAACGAACGCTTCCGCGTCCTGCACCTCAATTCGAAGAACATGCTGATCCGCGACGAAGTGATGAGCGAGGGCTCGATCGACGAAGCCGCGGTCTATGTCCGCGAGGTTGTGCGCCGCGCGATGGAGCTCAAATCGGCGGCATTGATCCTTGTCCATAACCACCCTTCGGGCGATCCCTCGCCCAGCCGCGCCGATATCGAGATCACCCGCAATATCGCCGATGCCGGCAAGCGCCTCGGCATCGCGGTGCACGATCACATCATCATGGGTGCCGAAGGCCATTCCAGCCTGCGCGGGCAAGGGCTGATCTGATGATAGGAGGGAATTGATGAAATTCACAGGTACGTTGCTAGCCGCCGCTTTGTGCGCCGCATCCCCGGCGCTGGCGCAGACCGCCGCGAAGAAGGATTATCAAGGTCATCTCTATTGCATGGCGAACACCGTCGATCTGCGCGAGACCGGCGATGGCCGGTACAAGGCCGACATTGCCTTCGAGCATCGCGGCGATCCCGAGCATGCGGTCTATCCCGCCGGCGGCACCAAGCTGTTCGGCCCGCAGAGCGATCTTCACGCCTATTTAGGGATCAATTACGAGTTCTTCCTCGACGCCACGGGCGCGCCGGCGGGCCGTGCGCATATCGCCCGCATATCGCTCAGCACCGGGCGCTTCGCCGGTGCGCGCCTTGCGCCGTTCGAATCCCTGGCGCTTCAGCTTCAGGCCGGCAGCATGCTGTCCAAACCGGTGCGCCTCAACAGCGGCTTCTACGATCTGGCGCTGATCGGCGGCGAGGCCGGACAACCCGGATCGTCCAATCCCTATGACAGCGAATGGCCGCAGGACGAGCTCGACGCGCTGGTCACCGCGTTCGACAATGGCGAAGGCGCGCTGGTGTTGACGCAGTCGGGCAAGGAAGTCGCCCGCATCCCCATTCTGCGCAGCGACGTGGTACCCCAGCGCGACCGCGACATCGCCTGGGTGCGCACCGCGGCACCGCTGCTCATCAAGGGCAAGTGTCCCGCCTGAACGCCCAAACGCCCGCCGGAGGCAAGTCCGGCGGGCGTCGGGAGTAACGCCATGCGTACGGCGTTTAGGAAGGTTTCGGGGTCAGGAACGTGGTCAGCTCCTGCTTGTTGACCGAAGCGCTCTTATCGGCGTCCGCCGTGGTGAACGCCTGCGCCGCCCATGTCTTGGCTTCGGGCGAATCCGGCATGAAGCTTGGCTCGGCGGCCTTGCGGAGCGCGCTCATCCAGCTGGCAAACTCGGCGGCATTCAGCGTGCCATCGCCATCGGTGTCGTAGGTCCCGAAATCGCGGCCCACGGCCATCGCGACCTGCTCCTGGCTCGAAGCGGGCTGCGCTGCGGCAGGCTGCGCGGCAGCCGCATCAACCGGTGCGGGCTGCGCGGGCGTTGCCGGCGCCGCGGTCTGCGGCGAAGCCTCAGCGGTCGTGGCCGGTGCGGCCGTCGCGGCCGGCGCAGCGTCATCGGTCGCAGGTGCTTCGGTAGTAGTGGCGGGCGCGGTCTGCACCGGCTGCGATTCCGCAGTCGCCGGCTTATCCTGTGCAAAGACAGGAGCAGCAACAAGCATAGATGTCGCAAGAAGAATTGATTTAAGCACGATACTCTCTCCTTAATTATTACCGCGCCAACATTTAAAGGCTGCAGCAATTTCTCTTTTATAACTCACCCCCTACAACATATAATTTGGGGCTGTTGTTCCAGGTTTCACCCCCTCTAGCCTCAACCCATCCCTGTGGAATGGCAGTTCATCGCATTTCAATTGCCCTGTGGCGCCTGCGCCACGGTGAGCGCGTGGAGGCGTTGCCCGACGGGCCGGTCACCGGCCGCTTCCGCTGGCAAGTATAGGGAGCGCTTGCTAGGGGCGCCGGCGACTCCTGCCCGAAAGGTTCCCCGATGGTCCCGCGCTACTCCCGCCCCGAAATGACCGCGATCTGGTCGCCCGAGACGCGCCTCGGCATCTGGTTCGAAATCGAGGCGCACGCCACCGAAAAGCTGGCGGAACTGGGCGTGGTCCCCAAGGCGGCCGCTGACGCGCTGTGGAAGTGGTGGGCGACGAACCCGACCATCGATGTCGCCGCCATCGACGCCATCGAAGCCGTCACCAAGCATGACGTCATCGCCTTCCTCACCTGGGTCGCCGAACAGGTCGGCGACGAGGCCCGCTACATGCATCAGGGCATGACCAGCTCGGACGTGCTCGACACCTGCCTCGCGGTTCAGCTCGCCCGCGCTAGCGACATCCTGCTCGCCGATCTCGACAAGCTGCTCGAAGTCCTCGAGCGCCGGGCAAGGGAGCATAAGCTCACCCCGACGATCGGCCGCAGCCACGGCATCCATGCCGAGCCGGTCACCTTCGGCCTCAAGCTCGCCGAGGCCCATGCCGAGTTCGCCCGCGCCAGGAAGCGGCTGATCGCCGCCCGCGAAGACATCGCCACCTGCGCCATCTCCGGCGCGGTCGGCACCTTCGCCAATATCGATCCGCGCGTCGAGGAACATGTCGCCGCCAAGCTCGGCCTCGCCGTCGAGCCGGTCTCGACCCAGGTCATCCCGCGCGATCGCCATGCGATGTTCTTTGCCACGCTGGGCGTCATCGCCAGCTCGATCGAGCGCCTCGCCACCGAAGTCCGCCACTTGCAGCGCACCGAAGTCCTCGAAGCCGAGGAGTATTTCTCGCCGGGCCAGAAGGGCTCGTCGGCGATGCCGCATAAGCGCAACCCGGTGCTGACCGAGAACCTCACCGGCCTCGCCCGCATGGTCCGCAGCGCGGTCACGCCCGCGATGGAAAATGTGGCGCTATGGCATGAGCGCGACATCAGCCACAGCTCCGTCGAGCGCTATATCGGCCCGGACGCGACGATCACCCTCGATTTCGCCCTCGCCCGCCTGACCGGCGTGATCGACAAGCTGCTCGTCTATCCCGAGCGCATGCAGCGCAACATGGATCGCATGGGCGGCCTGATCCACTCGCAGCGCGTGCTGCTGGCGCTCACCCAGGCCGGCGTCAGCCGCGAAGACAGCTACCGCCTCGTCCAGCGCAACGCGATGAAGGTGTGGGAGAGCGACGGCCAGCTATCGCTGCTCGAACTGCTCAAGGCCGACCCCGAAGTCACCGCGGCGCTGAGCGAAGCCGAGCTCGAGGACAAGTTCGACCTCGGCTATCACTACAAGCAGGTCGACACGATCTTCGCGCGCGTGTTCGGCGGCTAGCAATGTAGGAAATCGCCCATTACGCCTCCCCTTGTCACAGCGGGGAGGCGGGCATGGCGATCGGCGCATCGGTGGGCAAAAGCGGGGTCAACGATCTCGCCGACGTGATTGTCGTCCAGCATCTTCTCAACGACTGGCTCGCCGCCACCGGCCAGCCCGAGCTCAACCCCGATGGCGATTGCGGCGCGCGCACCATCGCCGCGATCACAGCCTATCAGGCGCAGGTCATTGCCCTGCCCAAGCCCGATGGCCTGGTAACACCCGGCGGCAAGACCTGGACCGCGCTCTCGACCGGCCAAGGATCGCAGGCGTCGCTCAGCGGTGCGGCATGGTGGAACGCCAATCAGGCCAAATATCCGAACAGCGACAAGCTGGTCGATCTGGCGGCCCCGTTTCGTGACAATGCCGCGGCATTCATCAATGCGCTCAGGGAGGCCGGCGCCAAGGTCACCGTCTCGGCCACCCGCCGCAACCGCACCCGCGCGCATCTCATGCATTATTCGTGGCGCGTCTCGCGCGGCGAAGTCGCTCCCAAGGACGTGCCGGCCGTGGCCGGGCTCGCGATCCGCTGGGATCATGGCGACCTCGCCAAATCGAAAAAGGGAGCAAAGGAAATGTCCGATCTGTTCGGCATCGCCTTCCAGCCCTCGCTGACCTCGCTCCACATCGAAGGCCGGGCCGTCGATATGACGATCGGCTGGACCGGCACCATCCAGATAAAGGATAGGACGGGCAAGAAATGGCCGCTTGCCGACCCGCGCACCGGCGATGCCAACACCGATCTTCACAAGGTCGGCGCGACCTATGGTGTCATCAAGCTGCTCAGCGATCCGCCACACTGGAGCGACAACGGTCGATGATCGAACAAATATTCCAACTTGATCTTTTAGTGAAATTTATGTTCATGAGCGCATGACCCAATCCGCCACTATCGCCGCCATGATCGCCGCCGCCCGCAGTGCCGGGGCCGGCCTGATCGAAGACCGTGCCCGTATCGCCTCGCTCACCATCCAGAACAAGGCCGGTGTCGCCGACATGTTCAGCGAGGCGGATCTGCGGGCCGAGGAGACGGTCAAGGCCGCTCTTATGGCGTTTGCACCGAGCTACGGCTTTCTCGGCGAGGAAGGCGGGCTTCAGAAAGGCGAGGACACCGAGCATGTCTGGATCGTCGATCCCCTCGACGGCACCACCAATTTCCTGACCGGATCGCCGCTGTTCGCGGTCAACATCGCCCTCGCCCGCTCGGGCCATGTCATCGCCGGAGTCACTTATGTGCCGGTACTCGACGAGCTGTTCTGGGCGGAGGAGGGCGCGGGCGCGTGGCTCAACGATGCCCCGATCCGCATCTCCTCGCGGGCGACGCTGGGCGAAGCGGTGCTCGGCGTCGGCATCCCTTTCGCGACCAAGCCCGATCATGCGCAATTCCATGCCGAGATGGAGCGGCTGACCGATCGCATCACCGGCATCCGCCGGCTGGGCGCGGGCGCCATCGACATGGCCTGGGTCGCCTGCGGCCGTCACGATGCCTATTGGGAGCAGGCGGTCAGCGCCTGGGACATGGCCGCGGGCGCGGTGATCGTGCGCGAAGCCGGCGGACTGGTGACGGGCACGCTCGGCGAGCCGCTCGATCTGATGGGCGGGACCGTGCTGGCCTCCACCCCGGCCATTCAGGCCGAGCTGCTGGTGGCACTTCAGCGGATCTAGTCACTACCGTCATCCCGGCGAAAGCCGGGACCCAGAACCAAGCAGGACATTGCCGAATAACCTTGGACCCCGGCTTTCGCCGGGGTGACGGGTGTTGCCTAGGGCGCCGCCCAGACCGCATCCCGATGCGAACGCCGGATCGCGTCGGCCACCCGCTCGACCTTCAACGCATCGGCGAAGTCCTTGGCGTTCGAGCCGTCGCCCAGCACCGCGTCGATCGCGGCCTTCACTTCGATGGTCTTGAGGTCGTTATAGCCGATCTGATGCCCCGAAGCCGGGCAGAAATCGCCATAGGCGCCGTGTCCGGGCCCGGCCATGATCGTCGTGAAGCCGTTGTTGATCCCCGGCCCGGTCCGGTAGAGCTGAAGCTCGTTGAAGCGCTCCTGCGTGAAGCTGATCGAGCCCCTGGTACCGCTGACTTCGAAGCCCAGCCCCATCTTGCGGCCGGTGGCGATCCAGCTTGCCGAGAGCGTGCCGGTCGCGCCGTTGGCGAAGCGCACCAATGCGTCCATCTGATCGTCCACGCGCACCGCCCGCTCGACGCCGGCGGAATCGCGGCGCATCGGGTGCGCGGTGTGGAGGGCGCCCGAAACCTCGGCGATCTCGCCGAGCAGATGCCGCGCCATGGCGATGATATGGCTGCCGATATCGGCCAGCGCCCCGCCCGCCTGTTCGGGCTCGCAGCGCCAGTTGAACGGCGCATCGGGCGAAGCCATGAAATCCTCGGCATGGATGCCGCGAAACGCCGTGACTTCGCCGATCTCGCCGCTGGCGATCAGCTCGCGGGCCACCGCGATCATCGGATTGTAGAGATAGGTGAAGCCCACCGCCGTCGGCAGGCCCGAAGCGGCGGCGGCATCGGCCATCGCCTGCGATTCGGCCAGCGTCGCCGCCAACGGCTTTTCGCAATAGACCGGCTTGCCCGCCGCCAATGCCGCCAGCGCGATCGGCGCATGGAGCAGATTGGGCGTGGCGATCGCGACGAGATCGACAGCGGGATCATTGACCGCCTCGCGCCAATCCCCGGTCGAGCGCGCGAAACCGAGCTGCGCCGCTGCCCTGGCCGAGGTCTCGGCGTCGCGGTCGGCCTGGATTTCCAGCACCGGCTCGACCGGCAGATCGAAGGTGCGCCCGGCGGCGGCAAAGGCCATCGCATGGGCGCGGCCCATGAATCCCGAGCCGATCAGGGCGACGCGAAGCGGCTTCTTGCTCACTTGCCCTGCGCCTCGGCGGCGACCTGTGCGTAGCGCGCGCGTAGCTGGTCGATGGTCTTGCGCTTTACCGGCAGGCCGTCACGCAGCTTGTACCAGGTGTTCTGGCTGATCCGATAGGTGTCGAACAGGCCCTCCGACGTCGCCTTGGGCAGCCGCGCCTTCATCGCTTCGAATTCCTCGCGGGCAATCGCAACCATCTCGAACCGACTCACTTTTCCACTCCATAATAATTGCCGCCCGCGGCCACGCGGTCGCGGCGTTTCTTTTCCTTGGGATCGATCGCCGAGGCCCAGCTCGAGCGCCCGTTGACCAGATCAGCGCCCTTGACGACGATCGGGTCCCACACCGGCGAACCGATCACGTTGCGCACGCTCATCTCGACCCTGGGCTCGGGATCGAAGCTGAAATCCAGCACACCGAAATTGGCGCTGCCCACCCAGGGCGCGCGCAGCCGCACTTCGGGAAGCTGATCGACGAACTTCGGGCTGAGCAGTTGCGCCAGCCCCGAGCTGACCAGATCGTAGAAATCATAGCCGCCCTTCTCGCTCCACGGCACGCAATTGGCCTCGCCCATATGGACGTCGCCCGAAATGCCGAGGCAGCCGCTGACCTTGTTGTCGCGGATGAAGTCGAGCAGCTCGTTGCGCTCGTCGAGATACATCGCCCAGCTGTCGCCGGGCCGCTCCGCGTTCGACCAGCCAGTGCCCGAGACCAGCAGTTTGAACGTGGCTTTCGAAGCCTTGAGTTCGCGCTTAAGCCAGGCCTTCTGCCCCGCCCCCAGCATCGTCTTGGCCGGGCCATCGGGCGCGTTCGGGCTATCGCGATGATAACGCCCGTCGAGCATGAAGATATCGATGGGTCCGAAGCTGTGGCGGAAGAAGGTGCCCGGCGTATCGGCGGTGCCGGCGGCGGGATTGGCCCACCAGCGCTTGAACAGCTTCAATGTCATCGGCTTGACCGGATTGGCTCCGTCGCTGTCGTTATAGCCGAAATCATGATCGTCCCAGGTCGCCAGTTGCGGCACCGAGCGCAGCAAAGGCTGGAGGCTGTTCACCGCGCGCTGCCGCGCGTAATTGTCGGTGAACGCCGCCTCGGTATCGCTATCGGCATAGATATTGTCGCCCAGCCACAGGAACAGATCGGGCTCCATCGCCGTGATCGCGTCCCACACCGGCTGGTTCTGATCGATCTGCACGCGACAGCACGAGCCAAAGGCGATGCGGATCGGGCGCGCCTTGGCGGGTGCGGTGCGCGTCTTGAACGGGATCGGCTGATTGCGGTCGTTGATACCGTCGGTCTTGATCCGGTAATAATAGGTCGTGTCGGGCTTGAGCCCGGTGACCGCGATCCGCGTCACCAGATCGTCGGCCTCGCTCGCGGGAACCACTGCGGTGGTCCTGGCATCGCTGAACATGCGATCGGTCGCATATTCCACCGCGACGCCGAACGTTCCGCTCGCCCGGCTCCACACGGTGAAGCCATCGGTGGTCGAGGCGCCGATCATCGGCCCCTCCAGCAGCCGCGGATAGCCCGGAGCGATTGCCGCGAGCACGCGGGCGGGCAGGCCAGCCAGGAGCGTCAGGGTACTTGCGCCCCATAAGAATTTCCGACGATTCATCTTCTTTCCTCAGTCGCGCAGGCGCGTGTTCCAGAGTGTTGCGGCCAGCAGGATCGACGCCACCGATGCCCCGATCCAGAACAGGATCACATTGCTGAAATCATAGTGTTTGACGCCGTTGACCGTGGTCATCCCGGCGGTGATCAGCTTGCCCGAGACATTCTCCTGGATCGCGGCGCCCAGATAGCTGAACACGCCGACCATCCCCAGCGCCGCGCCGGCCACCCGCTTCGGGCAGATATCGACGGCGAACAGCCCACCGACCGAGGTTACCAGCCCGGTCATGCCCAGCCCGAACAGCACCATCGCCAGCGCGGTCCATGCGGGTCCGGTGGGGCCGTAGAAGAACAGCACCAGCCCGATCAGCTCAACGATCCCGAACAGCAGGTTCGCCGGCGGCCGGCGCGCGCCGAAAAACTTGTCGGAGATGAAGCCGAACGCCACCGCGCCGATGATCCCGGCGATGGTGTTGACCGTCAGCATCGCTCCGGCCTCGACCAGCGAATAGCCCCGCGCTTCCTGGAGGTAGAGCACGCCCCAGCTGTTGATCGCGTAGCGGGTGACGTAGACCAGCGCGCTGGAGAAGGCGACGACCCACATCGCCGGGATCAGCAGGATCGTCCGCTGCGTCGCGAACACGCCCTTGGGCGGCGTTGCCGCGACCGCCTCGGGCTCGGTCGCCGCATAGTGATCGTTCTTCCAGTCGGCGACCGATGGCAGCCCCAGCGCGCGCGGCCGATCCGCCATCGCGAAATAGGTGGCGACGCCCGCGACCATCGTCGCGATGCCCGGTCCCCAGAAGCCCCAATGCCAGCCGAGCGCGGCGACCAGCGACGCGGTGACGAGGAAGTTCAGGCCCTCGCCGATCGAATGCGCGGTCGACCAGATGCCGTAATAGCGCCCACGCTCCTTGTTCGAGAACCAGCTGGCGAGGCTGATCACACAGGCCGGCGCGCCATAGCTCTGGAACCAGCCGTTGAGCCCCCACACCACCGCCGCGACCGTCACCGTGGTCGAGAAGCCCATGACGATGTTGCACAGCGCCGACAGGATCAGCCCCACCGCCATGAACTTGCGGGCATTGGCATGGTCCGAGACGAAGCCATTGATCAGCTTGCCGGCGGCGTAGCTGTAGAACAAAGCCGAGCCGATATTGCCGAGATCCTCTGGGGTGAAGATGCCGCCGTCGATCAGCGGCTTCTTCACCACATTGATCGCCAGCCGGCACATATAGCTGATCGCATAGCCGGCGGTGATCGCGACGATGATGCTCGTGCGATGCCGGCGATAGGCGGAGTCGACATCGATATCGGTGCGGAGCGGCAGATCCGGTCCGGTCGCGAAAGCCTTCAGCATTGCATCCTCTCCCCCTCGCCGCCGCTTATGCGGTCTTTGCGAGCCTATTGTTTCATCTACGCGGCGTCACTCTGGCATTATCCCATGGTCGGGATGATGAAGGCGCTGTCGCCGGCTCCGCCATCCGGCCAGCGTTGGGTCACCGTCTTGAGCTTGGTCCAGAAGCGCACGCCTTCCATGCCGTACTGGTTGTGATCGCCGAATCCCGAGCGCTTCCAGCCGCCGAACGAATGATAGGCGACCGGAACCGGGATCGGCACGTTGATGCCGACCATGCCGACATTGACGCGGCTGGCGAACTCGCGCGCGGCATGGCCGTTGCGGGTGAAGATGCAGACGCCGTTGCCATACTGGTGCGCGCTCGGCAGTCGCGCCGCCGTCTCGAAATCAGGCGCGCGGACGATCTGGAGAACCGGGCCGAAGATTTCCTCCTTGTATGCGCTCATCTCCGGGGTGACGCGGTCGAACAGCGTCGGCCCGACGAAGAAGCCCTGTTCATGGCCCTGCAGCGTGAAGCCGCGGCCATCGACGACCAGCTCGGCGCCCTCATCGACGCCGGTCTGGATCCAGTTCTCGATCCGCTGCTTGTGGGCGGCGTTGACCACCGGGCCGTAATGCGCGTCGGGGTCGGCCGAGACGCCGACCTTCAATGCCGCCATCGCCGGGATCAGGCGTTCGCGGAGCGCTTCGGCGGTCTTGTCCCCGACCGGCACGACGATCGGCAGCGCCATGCAGCGCTCGCCCGCCGAACCGAACGCGGCTCCGCACAGATCGGCGACCGTCTGGTCGAGATCGGCATCGGGCATGACGATGCCATGATTCTTGGCCCCGCCCATCGCCTGGACGCGCTTTCCGGCAGCGACGCCGCGCGAATAGACATAATGGGCGATATCGGAGCTGCCAACGAAGCTCACCGCCGAGATCGCCGGATGATCGAGGATCGCGTCGACCATCTCCTTGTCGCCATGGATCACTTGCAGGATGCCTTCGGGCAGCCCGGCTTCGAGCATCAATTCGGCCAGACGCACCGGCACCGACGGATCGCGCTCGCTGGGCTTGAGGATGAAGGCGTTGCCGCAGGCGATGGCGGGCCCGAACATCCACATCGGGATCATCGCCGGGAAGTTGAACGGGGTGATCCCCGCGACCACGCCCAGCGCCTGGCGCATCGAATAAACGTCGATCCCCGGCCCCGCGCCTTCGGTATATTCGCCCTTCAGCGCATGCGGGATACCGGCGGCGAACTCGATCACTTCGAGCCCGCGCATGATATCGCCCTTGGCGTCGGCGACCACCTTGCCATGCTCGCTCGCCAGCAATTCGGCGAGTTCCTGCATATTGGCTTCGAGCAACGCGCGGAAGTTGAACATCACCCGCGCGCGGCGCTGTGGGTTGGTCGCGGCCCAGGCCGGCTGCGCGGCCTGCGCTTTCGCCACCGCGCGGTCGAGATCGGCAGTCGTCGAGAAGCCCACGCGCGCCTGGATCTGGCCTGTGCTCGGGTTGAACACGTCGCCAAAGCGCGTGGCCGCGGCGCCGGCACCACCGGCGATGAACTGCTCGATCTGTCTCACATCTTCTTCCTTATTGGCGCACGATCCAGTCATGCGCGGGGTCGTTGCGGAACACCCAGTTGCGGCGGGGGCCCGCCATCACGTTGAGGTAATAAAGATCATAGCCATGCGGCGCGCCGACCGGATGATAGCCGCGCGGCACCATCACGCAGTCGCCATCCTCGACCGCCATCGTCTCGTCGATGTCGCGCTCGTCGGTATAGACGCGCTGGAAGGCGAAGCCCTGCGGCGGCGAAAGACGGTGGTAATAGGTTTCCTCGAGGAAGGTCTCCTCGGGGAAGGCGTCGCGATCATGCTTGTGCGGCGGGTAGCTCGACCAGTTGCCGCCCGGCGTGATCACCTCGACCACGAGCAGGCTCTCGGCTTCGTCCTTGTCCGACAGGATGTTGCGGACATGGCGGGTATTGCTGCCCTTGCCACGCACTTCGACATCGTCCGAACGGATCACGCGCGGCTCGCCCTTGCCTGTGCCCGGCGCGGTACAGATCGCGACTTCGGCGTCGCTGGAGGCAGTGATCGTGTAGCTGGTATCGGCGGGCAGATAGACTGACGTCGCCGCGCCTTCGAACACCGATTTGCGCCCGCCCAGCCCTTCGAAGCGCTCGCCCGCTTCGACCGTGACGGTGCCCGAAAGCACCACCAGACACGCCTCGCGCCCGGCCTCGCGGCCCGCATACTCGTTGCCCGCCGCCAGCTTGACCACGCGGAACCCGACATATTCCCATCCCGCGCTCTCCGGCGTGACTTCGAGCACAATGCCGTCGCCATCGGGGGCATGCGAGCGGACGAGCAGCGACATCAGGCCAGCTCGGCCTGCTTGGCGAGCGCCTTGAGCGTGTCGAGCCCCAGCTGGCTATATTCGCGTGGATTGGCGATCGCCGGGTCCTGCTCGGCCTCGATCACGATCCAGCCCGAATAGTCCATATCGGCCAGCGCCCGCATGAACGGCGCGTAATCATAATCGCCGTCGCCCGGCGCGGTGAACATGCCGCCGACCACGCCGTTGAGGAAGCTCGTGCCGTCGGCGCGGAACTCGTCATATTTTGCCTGGCGGATATCCTTGCAATGGACGTGCGTCACGCGCTCGGGACGCGCCTTGATCACATCGATCGGCTCGATATCGCCGAACAGCGCGTGTCCGGTATCGAGCACCAGCCCGACATGGTCGCCGGTCGCATCGAAGAAGCGCTCCAGCTCGTCCCTGGTCTCGACGATCGTGCCGAGATGGTGATGGTACGCGAAGCGCAGGCCGCGATCGTTGATGAACCGGGCGACGGTGTTGAGCCGCTCGCCGAACTGCTTCCAGTCGCCGGCGGCAAGCACCGGATGCGTGTCGAGCCGGCTGCCATAGCGGTCGCAATGCACCGCGTTGCTGGTCTCGGCGAGGATGAATACCGACGAATCCATATATTCGAGCAGCGCGAGATGATTACCCAGCGCGGCGATCTCGGCATCGGCATCGCGGATCAGCAGGTTCGACGAATACCAGCCACCGACGATATCGAGGCCGTAATTGCGCATGATCGGCGCCAGCGTCTCGGGATCGCGCGGGAATTTATTGCCCAGCTCGACGCCGTCGAAGCCGATTTCCTTCACATCGGTCAACAGTTCGTCGAGCGTCGTATCGCCGCCCAGCTCGCGCATGTCGTCGTTGCACCATGCGATCGGGCTAACGCCCCAGCGGATCGTCATTTTCTGTCTCCGGATATCCTGGATTCATATTCGCGGCGTGCGGCCTGGACTTCGGCACGGCTCGAAACTTCTGGCACCGCCACGTCCCACCAATGCCCGCCGGCCTGGGTGGTGATCATCGGGTCGGTATCGATGACGATGACATAGCTGGTGGCCGACGCCTTGGCGCGGACCAAAGCCGCTTCCAGCTCGGCAACGCCGCTGACCTTCTCCGCCGCCGCGCCGAGGCTGCGGGCGTGCCCGGCGAAATCGACATCGGGCATCGTCTCGTGCGCGCTGTCGGCGAGCAGATTGTTGAACGGCCGCCCGCCGGTGCCCTGCTGGAGCCGGTTGATGCAGCCGTAACCGCGATTGTCGAGCAGCACGACCGTGATCTTCTGGCCGAGCATCACCGAGGTGGCGAGCTCCGAATTGAGCATCAGGTACGAGCCGTCGCCGACCATGACATAGACGTCGTTGCCGGGCGCGGCCATCTTGACCCCCAGCCCGCCGGCGATCTCGTAGCCCATGCACGAAAAGCCGTATTCGACGTGATAGCCGCCCGGCTGGTGGCTCCGCCAAAGCTTGTGCAGTTCGCCCGGAAGCCCGCCTGCCGCGCAGACGACGGTGGCGTTGTCCCCCGCCTGCCGCCACACCGCGCCGATCACCTGCGCGTCCGAAGGCAGGGCGTTGCCGGGCGCGGTCGCCGCGTCCCAGGCCGCGTTCCACGTGTTGACCGCAGAAGCATTGGCACCCCGCCAACCGTCGGAAACCTTCCATTCACCAAGCAGTCCGCCCAGTTCCTCGATCACCGCGCGGGCATCGCCGAGCACCGGCTCGGCGGCATGCTTGCCGGCATCATGCTGCGCGACATTGACCTGGAACAGCCGCTTGCCTGCAAAGAGCGTGCGCGACCCCGTGGTGAAATCCTGCAGCCGCGTGCCGACGCCAATCACGACATCCGCCGCTTCCGCCGCTTCGTTGGCCGCGCTGGTCCCCGTCACGCCGATCGAGCCCAGAGCCTGTGGATGATCCCATGCCAGCGCACCCTTGCCCGCCTGCGTCTCCGCAACCGGAATGCCCGTGCGCGAAGCAAGATCTGCCAGCACGCCCTCGGCACGCGAATATAGCACGCCGCCACCCGCGACGATCAGCGGCGCCTTCGCGCCCTTGATCGCTTCGGCCAGCCTCGCCAGCTCGCCCACATCCGGGCGAACCCAGCGCTGACCCCAGACTTTCGCCGCGAAGAAGCTCTCGGGATAGTCATGGGCCTCAGCCTGCACGTCCTGGCACAAGCAAAGCGTCACCGGTCCGCAGTTCGCCGGATCGGTCAGCACGCCCATCGCGCGCGGCAGTGCGTCGAGGATCTGCTCGGGCCGCGTGATCCGGTCGAAATAGCGCGACACCGGCTTGAAGCAGTCGTTGGCGCTGACCGTCGCGTCGGCGAAATCCTCGATCTGCTGGAGCACCGGATCGGGCCGCCGCGTCGCATAGACGTCGCCGGGCAGGAACAGCACCGGCAGCCGGTTGACATGCGCCAGCGCCGCCGCGGTCACCATATTGGTCGCGCCCGGGCCGATCGAGGTGGTGCAGGCCATCGCGCGCTGGCGGCGCGACTGCTTGGCGAAGGCGATCGCGGCGTGCGCCATGCCCTGCTCGTTATGCGCGCGCCACGTCGGCAGCTCGCCGGTCATGCCCGCAAGCGCCTCGCCCATTCCGGCGACATTGCCATGCCCGAAGATCGCCCAGACGCCGGCGAAATAGGGCACCACCGCGCCGTCGATCTCCACCGACTGCGCCGCGAGATACCGGGTCAGGGCCTGCGCCATGGTCAGGCGCACCGTCTTGCTCATCTACGCCGCCACTTCCTTCACATGGCGCGCCGCGCGCCACGCATCCGCCAATATCCGTAAATTCTCGGCCAGCGCATCCACCGCCTTGTCGTCGTCGATCTCGCCCGAGAGCCAGCGCGCCGCGACATCGTGGAAGATCGTCCGCCCGACCGCGAACCCCTTGACCAGATCGAAGCGCGCCGCGGTGCTGATCCCGGCGAGCAACTCCTCCTGCGGCGCCGACAGCCCCAGCAGCACGATGCCGCGGCACAGCGGATCGTGGCGCAGGATCGCCGCCTCGATGTTGCGCCAGGTGGCGTCGTCCTCGGCGGGCTCCAGCTTCCACCAGTCGGGATAGACGCCGAGCGCGTAGACATGATCGATCACCCGCGCGATCGTGCCGCTGTCCACCGCGCCGTGCTTCGACGCGATGATCTCGAGCAGGAATTCGTGCCGCGTCGCGCGACATGCGTCGAACAGGCGCAGGATCTGGCGGTCCTGCCGGGCGATCATCTCGGCATCGTCGTCGGGATGATAGAAGACCAGGCATTTGACGACATGGTTGATCGGCCATTCGCGCAGCGTCGCCGCGACATCGGGCGAACCCTCGAACTCGATCGGGCGCGAGCCCGGAAGCTCGATCGGCCGCCCCATCCAATAGGGCCGGTCGGCGGCCGCCTCCAGCGCCCGCGCGCCGAAACGTCCGTCGAGCAGCATGCCATAGCCGGGCTCGCCCTGGGCGACCCGATCGACCGCCTTCAGCGCCAGACCCTTGAAATGCGCGACCCGCTCGGCATCGCCGGTGCCGAGATCGGCGATCAGGTCGTCGAACTGGCTGCGATGGTCGATCGCCAGCACGGTCATCTCGTCATGATCGCCGTGCCGGTTGCTCGACCAGTGGAGTTGCTCCAGCGCCGCGCTTTCGCGGAGGCGATGCGGCCAGGTGCCGCGCAGGAACACCTGCAATTCCTCCCACGACGCCATCGCTGGCGCGCAGCCATGCCGCGACACCACGATCGCGCCACAGGCATTGGCCATCTCGCAGCATTTATCGACCGGCATCCCGCGCAGCCAGCCGCGCAGGAATCCGGCCATGAACGCGTCGCCGGCGCCCAGCACGTTGAACACCTCAATCGGAAACCCGCGCCCGACAATGCCCGCATCGAGGTCGTCGGGGACATCGCCCGGGAACGCCACGCACCCCTTGGGCCCGCGCTTGCACACCAGCAGCGCATCGCTGTTCTCGCGGATCGCGCGCAGTGCCGCGACGGTGTCAGTGGTGCCACCGAGGATATGGACCTCCTCCTCGGTGCCGACGATCAGGTCGCACAAGGGGAGCACCTTCTGGAGCTCGGCGGTGACCGAGGCGCTGGCGACGAAGCGGTCCTCGCCATTGGCCTTGCCGGCAAGGCCCCACAGCACCGGGCGGTAATCGATGTCGAACACGACGCGCCCGCCCTGCGCCTTCATCAGCGTCGCCGCCTTCATGCTCGCGGCGAACACGCCGGGTTGCGACAGATGCGTACCGTTGACCAGCAGCGCCCCGGCCTGCGCGACGAAGCTCTCGTCGACATCGTCGGCGACCAGCGCCATGTCGGCGCAATTCTCGCGGTAGAAGATCAGCGGAAACGTGTCGGGATCGCGGATGCCGAGAATCGCCAGCGCGGTCAGCCGCTCGGGATCGGTCTTGACGCCACGCGTATCGACGCCCTCGCGCCCCAATTCCTCGCGGATGAAGCGGCCGAAATGATCGTCGCCGACGCGGGTCAGCAGCCCGGCGTTGAGCCCCAGCCGCGACGCGCCGATGGCGGTGTTGGTCGGGCTGCCGCCGATATATTTGGCGAAGCTCGCCATGTCTTCCAGACGGCCGCCGATCTGCTCGCCGTACAGGTCGATGGCCGACCGCCCCAGCGTGATCAGATCGAGCCGGCGCTCGCCGCCTGATGCCCCTTTGCCCTCAGCCATTTGCTCTTCAGACCGCCTCTCCGTGGTCTGTAACGTCTATTCCAACCCTGTTCTATTTGCAACATCTGTTTCAGAAAATTCTGCGTTTGGAACGAATATTTTTTCCGGTTCTATTTGGACTTTGCGCCTCGTTTCGCGGGCTTGCGGCTCGCCTCGAAGGCGAAATTGATCACCAGCGCCTGCGCCAGGCACATCGATGCCGAAAGCGAGCGGAACTTGCGCACTTCCGATTCGCGGACCTGCAGCACCGTCTGCGCCGGCTTGGCGACCGGACTGACCAGGCTGTCGCTGATCGCCAGCACGTCATGCCCCTGCGCGCGCACCGCCTCGACGATGGCGACCGTCTCTTCGGAATAAGGCTGGTAGCTGATCGCGATCAGCAGGTCGCCGGCGCCCATCGCCTGGACCTGCTGCATCGCCAGACCGGCGACCCCGTCGATGAAGATCGCGCGCTTGCCCGCCTGCAGCAGCGAATAAGCGATATAGGAAGCGATCGGGAACGAGCGGCGGAAGCCGACGACGTGCACGGTCTCGGCTGCGGCGATGGCGTCGACCGCCGCCTTCATGTCGGCGCCGCTCACGGTCTGCATCAGATTCTGCAGCGCCAGCGTGTTGCCCTCGACGAACTCGCCAAGCAGCCCGGCCGGATCGGCGCGGCTGTTATCGGCGGTCTCACCCAATTGGCGCACGCGCTCCGAATAGCCCAACGCCGCATTGTTGCTGAGCAGCCCGTCGCGGAACAGCCGCTGCATCTGGCTGGCGCCCTCGAACCCGAAGCTCTTGGCGAAGCGGACGATGGCGGAGGGCTGGACGCCGCATCGCGCCGCGATCACCGCCAGCGTCTCCAGCGCGATATCGTTGGGCTCGTCGAGGATATAGCGCGCGATCTGCTTCAGCCGCTTGCTCAGCGTCTCGTAACGCCGCACGATCTCCGCACGCAACTGTTCGGCGGTCGCCGGGGCACTCGAAACGTCTGACATAGATGAAGAATCCTCCCCGGCTCGATAAAGCGGAATATCTGTTCGATTTTTGGAACGCAACTATCGCGCTTGCCGAAAGCATCGGCTAAAGAACATTCGTTCCATTTCATGAGAGGATAGAATGCACGATATCGCCCTTATCGGCGCCGGCCGCATCGGCAAGATCCACGCGGCCAATGCCGCCGCCAATCCGCGCCTGCGCCTCGCGCGCGTCGTCGATCCTTTCGCCGATGCCGCGGCATCGCTCGCCGCCAGCTATGGCGCGCAGGTATCGAGCCTTGAGGACGCGCTCACCGATCCGGCGATCAAGGGCGTGATCGTCGCCAGCTCGACCGACACCCATCTCGAATACAGCCTGCGCGCGGCCGAAGCCGGCAAGGCGGTGTTCTGCGAAAAGCCGCTCGATCAGGATCTGGCAAAAGCCAGCGCCGCATCCGCGAAGTTCGACGCGCTGGGCGCCCGCATCTTCCTGGCGTTCAACCGCCGCTTCGACACCAATTTCGCGGCACTCCAGGCGCGCCTCGCCGGCGGCGAAGTGGGCAGTCTCGAAACGCTTCACATCATCAGCCACGATCCCAGCCCTCCCCCGGTCGACTACGTCAAGGTCTCGGGCGGCATCTTCAAGGACATGGTGATCCATGATTTCGACATGGCCCGCTGGCTGCTGGGAGAAGAAGTCACCGAAGTGTTCGCATCGAGCTCGGTGCTGATCGATCCCGCGATCGGCGAGGCCGGCGATGCCGACACCGCCAAGACGATCCTGCGCACCGCATCCGGCAGGCTCTGCGTCATCTCCTCCAGCCGCCGCAGCGGTTACGGCTATGACCAGCGCATCGAGGCGTTTGGATCCAAGGGCATGATCCGCGCCCAGAACCAGCTCGAGACCACGGTCGAGACCTGGGGCGAAGCCGGATCGACCGGCGACAGGCTCCAGAACTTCTTCCTCGATCGCTACGCCGTCGCCTATGCTCGCGAAGCCGATCATTTCGCCGACATCATCGACGGCAAGGCCGAGCCGCTGATCGGCTACCGCGACGGCGTCGCCGCCCTCGCGCTGGCCGAGGCCGCCGCCCGCTCGGCCGAGCGTCACGAAGTCGTCCGCCTCTAGCCAGCCGCGAGCTAACGGCAGCCGGGCTTCCCACGTGGAAGCCCGGCTTTTTCATGTCCGCTCCCTGTCCGCCGCGCGCATAAAAGCAGGGCCGGATCGCGAGATCCGGCCCCGGAGGAGGCAACAGGGATAGAGAGAGCGAGCCGGGGCGAACCCCGGCCCGGGACCATCAATAGGTGAACGTCAGGCCGACCCGGACCGAGCGGCCATATTTTTCGCCTTCGCGCCACCTGGACGGCGTCTGGTAGTAGTAATAGTCCTGCGCGTCGGTGAGGTTGTTGCCCTCGACGAACACTTCCAGATACTTGACCGGACGATAGCCGATGCGCGCATCGATCGTGGTGTTCGCCCCGAAATAGCCATCGCCAGCCCCGGTCGGGTCCGCCTCGTTCAGCCCGCCATCGGTGTCGAGATAGGCCGAATGGTACGATAGCGCGACGCGCGCCGAGATGCCGTACTTCTCGTAATAGAGCTGAGCGCTGGCGATGGTGTTCGCCTGGCCGACCAGCGGCGTATGGATTGTGCGATTGATCACCTTCAGGTCCGAATCGGTCAACGTCAGATTGGCATTGACGCCAAGCCCGTCGAGTGGCGACGGCAGGAAGGTGAACGGCTTCTGGATCGCGAATTCGATGCCCTTGACCGAGCCCGTCGTGCCGTTGCCGAACGAGTTGACCGTAGCTCCGGTCAACGCGACCCCCCCGAAGGTGCCCGACTGATTGAGCGCCGTCGTGGCGAAGATCGGGTTGGTCAGGTGCTTGTAGAACACCGCGACCGACACGCCGCCCTCGTTCGGGAAGTAATATTCAAGGCCCGCATCGAGGTTGAACGAATATTGCGGCTTCAGATTGGGGTTACCCTGCGAAACGGTGTTGGACGGAACATCGACCGTGACCGTCGGCGCGAGGTTGGCGAACGGAGGCCGTCCCATCGCCGTGGTCACCGCGGCGCGCGCCTGCAGGTTGCGGTTGAGCTCGTACTTCAGGTTCACGCCCGGGAAGAAGTCGGTGTACGAATAATGGCCGAATGAATCGTAGGTGCTGGTCAGCGAGGTCACGCCGGCGCGGTAGACGATCGCGGCGGTGTTGCCCTTGGTATGTTCCATGCGGACACCGGGAATGACGGTAAGCCCGCCGGACTTGATCGTCGCCATGGCGTAAGCCGCGGTGACCGTCTCATCCACCTTGTAGTCCGAAGTCTTGGACTGCGAGATCTGGTCGTTCGCGTTGATGGTGAACAGGGCCGTATTCGAGAACACGTAGTTCCGGGCGGCGGCCATATCCAGCGTCGGGCCGAACGAATAGGCGCCGTCGAAGATGGTGGGGATGGTGGTGGCGAGCGTGTCCGCGAACGTCCGCGTCCCCGAAGTCGCGGTGATGGCCGTGAGCGTGCGCCCGGTGCGGTCCTCGAAACGGTCGCGATGCAGATACTTGGCACCGAACTGGATCGTGCTGCCTTCGTCGAGCCCGCCGATAGGCAACGTATAGTCGAAGCGGGCCTGCTTCATCTTCTCGCCCGAAATGCGCGACGCCTGCTTGTAGCTGTTGAGCCGGTAATTGGCCGGATCGAGCGCGGCGGCGTTGGCCGTGAAGCTGGTCGGCATCCCGTCGGCATTCATGGTGAAGGTCGCGCCGAGCGCCGTGGCGCCAGATCCGGCCGGGGCGCGATATTCGATTTCATCGCGCGACGGATCGGTCTTCTTCGCGTTCGAATAGGTGCCCTGGACGACCAGCTTGCCCGGCCCCACTTCGAACTCGCCACCCACCGAATAGGTCTTGGTGTCGGTGGTCTCGTGGCGCGCGCGCAGCAGGCGGCGGGCAGTGGTCTTGGTGATTGTCCCGCCATCGGCGGTCAGGTTGCTGTAGCCCGTCGCCGCGGTCGGGAAAATGAACCTCAGGCGGTTGCGAACCTCATTGTCGTCGAATTGCGAGTAGAGGAATCGCGCATAGAGCTTGACGGCGTCCGAAGGCCGCCAGTCGAAATTGGCGACCGCGCCCTTGCGGGTGCGGATGGCGGGATCGTAGATGCGCTGGTCCATTTCGACCGGCAGGTCGATGCCGCCGACGATCTGGCGGCCGCTGGAAAGCACGTCTTCCGAATAAGACGGGCGCTTCGAATAATTGCCGGCGATCACCAGGCCGAACTGCTGGTCTGGGCCGAACCGGCCACCGACCGAAACGTCGCCTTCACGCGCCCTGCGGTCGGTGTCCTCATAGAAGCCCATCACGCCGCGCGCGCTCGCGAAGATCGAACCCTTCTTGTCGAAGGCCGAGACGGTGTCGATATCGACCTGGCCGGCGATCGCATTGGCGTCGAGATCGGGGGTCAGCGTCTTGATGACGGTGACCTTGCCGATCAGGCCCGAAGGAATATCGTCGAGCTTGACGTTGCGATCGCTCGGCTCAGGAGCCGCGGAGGTCTGGCCGTTAAGCGTGACGTTGGCGAGGTTCGGCTCGATGCCGCGGATGATCAGATAGCGGCCTTCGCCCTTGTCGGTCGCGACCGAAACGCCGCTCAGGCGGCGGACGGCTTCGGCGACGTTCTGGTCGGGCAGCTTGCCGACATCGTTCGCCGAAACCACTTCAGTCGTCCGATCCGAATCGCGCTTGGCGAGCAGGCTTGCCCTGTCCGACGCGCGCTGGCCGGTGACGACGATGCCGCCTTCGTCCTGGGCTTCATCCTGCACGGTTTCATCCTGCGCGGCGGCGTCCTGCGCCATTGCCGGGCTGATATATGCGAGTGCCAGCGCCGATGCGCTGACCCCGATCAGCGTGCGGCCAAGCTTGCGACCAACCTTCTTCATGACTTTCCCTCCCAAGGACGCGCCGGATGCAGATTCGCCTGCCCCAGTCTTTCAACTGGGACTCACATTACGAACAAAAATTCCATATTGCAACAGGAATAGAATTTATCTTGCACGCCGAAACAGCACACGCGTTTCACCCAGGCGCCGCCTAGCCGCGGTTTCTGACATTTCGTTGACAGGTCGGTGTCAGGAAAGTTGCGGAGGCCAATTGACCCGGACTTCGAGTCCGCCCAGCGCACCCGTGGCCAGTTCCAGACTGGCGCCGCTGGCCTCCGCCAGCTCGCGCGCGATGGCGAGTCCCAGGCCATGCCCGTCGCCGCCCGAATCGAGTCGCTCGCCGCGCAGCACCGCGTCGCCGTGGCGCGCGGCATCGAGTCCCGGGCCGTCGTCGCTCACCGCCAGCGTCACCCCCCCCGCATCCTCGTCGATCGTCACCGCGACGCGCCGGCTCGCATGCCGGGCGGCGTTTTCCAGCAACGGCCCCAGCAATTCGGCGGCATCGTCGCCGGCCAGCGGCAGCATCGCGCTTGCCGCGCCCTCGACCGAAAACGCCACCCGCTCGCCCGCCTCGGTCGCTTCGAGCACCTGCACCAGCCGTTCGGCCAGCGGCAGCGCCGCGGTGGTGCGCCCGTCATGCTGCGCCAGCCCGATCCGCGTCCGTGCCAATTCGCCGTCCACCGCGCCGCGCACCGCCGCGATCGCGGTATCGAGCCCATCGGCGGCCTCCACCGCGCCCGCCTCGCGGGCACGCGCGCTTTGCACGGCGAGCGCGGCCAGCGGTGTCTTCATCCCGTGCGCCAGATCGGCGGCGCGGCGCCGCGCCCGCGCGACATCGGCCTCGCGCGCGTCGGCAAGCGCATCGATCGCCTGGGTCAGCGGCAGCAATTCGCGCGGATAGGCGCCGGCCAGCCGCGCCGAGGCATCACGCCGCAACCGCCGCACCTCGCCCTCGACATTGGCGAGCGGCCGCAGCCCGAGCGACACCTGCACCCAGGCGGCGATCGCCAGCACCAGCCACAACAGCGCCAGAAATAGCGCCATCTCGCGCCCGAACTCGCGCTGCGCCGGCGCCAGCCGCGCCAGATCATATGCGAGCTGCACCGTCACCGCCGGCTGACCCGGGTCAAGCCGCACCTGCCGCTCGACGAACAGCAATCGTTGCCCGAACGGCCCCGCCGCCTTGCGCTCGCCCCATGCATCGGCCGCCGCCTTTGCAGGCACCGGCAATCGCGAATCCCATAGCGAGCGCGACCGCAATTGCCCCCTGGCGGCGTTGACCTGCCAATAGAGTCCGCTCGCCGGCACGCCGAAGCGCGGATCGGCCGGCTCTTCCTCCAGCGCCGGAACGCCGCCGGTCAGGCTCAGCCCGGCAAGCAACGGCACCGCCTGCGCGGTCAGTTCCTCCTGCACGCGGTGCTCGATATGGCGGTCGAACACCCAGCTCATCGCCCCCCAGGCGATAGCCAGCGCCAGTGCGATCGCCACCGCCGCTCCGGCAAGCAAACGCAGCCGAAGCGAATTGGCGATCATGCCGCCGACGCCGGAAGCAGATAGCCGAAGCCGCGCCGGGTCTCGATCGTCTCCGCCCCCAGCTTGCGCCGCAGCCGCGCCACCAGCGCCTCGATCGCATTGGCATCGCTGGTATCCGCCGCGCCATAGAGATGCTCGGCCAGTTCGCCCGCCGAGACCGCGCGGCCGGGATTATGCGCGAGATAATCGACCAGCCGGAATTCGAGCCGCGACAGCCGTATCGGCGCACCATTGAGCGTCGCGGTCATCCGGTGGGTGTCGATCGCGACATTGCCGACGCGCAGGGTCGAAGAGACCCGCCCCGCCGCACGGCGCACCAGTCCACGCACTCGCGCCACCAGCTCGCCCATCTCCCACGGCTTGGCGAGATAGTCGTCGGCCCCGGCCTCTATCCCGGTCACCTTGTCGGTCCAGTCGCTGCGCGCCGAGAGGATCAGGATCGGGAACGCCCGCCCGGCCTCGCGCCAGCGCCGAATCACCGAAAGCCCGTCGAGCCGCGGCAGGCCGAGATCGACCACCGCCACATCATATTCCTCGACATCGCCATTGAACCAGGCGCTCTGCCCGTCGGCGGCGTGATCGACTACGAAGCCGGCAGCGCCCAATGCACGCGCCAGCTCGCCCGCCACTACGGGATCGTCCTCCACCACCAAAGCGCGCAACTAGTCGTCCTCGATCTTGAGCAGCTTGCCGTTACGGGCGTCGATCTCGACTTCCCGCACCCGGCCGTTCTTCGCAAGGATCTTCACTTCATATTTGAAGCCGAACGGCTCGCGCTCGAGCTTCACCTTGAGCACGTCGCCCGGGACGATGCCCGTGGCGATCTCGAGCACCTTGACGATGGGCAGAATCTCGCCCCGCGCCAGCGCTTCGCTCGCGGCCTTTTGTTCGGCGCGCTTCTGCGCGGCCTTGTTCTGGGCAAGCGCCGGGGTCGCGGTCAGCGCCGTGGCGGTAAGCAAAGTGATAAGCGTCTTCATGTCTTGCCCCATGCACGCCTCCCGCTGACAAATCGCTGACGGTCCGCGTCGGTTTCCTGTCAGTTTGTTCAGCTTAGTGGCAGTCGCATGATCCGCCACACCCTTCTCCCGCTCGCCGCGATGCTCGCTTTGCCGGCACATGCGCAGACCGCCGATGTGCTGACGTTTCCGGCGAGCTTCTTCGCCGAAGCGCAGCCGGCGTCCGCATATGACATGGTCCTGCGCGTCCCCGGCTTCGCCTTCGATGCCGGCGATTCGGATGTGCGCGGGCTGGCCGGCTCGGGCGGCAACGTGCTGATCGATGGCCGCCGCCCGGCTGCGAAGGGCGACACGCTCGATGCGATTCTCAAGCGCATCCCCGCCGCCAGCGTCGAGCGGATCGAGCTGATCCGCGGCGGCGCCAACGGCGTGGACATGCAGGGTGCGGCGCTCCTCGCCAATGTCGTCCGCAAGCAGGAGACAGCCGTGCGCGGACAGGCCGAAGCCAGCTTCGGGGTTTATGGCGACGGCCGCACCGCGCCCGCGATCCGCGCCAGCGCTTCGCGCCGCCACGGCGACAGCCAGAGCGAAGCGGCATTCACGCTCTACCGGAGCATCGACGACGAAAAAGGCCGCGGCCCGCGTGTGCGCACCAATGCCGACGGGTCGCTGCGCGAGCGCGCAATCTATGACGAGCGCGACGGCTTTCGCGGCGGCGAGATTTCGGCGGGGCACGAGCAGATGCTGGCCGGCGGCCGCCTCCAGCTCACCGGTTCGCTCAAGCGCGCCCGCGAACGCGCTGACACGAACCTGCAATTCCTGGCGCCCACACCCGGCCTTGAACAAGTGCTGGAGCTGGAGACCAAGGACAATGCCGAATTGGGGCTCGGCTGGTCGCGGCCATTGGGCACCCGCTGGGCGCTCGAATTGACCGGCCTCCAGCGTTTCAGCCGCGACGATGCCAGCGAGCGATCGGACGACGGCAGCCAGGTCCAGGCGGTCTCGGCCGATTCGCGCGGCGGCGAGAGCATCATGCGCGCGCTGCTGCGCTGGCGGCATTCGTACGCGCTAAGCATCGAGGGTGGCGCGGAGGCCGCCTATAATTATCTCGACAGCCACTCCGCGCTCGCCATCAATGATGTCGCGATCCCACTCCCCGCCGCCAATGTCCGCGTCGCCGAGCGCCGCGCCGAGGGTTTCGCCACCGCGCAGTGGCGGCCCTCACCCGCGCTTTCGGTCGAAGCGAGCTTGCGCGTCGAAGCCTCCCGCCTCGTCCAGACCGGCGATTCGAGCCTGACCAAATCCTTCGTCTTCCCCAAGCCGCGCCTCGCGCTCAGCTGGTCGTCGGGCCCGCGCACCCAGTGGCGCTTCGGGCTTGAGCGCGATGCCTCACAACTCGATTTCGGCGATTTCGTCAGCTCGACTTCGCTGACGTCGAGCACGATCACCGCCGGCAATCAGGATCTCGAACCCCAGCGGGTGTGGACCGCATCGCTGGCCTGGGAGCGCCGCTTCTGGGGCGAAGGCGCATTGGTGCTGACGGCGCGGCGCGAGTGGATTTCGCACACGATCGATCGCGTCGGCGTGTTCGGCCCCGGCTTCGCCTTCGATGCGCCCGGCAATATCGGCAGTGGCGCCAAGTCGAAGATCGAGGCCAGCCTCAGCCTGCCGCTCGGCCGGCTCGGCATTGCCGGCGGCCTGCTCAAGCTCGATGCCGGCTATCGCTGGACCTCGGTGATCGATCCGACCACCGGCATGCGCCGCCCGATCTCGAACGAGCGGCCGGTCGATGGTGAGATCCACTTCACCCAGGACCGCCCCGCCCTCGGCTTTCGCTGGGGCATGGATCTGCTGCTCGCCAAGACCAAGACCGAATATCGCTTCAACGAAATCCGCCGCAATCAGGTCGATCCGCGGCTGTCCTTGTTCGCCGAATACCGCCCGGCCGCGCATTGGACGGTGCGCGCGTTCGCCGAGAACGTCACCGGCCGCGCCGTCCGCCGCGACCGCTTCATCTACGCCGGCACGCGCGCGACGCAGCCGCTGCGCTATTCCGAGGTCCGCACCCTCGCCACCCGTCCGCTGTTCGGTCTGCTCGTCCGCCGCGATTTCGGCGGTAAGTAGTGGAACATATATTCTGAGTGTGATACTGTTTGGAAAATTGATTGCGCACGAATCGCAATCAGCCATGTGGGAGAAGATGATGAAGTTCGCCACCGCCGCCGCGTTGCTCGCCGCGACCATGCTCGCTCCGCCCGCCGCCGCGCAGGGCCGCAAGGCGCCCGCCGCCGCCCCGCTCAAGCTTGAGCGCGTCGTGATGATGATGCGCCACGGCATCCGTCCGCCGACCAAGGCCGCGCCGGTTCCCGCCAATATCTCGAAGGAAATCTGGCCGAGCTGGCCGGTCGATTACGGCCTGCTCACCCATCGCGGCGCCGCCGGCGTCAAGCTGCTCGGCGAGGCCGACCGCGCCTATTATGCCAGCCGCGGCCTGTTCGCGCGCGGCTGCCCCGCGCCAGGCAGCGTCGTGCTCAAGGCGAGCAGCAAGCAGCGCGCGATCCGCACCGCCGAGAGCTGGGGCGAAGGCTTCATGCCCGGCTGCAACATCAGCGTCTCGCATCCGGCGGAGAACGGCCCGGATCCGATCTTCCACGGCCTCGACGATTCCCCCAGCTGGTTCGATGGTCAGGCCGCCTACCGCGCCTCGCTCGCCGGCGCCCCCAAGGGCGGCCTTGCCGCCGACATCGCGCTCTACCGCGCCGATCTGCTGCTGCTCGCCAAGGTGCTCAACTGCAAGCTCCCCGCCTGCCCGCTGCTGCGCGAGCCGACCGAACTGGTCGCCTCGCCCCACGACCGCCCCGAGCTCGAAGGCCCCGCCGATATCGGCTCGACCGCCAGCCAGACCTTCCTGCTCGAATATCTCGAAGGCATGCCGATGAGCCAGGTAGGCTGGGGACGCATCACGCGCGCCCAGATTGAGCAGCTTCTCCGCTTCCATCCCCTCAAGTTCAAATATTCGAACCGCCCCGATCCCGTCGCCCGCGTCGCCGCCGCGCCAATCGCCCGCGAGATCCTCGCAGCGTTCGAGGAGCGGAATGGCCCGAAGCTCACTTTGCTGGGAGGGCACGATACCAATATCGGCGACCTCAGCGGTTTCCTGCGCGTCCACTGGAAGGTGCCGAGCTACCCCGCCGACGATGTGCCTCCGGGCAGCGCGCTGGGTTTCGAGCTGCTCCGCGATGCCAGGGGCAACCGCTATGTCCGCGCATTTTATCGCGCCCAGACGATGGACCAGCTCCGCTATCAGCAGCGGCTCACGGCCAAAAACCCCGCCTATCGCCAGTATCTGCCGCTGCCCGGCTGCGGCAATTCGCTCAACCCCCGCGCCTGCACGCTCCCCGCTTTCGCCAAGATGGTCCGCGCCCGCGCGCTGCCCTGATCACTGAGAATCTGGAGATATCTGATGCTATTCAAGTTCGGCTGCTCGTTCGCAGCGCTCGCCACAGCCATGCTCGCCGCTCCCGCCGTCGCGCAGGATGCCCCGCCGATCCAGGCGGCGCTCGAAACCACCCCAACCCAGGGCCGCGGCATCGATTCGCCGGTCTTTCATCGCGGCAATATCTTCGGCGCGGCCAAGAATGGCGGGATCGAGATATATGACTCGGCCGGCAAGCGCCGCGCGATCGTCCCCGCCGGCGATATCCGGGCGCTCGATCTGCGCGCGAACGCCGTCCCCGGCGGCGCGGCGTTGCTCGCCGCGCTTGACGGCAAGCTCAACACGGTCAAGCTTTTCGCGGCAAGCGAAGGCGGCGCGCTCAGCCCGCTCACCTTCAATCTCCCCGCCCCCGGCATGACCCTCGCCGGTCTCTGCCTCGCGCGCAGCCACCGTGACGATTCGCTCTATCTGTTCCTGCTCGGCGATCAGGGCGGCATCGCCCAATACACGCTCGCCGCCGATGCCGCCGGAGCATTCACCGCGCGCTTGGCCCGGCGCTTCTCGCAAGCGTCGGAAACCGGCTATTGCGCCGCCGACGATCGCGGCTCGATCTATATCTCGCAGGAAACCGTCGGTGTCTGGCACTTCGCGGTCGAGCCCGAAGCGGAGATCGCCCCGGTTCTGGTCGACGCGGTCCGGCTGGGCCATATCACCGAGGAAGCCAAGGGCGTCGCCATCGCCCCAGATGGCCGCCTGATCGTCGCCGATGCCTCGGCCAACCGCTTCAATCTCTACGATACCCAGGCCGACTACGCCTATCTCGGCTCGGTGACCGTCGCCGCCGGCGCGGACGACCCCGTCACCGATCCGGGCGGCCTCGCCATCGGCGGCGGCATGCTCGCCATCGCCGATGACGACAACGCCCCCGACGCGGTCAATTTCAAGCTCGTCCGCTGGGACGCCGTCCTCGCCGCCGCCGGATTGCCGGCACGCGCCGCGCTTGCAGCACCCGCGCGTATCGCCACGGTTCAGGCGACCGTCGAGACCCAGCCGGTGGAGACCGGCGGCGACGCGGCCGACGATCCCGCGATCTGGATCCACCCGACCGATCCCGCGCAAAGCCTGATCATCGGCACCCAGAAACAGTCCGGCCTCTATGTCTACGACATGGCCGGCAAGGTGCTCCAGTTCCTGCCCGATGGCCGGATGAACAATGTCGATCTGCGCGACGGCTTCACGCTCGGCGGCAAGAAGGTGACGCTCGTCACCGCCAGTGATCGCACCCATAAGAGCATCGCGATCTACGCGCTGGATCCCGTCGCCCGCCGCCTCACCAATGTCGCGGACGGCGTCCAGTTGACCGGCCTCGACGACCCTTATGGCCTGTGCATGTACAAGAGCGCGAAGACCCGGAAGACCTATGTCTTCATCAACCAGACCGACGGCAAGATGCGCCAATGGGAGCTGGTCGCGACGCCTGCGGGCAAGGTCCAGGCCAAGCTCGTCCGCGACCTCCCCTTCGCCACCCAGGTCGAAGGCTGCGTCGCCGATGACGATACCGGCATCCTCTACACCAACGAGGAGGATGTCGGCCTGTGGCGCGAAGGCGCCGAGCCCAAGGGCGGCCCGGCCCGCTTCATGTATGCCGCGGTCAAGGACTATCCCGCGCTCAAGGACGATATGGAAGGCATCGGCCTCGTCCGCCTGTCCGGCGGCCGTGGCTATCTCGTCGTCTCGAGCCAGGGCAATGACAGCTATGCGGTGTTCCGCCGCGACGGCAACAACGCCTATGTCGGCAGCTTCGCGATCGGCGCCAATGCCGGCCTCGGCATCGACGGCGTCTCGGAGACCGACGGCCTCGACGTCACCGGCATGAACGCCGGCCCCGGCTTCGAAGGCGGGTTGATGGTCGCGCAGGACGGCCGCAACGTCTCGCCGCCCGAGAACCAGAATTTCAAGCTGGTGCCATGGGCGGCCGTGGCCGAAGCGCTCAAGCTCGACCACAAATAAGCCCGGGCTTCATCAGCCGCCTCTGAGGAAATCGGGGCGGCTGGTGGAGCTGAGGGGAATCGAACCCCTGACCTCTGCAGTGCGATTGCAGCGCTCTCCCATCTGAGCTACAGCCCCGCCGCCGGTCCCGGGAACCCCGGGAGGCGCCCCCATTAGCTTGCGGTCATGCCCGATGCAACCGCGTTGCGCGGCGCGCGGCGAGCCGTATCCGCCACGCGCCGAACGGCTTGGAAAAGCCTCGTTTTTTCCGGAACCAACCCGCGCTTCGTCCGCTGAATCCGCACAGGCAAATCCCTGCAGTGTTGGAGATCAGAAATGGCAGACCGCTATTCCGAAGACCGCTTCTTCGGCCCCGAGGATCAATATCAGGTCAGCGGGCCGCCCCGCGCCCGCACCGCCAGCCATTCGAGCGCGCGCGACTATGCCGCCGCCGGTGTCGATATCGGTCAGGGCCGGGACCGCGGCTTCCGCGATACGCGCTACGATCGCGGACAGGATTTCGACTATCGTCCGGCCCGTTCCGGACGCGACCATGGCTATGGCGGCCGTGAACACGGTGAACGCGGTGAACGCGGCTTTTTCGAGCGCGCCGGCGACGAGGTCCGCTCGTGGTTCGGCGATACCGAGGCCGAGCGCCGCCGCGAGCGCGACATGCGCTATGACGAGCGGTTCGCCCGTGGCCATGACCGCGAATATGGCGCGTGGCGCCGCGAGCGGATCGACGAGCTCGACCGCGACTATGACGAATATCGCCGCGAGAACGCCCAGCGCTTCCACAACGAGTTCAGCACCTGGCGCAGCGATCGCCAGGGCCAGCGCGATTGCCTGGACCGCGTCGCCGAGCACATGGAAGTCGTCGGCTCCGATGGCAGCCATGTCGGCAAGGTCGACAAGGTCCGTGGCGACCGCATCGTGCTGACCAAGAGCGATGCGAATGCCGGCGGCCATCACCATTCGATTCCGTCGCGCTGGATCGATTCGGTCGACGACAAGGTGACGCTGCGCAAGACCGCCGCCGAAGCGCAGGCGGCGTGGAAGGACGAAGAACGCGCCGGCGCCTTTTTCGGCAATGAACGCGACGACAGCCGCGACTGGCGCGGCGATCACAACCTCGACCGCAGCTTCCGTGGAACCTATTGAACGAAATGCGGCGCGGGTGCCCTCGGGTACCCGCGCCGCATTTCGTTTAGCGCGAAGCCCCGGGGTTTTGTGAGCGCCCCGGGGCTTCGTTTGCCTATCCGGCGAGGAACGCCGTCAGCGCGGCGCGGAACGCCTCGGGCTGATCGAGCATGATGAAGTGCCCGCTATCGGCCACGCCCTGGATCTTCAGCTTCGCCGTCCCGGCATATTCGCCGCGATAGAGCTCGGTCTTGGTCGTGCCCTCGGCGCCGGTCCAGGGCACCAGCACGGTCACCGGCGCGGTGATCGCGGCCAGTTGTCCGCGCAGATCGATCTGCAGATCCTCGTACATCGCCTGCGCCGACACGCGCATGTCGGTCTTGGCCATCCAGCCCTTCACCGTCTCGCGCGACGCGGGCTTCAGCGCATTCTGGTTGGCGATCGCGTTCAGCACCGCCTCGGGCACCGGCTGACCGTACAGTCCCGCCATCTGCGCGCGCATCGCTTCGGCCTGCGGCCTGACGCTTTCCACGGTCGATCCGGGGAAGAATGCCGATCCGACAAAGGGCAAGGCATCGACGATCATCGCCTTGCCGACATCGCCCGGATACGCCTTGGCCAGCATCAGCGTGGCGAGACCGCCCAGCGAATGGCCGATCACGGCGGGCTTTTTCAGCTTCCGGCTGACGATCAGGTCGTGCAGGTCCGCGACCATCCCGTCGATCACGCCGGGCTTCAGATTGGCGCGCGGATCGTCGCCGCCAAAGCCGTTGACCTGCACCAGATACACCGTGTGCGTCTTGGCCAGTTCGGGGGCGATCCCGTCCCACACCTCGCGCGGGCTGGAGAGGCCGGGGATCAGGATCACCGGGCTGCCCTTGCCGATCACCTGCACCGAGATGTGCAGTGTCTGGATCATCGCGGCGCCGGCATCATGGGCGGCGGGAGCGATCTGCGCGCGGGCACGGCCATCGATTCCGGGCGAACCATTGGCGGCCCAGATCGCGACCATGATGGCGACAAGCGGCAGCCGGCTCTTGCGGCAGGCGGCGGTACGAAGACGGCGGATCATTGCGGTGTTCCCTTGGATGGGTTGGTGAAGATGTCCTCGATCGCCATGCCGAACAGGTCGGCGATCTTGAAGGCGAGCGGCAGCGAAGGATCGTAGCGGCCGGTCTCGATGGCGTTGACGCTCTGGCGCGACACCTCGAGCCGCTCGGCCAGATCCTGCTGGCTCCACGCCCGCTCGGCGCGCAGCACACGGAGGCGGTTATGCATCGCCGCCTCCCGCCATCCGGTCGCGCAGGCTCACCAGGCATTGGACGAAACCGAACGCACCGCACCAGATCGGGAAGGCGAGGAAGGTCGGGAAGTGCGCGACATGCGCGCCTTCCTCGAGGAATCCCCAAACCGATGTGATCGCCAGCGTGATGCCGATCCCACCGATCATCGCCGTGACCAGCCGGTTGCGGATGAACTCGTCCCGCTCCTCGCGCAGATACAGCCCCATCACCACCAGCACCGCGAGCAATGGCAATGACGGCAGCACCGACAGCACATACAGCGCCGCGCCTTCGGGCTGATACGCCCGATTCGCCCAGGTGCAGGCGAACAGCACGATCACATAGGCCAGCATCGCCGGCACGAACCGCGCGACATAGCGGCGTTGGGCGGGATTCCGGGTATTCATGTCAAGCCCCCTTTCGAATTAGTAAAGGGAGCTTTACGCACGATATCGCGCTATGTCAATGGTGCTTTCCATATCGGAAAGCGAGCAAGACATGACCGCGTCTCACGCCGGGCATTGCCAGTCGCAAGGGCGTCGGCGAAACGTCTGGAAGCGCGAAGCGCAACGATGCAAGAACGCTATTCGGGAACCGAGCGCTGATCGGTCAGCCGCGGCGCTCGGCGGCCCATGACCCAGTCCCAGGCGCGGGCATGGGCGATGTTCTTGCGGCGGCGCTCGTGCTGGCGCTGCTTGCGCCGGCGCGCCTTGACCCGCACCCAGACGAACGAGACCAACAATGCGCTGGCCACCACGGCGATGAGCGGCAAAAACCAGATGGGCAACAGTTCAAGATGCATCAAATATTCCCATATCGCTCGGATTCTATGTATAAAGTGACGCACGACGCATGGCGGCAATATATGGTGTTGCCGACCGCCTCTGTCTCGTTCGCTCCAGAGACGTCTGGCGCGCTAGGTCCGACTCACCGCTCCCGGCCCCCCAGGGCCGCCGCCTTCGGCGTTTGATGTCAGGATCCAGCCCTTATACGTGCGCAACATCGGCTTGCCGCATCCGAGGCAGAACGACCGGTACACGTCACCGTCAAGCCAGGCCCGTCCGCGACTCCGCTGATGCTTCCCTCGCATGCAATGCAGCAACTGCATGAATTTCATGTGACGCTCCCCAATGGAGTGAGTCCACAATGGACCGATCGGGTGGCAGAGTCCATGCGTGCGCAACAATGCAGACATAATCAGCGCGCGAGCGTGTCCGCCATCTCCGCCGCGAACTGGCTCAGCGTGTCGTCGCGCGCACCCATCACGACGATGCGGTCGCCGGGTCGGGCGCTCGCCACCAGATGCGCCGCCGCCGCCGCGCGATCGGGGATATGCAGCGCCTGCCGCCCCGTCGCCGCCACGTCCGCGACGATATCGGCGCTGGTCACTTCGCGCGTCGTCGTCCCGCCATGATAGACCGGGTCGGGCAGCACCAGCAGGTCGTCCGCCGCCAGCTTGCCGGCGAACATCGCGACCAGTTCGCGCCGCATCACCTTCAATGGCCCATAGCCGTGCGGCTGGAACAGCAGCAGCAGCCGCCCGGGAAAGGCGCGCAGCGTCGCGATGGTCGCGGCGATCTTGTCGGGGTTGTGGCCGAAATCGTCGATCACGGCGACACCGCCCGCCTCGCCGACCAGTTCGAAGCGCCGCTTGAGCCCGGCAAACCCCTCGATCGCCTTCGCCGCCCGCGCCAGCGGCACCCCCGCCGCCATCGCCGCGCCGATCGCCGCCAGCGCGTTGGCGACATTGTGCCGCCCCGGCACCCCCAGCGACACGCGGTGGGTCTCGCCCCCGTACTCGAGATCGAAGCCGATCGCATAGGCCTCGGGCGTCAGGTTCCGCGCGACGAGATCGGCCTCGGCCTCGACCGCGAAGGTGAGGCAGCGCTTGCGGTCGAGCGCCATCGCCAGCGCCGCGCTCTCGGCATCGCCGACATTGACCACCGTCGTCACCGCCTTGGCCGCGAACGCCCCGAACAGGTCGCGCAACTCCTCCAGCGATTTGTGATCGAGGCTGACATTGTTGAGCACCGCCACCTTCGGCCAATAGAGCGCGATCGAGCCATCGCTTTCGTCCACCTCGCTGACGAAATCCGCCCCCTGCCCGACCAGCGCGCTGGCGAACGGCGCCTCGGGGTTGGCGAAGTTCTTCATCACCGCGCCGTTCATTACCGTCGGATCGCGGCCGATGGCATGGAGGATCCAGCCGATCATGCCGGTGACGGTCGATTTGCCGCTGGTCCCCGCCACCCCGATCGACATCGGCGCGGCGTTGAACAGGCTGGCGAGCAGCTCGGCCCGCGTCATCCGCGCGCATCCCGCCGCCGCCGCCGCGACCATGTCCGCCACCGTGTCCTCGATCGCCGCCGAGGCGACCACGATCTGCTCGCCCGAAATCCCGCTGCCGTCCTGCGGAAACAGCGCCACGCCGCGCTTCGCCAGATCGTCGAACTTCGCCGGCAGCCGTCCCGAATCGAGGCTGCGGTCCGAACCCGAAACCCGCGCCCCCTGCCCCGCCAGGATCATCGCCAGCGGCAACATGCCCGATCCGCCGATGCCGACGAAGAAGTAAGGTTTGCGATGTTCCATGCCCTCGCGCTATCGCCAGTTTGAAGGGAAGGGGCAAGCACATGCGCATCGGAGTCGTCGCACCGGCACGGACGGTCAGCCAGGAGAGCGCGGCGCGCATGGCCGCGTTCATGGCGCTGACCTATCCGCAGCATGATATCGTCTTCCACCCGCAATGCTTCGTCACCGAGAATCACTTCGCCGGATCGGACAAGGTCCGCGCCGCCGCCTTCCTCGAATTCGCCAACGATCCTGGCTTCGACGCGATCTGGTTCGCGCGCGGCGGCTATGGGTCGAACCGCATTCTCGAAATGGTGATGCCGCACCTCGGCCCGGCGGCGCGGACCAAGACCTATATGGGCTTCTCCGACATGGGCTTCATGCTCGGCGCGCTCTACGCCCGCCGCATCGGTTTTCCCTGCCACGCCTCGATGGCGAGCGGCATGGGCAAGAACGACAAGGGCGCCGATACCGGCTGGGCGCTGAGCTGGCTGATCGACCGTGACAAGAGCGGGCTCGAGCCGAGCCTGCTCGACGGCAAGCCCGCCGCCGCCTTCAACCTCTCGATCCTCACCGCGCTGATCGGCACGCCGTGGATGCCCGATCTCACCGATCACGTGCTGATGATCGAGGAGGTCGGCGAGCCGATGTACCGCGTCGATCGCATGCTGTTCACCATGGCCCATGCCACCCAGCTCAAGGGCCTTGCCGGCGTCCGCCTCGGCGCGATCAGCGCGGTCGTCGACAACGACGTCGATTTCGGCGAGTCCGGCGAGTTCATGATGCATCGCTGGTGCAAGGAGATGGGCGTGCCCTATCTCGGCCGCTGCGAGATCGGCCATGTCGCGCTCAACCGAGTGGTGCCGTTCGGGGTCAGCGTCCACGGCTGAATTACCGCCAAATCGGCGGCAATCGGGATTTCCTCGAAAAGCCGAAATCTATACGAAAATGTGAAGATATGCCGGGTTCGCCTTGTTGGCGCCCTAGTACCGCGTCGCGTGCGCCATTCGCTCTCCATTTTCGGGAACGGGACATGCTGGCCAGATCGCTCGTCGCCAAATCGACCTTGCCGTTGCTGGCATTCGCCCTGTCGGGATGCGCGCTCAACGCGCTTCGCGTCGAATATGCGGGCGATGTGTCGGCCAAGGGCAAGGCGGCGATGACGCTCGCGCGCGACTATCTCGGCACTGCGGCGAAGACGCGGCGCGCGGCCAATCTCGAGATCATCGGCCTCGATCCCAACTGCTATCCGGATATCGCGTATCTGCGCGATCCGCCCCGGCTCGACCCGGCCAGGAATTTCACGGACCAGGCGGCGGGCTGGCTATGCTTGTCGGCCGAGGAAGCGGCGGCGCTCGATGCCGACCGTCGCGATCGTGCCATCCTGTCCCTGGCGCCGGCCGAGCGCGAAATTCAGCCGACGCTGCGGCTGATCGAGGGGCTCAGCGCCTATTTCGGCGCGATCGACAGGATTCTCGCCGATGATGGCGATGACTTCTCGAAGGACTTCACCGATTCCATCGGATTGCTCCGCTCGGGCGAAAAGATGCTCGCGGCGCTCGGCGTCGGCAAGGCCGCGAAGCTGGTGCCCGACGACAAGGATGCGCGGCTTGCCGCGGTTGGCGAACTCGCGAAGTTCCTCGAAGCCCTCGCGGACGAGAAGCACAAGGTCGAGGAGCTGCGCAAGCTGGTGGCGAAGGATCCGCACCGCAAGAAGCTCGTCGAGGATCTGATAACCCATTTGCGCGCATGGGAATGGGCGCGCGATGCCGATCAGGACCATCGGACCACCAGCGCCTATATGGCGATGATCACCATCAAGGGTAAGGACAATGCCCCGGTCAGCGGAGAAGTGCGCCGCAAGCTGGCCGAAATCTATTATGATCGCGCCGCCGAGCAGATTGAAAGCGGCAAGCTGTTTCCCGCGCTCGACACCGCTCTGACCGCGCTTGCCGAAGCCGATGCGGAGCTCCGCGATACGCTGGGCGAGCACCCCAACCTCGATGCCAAGGAACGCGCGAAGCTCGCACGCATCCTGCGCGATCGCCTGACCAAGGCGTTCGACATCGTCGCCGCATTGATCCTCTCGTTCAAGGGAGCCTGATATGGCCAGCAGCACCGACCTTGGCATCGCCGCGCAGAACATGATGCACGCGCTCAGCGAAGGCATGCGCAATCCCGCGACGGTCGCCGGCATCATCACCGAATGGTATGCCGAATACAGCCAGTCCTATCAGATCATGCGGCGCACATCGGCCTGGGCCGCGCTGCCGCCAAATCTGCCTTCCTACGGCCCCCTGGTATCGGGCCTCGACGGCGCGCGCGCGGCGCTCTTCACCGCCACCAGCAAGGCCGCCCGCCTCGCCGCGTTGCGCACCGCGAGCGACCGGCTGGACGCATTGTCGCAGCTTCTGTCCAACCCGGCCTAGCCTATAGCAGACTGCCCTGCGCCCCCGGCTGATGCGACGCCCGGGTCTCGACCCGCGACGCCTTCTTCACCGGGCTGATCAATGGCGGCAGTTTCGGCTTGCGGCCGTCGAACAGCTCCTCAAGCGTGACGAACTGCAACGCTGGGAACCGCCCGAATTCGGTCTCGATCACCGGCTGCGAGGCCGCTTCGTCGCGCATGCCCTTGGTCGGCGCCCCCTTCATCACGAACAGCCCGAAGCGGTGCTTGTCGCGCTCCATCACCCGCCCGAGATCGCGCACCATGGTCGGCGTGACATTGCCGCCGGCCTTGACGCTGATCACGCCGGTTTCGATCCGGCCCTTGGCGGCGAGATAGTTGAACCAGCCATCGACACCCCGGTCCCCGCCCTTCTTTTCGCGCGGGAAGCCGCCGACCTGCCACGACACCCATTGCTGGAACTGGTGCGGGTCCTCCTCGGCCAGCCGCTCGGCGCTGGCCAGGTCCTTGGGCACGCCGATCGTCTCGAATTCGATCCCCGGATAGCCGCTGCGCATCCGGTCCTCGATCATCCCGATGGCGATATGGGTGACGTCGATCCCGATCCAATCGCGCCCGAGCTTCTGCGCGGCATCGACCGCGGTGCCGCAGCCGCAAAATGGATCGAGGATCACATCGCCGGAATTGGAGGATGCCGATATGATGCGTTCGAGCAGCGCGCGGGGCTTTTGCGTCGGATAGCCGAGATGACGATCTTCCTTCGATTGCGCCTGAACCGGTCGAATATCGGTCCAGATATCCCCAACCGGGTTGCCTTCCTGCTCATCGAGATATCGCTTCAGTTGCGGAACGGCACCCGGCTTGGTCTGGACAACGAGGCCCGCTTCATACGCCTCCTGCATCCTTTCTCTCGTCCAGCGCCACACGCGCGTGATCCCCAGAAACTCATAGGTGAGATTGGGCCGGTTCTTGTTCGGATTCGTCAGATCGCCGAGCCGGTAGCGCCGCCCCGAATCCTCATCCAAATGACGATAGAATCCCGCTACATAGCCATCGTTATGTGGCGTATATTGCGGATTCCATATCCAGCTTCCTGATTTGGTCACCCGGAAAATCACATCGTGATTTCGGGCGAATCTTGTCGAGGCCAGACCTTTGGCGTTTTGTCGCTGCCAGATGATCTCGTTTCCGAAATTCTCCGACCCGAACACGGCATCCAGCACCAGCTTGAGATAGTGCGAGGCCGTCGGATCGCAGTGCAGATACAGGCTTCCCGTCGGCTTCAGCACCCGGTGCAATTCCACCAGCCGCACCGCCATCATCGAAAGGTACGCCATTAGCGGGTTCTCGCCGATCGCCGCGTGCATCGCCTCCATCATCACCTGGAGCTGGCGATTGGTACCCGAGGCGATGTCGAGCAACGCGTTTTTCGAAGCGTCGCCCCAGGTCCAGGTGTCGTCGAACGCCTGGATGCTGGCGTCCGTGCCGACGCCGTCCGCCGCCCTGAACAGCACATTGTATCCGGCGTTCGAATTGAATGGCGGGTCCAGATAGACCAGATCGACACTGGCATCGGCGATGCGCTCGCGCAGCACATCGAGATTGTCGCCGTAATAGAGCTTGCTCACCGCCGCCTCCCCCAAAGCAGGCGGGCAGCGTAGCGCGCAGGATTGCGGCCGCTCGCACAAGCTGGTCGATTCCGGACCTCCGAATTGGAGGGACGCCGCGACTGGCATCCAGCCAGCCGCGTTCCTATTTCAATTCCTCTGGCATCCCCAAAAGAACGAAGATAGAACACCCGGCATGGCCCTTACCCAGATCTCCGTCCGCGGCGCGCGCGAGCATAACCTCAAGGACGTCGATATCGACATCCCCCGCGACACCCTCACGGTCATCACCGGCCTGTCCGGCTCGGGCAAGTCCAGCCTCGCTTTCGACACCATCTATGCCGAGGGCCAGCGCCGCTATGTGGAGAGCCTCTCCGCCTATGCCCGCCAGTTCCTCGAACTGATGCAGAAGCCCGATGTCGATCATATCGAGGGCCTCTCGCCCGCCATCTCGATCGAGCAGAAGACCACCTCGCGGAACCCCCGCTCGACGGTCGCGACGGTCACCGAGATCTACGATTATATGCGCCTGCTCTGGGCGCGGGTCGGCGTGCCCTATTCGCCCGTCACCGGCCTCCCCATCGCCGCGCAGACCGTCAGCCAGATGGTCGATCGCGTCCTCGCGCTGCCCGAAGGCACCCGCCTGCTGCTCCTCGCCCCGGTCGTCCGCGGCCGCAAGGGCGAGTATCGCAAGGAACTCGCCGAATGGCAGAAGATGGGCTTCCAGCGCGTCCGCATCGATGGCGAGACCTATCTGATCGAGGAAGCCCCGGCGCTCGACAAGAAGTACAAGCATGACATCGAGGTGGTGATCGATCGCCTGGTGGTCGGCGGCGAAATCGGCACGCGTTTGGCGGAAAGCTTCGAGCAGGCACTCAAGCTCGCCGAGGGGCTGGCCTATGTCGATCTGGTCGACGCTATCGCCCCCGGCCGCGAGCATGAGGCGCAGGACGCCGGCGCGATGAAGAACGCCGGCGTCCCCGCCAATCGCATCGTCTTCTCCGAAAAGTTCGCCTGCCCGGTCAGCGGCTTCACCATCGCCGAGATCGAGCCGCGCCTGTTCTCGTTCAACGCGCCCCAGGGCGCCTGCCCGGCGTGCGACGGCCTTGGCGAGAAGCTGGTGTTCGACGAGGATCTCGTCGTCCCCAATCACGAGCTGACCATCAAGAAGGGCGCGATCGTGCCCTGGGCCAAGTCCAACCCGCCTTCGCCCTATTACATGCAGGTGTTGGGCTCCCTCGCCCGCGAGTTCGGCTTCAGCCTCGATACCGCGTGGAAAGACCTGCCCGAGGAGCATCGCACCACCATCCTCCACGGCACCCGCGGCAAGCCCGTCACGCTCACTTTCGTCGACGGTCGCAAGAGCTACGACGTCCGCAAGCCTTTCGAGGGCGTGATCGGTAACCTCAACCGCCGCATGCTCTCCACCGAGAGCGCGTGGATGCGCGAGGAGCTGTCGAAGTACCAGGCGTCGCACCCCTGCGAGACCTGCCACGGCGCCCGCCTCAAGCCCGAGGCGCTGGCGGTCAAGATCGCCGGCGAGGACATCAGCCACGCCACCCGCCTGTCGGTGGTCGACGCGCTGGAATGGTTCAAGGCGCTCCCCGCCACCCTCACCGACCAGCAGCGCGAGATCGCCCGCGCCATCCTCAAGGAGATCGACGAGCGCCTCGGCTTCCTCAACAATGTCGGCCTCGATTATCTCAATCTCGACCGCACCAGCGGCACCCTCTCGGGCGGCGAGTCCCAGCGCATCCGCCTCGCCTCGCAGATCGGCAGCGGCCTGTCCGGCGTCCTCTACGTCCTCGACGAGCCGAGCATCGGCCTCCACCAGCGCGACAACGACATGCTGCTCGCCACCCTCCGGCGGCTGCGCGATCTCGGCAACACTGTGCTGGTCGTCGAGCATGACGAGGACGCGATCCGCACCGCCGATTACGTCATCGATATGGGTCCCGGCGCCGGCGTCCATGGCGGCGAGGTCGTCGCGCAAGGCACGTTCGAACAGGTCCTCGCCAACACGGCCAGCATCACCGCCGATTATCTCGCCGGCCGCCGCATGGTCCCGCTCCCGGACAAGCGCCGCAAGGGCAATGGCAGGAAGCTGACCGTCCACAACGCCACCGCCAACAACCTCACCGGCATCACCGCCAGCATCCCGCTCGGCACCTTCACCTGCATCACCGGCGTCTCCGGCTCGGGCAAGTCGAGCTTCACCATCGACACGCTCTACGCCGCCGCCGCGCGCCAGTTGAACGGCGCCCGCATCCTCGCCGGCAAGCATGACAAGGTCACCGGCCTCGAATATCTCGACAAGGTGATCGACATCGATCAGTCGCCTATCGGCCGCACCCCGCGCTCGAACCCCGCCACCTATACCGGCGCCTTCACCCAGATCCGCGACTGGTTCGCCGGCCTCCCCGAAAGCCAGGCGCGCGGCTACAAGCCCGGCCGCTTCAGCTTCAACGTCAAGGGCGGCCGCTGCGAAGCCTGCACCGGTGACGGCCTGCTCAAGATCGAGATGCACTTCCTCCCCGACGTCTACGTCACCTGCGATGTCTGCCACGGCGCGCGCTACAATCGCGAGACGCTGGAAGTGAAGTTCAAGGGGAAGAGCATCGCCGACGTACTCAACATGACCGTCGAGGACGCCCATGAATTCTTCAAGGCCGTGCCGCCCATCCGCGAGAAGATGGCGATGCTGGCGGAGGTCGGCCTCGGCTATGTCAAGGTCGGCCAGCAGGCGACGACCCTCTCCGGCGGCGAAGCCCAGCGCGTCAAGCTCGCCAAGGAACTGGCGCGGCGGGCCACCGGCCAGACGCTCTACATCCTCGACGAACCCACCACCGGCCTCCACTTCGAGGACGTCCGCAAGCTGCTCGAAGTCCTCCACGCACTGGTCGAACAGGGCAACACCGTGGTGGTGATCGAGCACAACCTCGACGTCATCAAGACCGCGGACTGGATTCTCGACCTGGGCCCGGAAGGCGGGGTGAAGGGCGGCGAGATCGTTGCTGAGGGTACGCCGGAGGCGGTGGTGAAGGAGCCGCGCAGCTTTACCGGGCGGTATCTGGCGCCGTTGTTGGAGCGGAAGGGGGTGCGCGAGACGGTGGCGGCGGAGTGATTAGAAAGATTGTCGGCGTACTAATGAACGGTCTTGATGTCTTCTGACGTCTCGCCGGACACTTGCTGACCCTCTTTCATGCCATCTGATTGCGCAACGTCTCCCTCGGAATCCTTCGCTTCTATCTTCCCACGCAAGAGGGCTTCTCCGAATGCTTTTTCAAACGCGTCTTGGAACCGTTTATCTTCACGAGCGAACTTGAATACAGGCCACGACCTGAAAGAACTCTTCTCAATGGAGTCCGCTTGGATGACAAGCGGCATAACGCGCTCTACTTCATCCATGTCGTCCTTAAGGGCTGCCACGCAAATTTTAAAGTTGTCCGAGGCCGCGCTCCAATCGACTTCATTCAGAACCTTGTCGGACTTGTCTCTATTTCCAGCGTGTCGGTATGCACTGGCATTATTCACTATTATCATGCGCCTCACTAGCTCAGTCATCTTCGTGCCTTTTAAAGAAAGCACATACTCGCTAAGGCGGGTAGCCAGCATGTACCTGCCTCGACCGATCAGGTTAAAAATAGTATCGTTGATCTGATCAAAAGCCTTTTCTTCATCAGCAGTATAATGCTTTTTCCACAATGAAAATATAAGTAGAACGGAAAATTCTATTAATATATCACAAGACTGAGCCAGATACTCTCTTCTTAGCTCAATTTTTTCTCCTAGAAGCTTTTCTGATCCAGAATGGCCGTTAGATTGACATATCGACGAATACCTATTGTTGAACTCCTTTTCACCGTGAGCTATTAGGTTACGTCTTTCAAATATTTCTATAAAATCTGCCCACCTTTTCCAGGATTTCCTAATTTCAACGTGGAAATTTTTTTCGATAAAGGCCGTTTGCTCGTCATGGCTGCCACGAGAGAACTTGTAAACTTCTTGATCTATAATTTTGCCTTGCAGTTCCTCTAATGAGGCTACTGAAAGTATATCCTTTACGTCAACGCTCCTATCTAACTCTTTAAATAATTCGCTTTTTAAAGTGAACATAGACCGTATTATCTCAACAACTGTTGAGTCGAACGTGGCAACCATGTTCATTAGCACTGCCGCCGGCAACGTCTCCAAGCCTCGGCGCAGCTGTTTTAGTTGGTCGTGGCTTTCCGCTATTTCGAAATACGTATCCTCAGGCACCGTCCAGATTGTATACTTTTCCGTCTCTTCGAACTTTTTGCAATGGTTATCGACCTTTGTAAGGACTTCATTTTCCATGAAAGCGTTAGCGAATAGAGTTCTAGCGCCGGCAGATACCCAAATCAGATCAAATTGAGAAAGTCCGGAGGCGACAGCCTCCTTCATCAATTTTTCTAAAGGGTGTGTCTCATCCTGTGGAAGGGCGGCTTCGCCATCCGATGAGTCTTTGGGTTTTTCTTCCTCCTTTACTGGAGGATCTCCAATCTTCCTTAGATCATCTAACTTGGTACCGTAGGCAAATCCCGAAAATTTACCATCGACCCGGCGACGTAAGAAAAATCCAAATGGCTCATCGGCCATAGTGCGCTCTCCCCTAAATTTGAACTTACTGTCGCACCACAGGATGGCAACTGTGCGTTGATGCAACTAAACGCTAAGGTTGCAGAAGCTTCAAAGTGCTCCATCCCGCCGCGGCAAAGCCGCGTCGTCGGTCGGCGCTCGCAGCGCCGCCGACCGGGCTTGCCCGCGCCTTTGGCGCGGTGCTGGATTTAGCCTTCGCTAAATCCTAGCATCTGCTGTGCCATGCCCCATCTCCCCACTTCCCCCGCCCATCTCGGCCTCGGCGCCGCCGCCACCGTCGAGCCGCCCTTCACCGGCATGGAATGGTACGCCGATTACGCCACCCGCCACGCCGCCGACGGGATCGAGGGCCGCCTCGTCTCGCAATATGACTTCGCCGAGAGCTGGGCGATGTGGGAGGTCCACCCGCACGGCGCCGAGATGGTGATCTGCACCGCCGGCGCGATCACCCTCCACCAAGAACATGCCGACGGCACCGCCGACACCATCGCCCTCGCCCCCGGCGATTACGCGATCAACCCACCCGGCACCTGGCACACCGCCGATGTCCCCGAAGGCGTCACCGCCACCGCGATCTTCATCACCGCCGGCCACGGCACCCAACACCGCCCGCGCTGATACCGGAACACTCCGGGAACAAAATCCTGTCCTACACGCCCCGAACCCTATAACTGGTTCGTCCTCTTTCATGGATCGAGAGGACCAACCAATGCCCGACAACCCCTTCGCCCGCGCCGCCGTTCGCCTCGCGCGCTTCGCCGAGCCCGGCGCGCCCCGCACCAGCGCGATCGCCGACGCATGGCAGGCGCACCGCGACGCCGGCCGCATCGGCAGGCCGGTCCGCACCAAACCCGAAATCGCCGCCAATCGCGACGCCACCGCCCGCCTCTTCGCCCGCATCCGCCGGGGAGAGCCGGCATGAGCAGGCACGAGATCATCCCGCCCTCGCCCGCCGGCGCCAGCGACGTCGCGCTCGAACCCCTCCACGATATCACCCCCTCGCGCCGCCGCGATGGCTGGACCGGCGAGCGCCAGCGCGCCTTTCTCGAAGCGCTGTCGCAAGGGTCCAGCGTCGCCCATGCCTGCAAGCTGGTCGGGCTCAGCGAGCAATCCGCCTATGCCTTTCGCCGCGCCGCGCGCGGAGCCAGCTTCGCGATCGGCTGGCAGGCGGCGGTGATGCTGTGCGGCGAAGTCCTTGCCGACGATCTCATGGATCGCGCCCGCAACGGCACCCGCTGCGTCCATTTCTCCGCCGATGGCAGCGAGACGCACTATCAGCGCCATGACAACAACCTCGCCTTCAAGATGCTCAATCGCGCCGATCGCCTCGCCAACAAGCCCGGCTATGAGGCCACCCATGCCGCCGCCCGGCTGGTCGCCGGCGATTTCGAGCAATATCTGGAGATGATCGCCCAGGGTGCCGGCCCGGCCCGCGCCGGCCTGTTCCTCGGCACCCGCCTCGGCGCCCGCGCCGATGGCGCCGCCCCCGCCGGCGCCGACGATCTCGCCCCGGTCCGCGCGCTCGCCCGCGCCGATCACTGGCTGCGCACCCGCACCGATCTCGCCGAACCGATCGACACCAGCGATCTCGATCCCGCCCGGCGTGACGACTGGACCGCCGAGCAATGGCGCCGCGCCGACGCCGCCGGCCTGTTTCAGCCCGCCCCGCCCGCGAAAGTTGAGGAAGACGAAAACACTAAACTTCCTCAACATTCGCATGGCGCGACGTTCGAGCATCCGCCGGTCTGGTGGGACGATAGCGCCGAGGATTGGCGCACCCATTTCCCGCCCCCCGCCGGCTTTACCGGCGACGAGAATGGCGACTATGGCGGCGACGATTATTCGCGCGAGCTGAGCCCGACGGAGCGCATGGTGATCGAGGCCGATGTCGCCGCCGATCTCGAGGAGCGGCGCGCCGCCGAGACCGCCGAGCGCGACGCCTATTTCGAGATGTCCCCGCCTGCCTTGCCCGAACTCGCCACGCCTGAGCCCCCTGCGCCTGAACCCTCTGCGCCCGCGAAGCGTTCAGCCCCCGCACGGCGCACTCCGCGCCCGGCAGGGAGTGAAGACATGAGCATCATGAGCAGGATCAAGGACGCCATCATGGGTCGTGGCGGCGGCATCTTCGGCAAGGACGCGCCGGATCCCGGCCAGGCCCCCGCCAACACCATCGCCTCCGAGCCGACCGCGACCGCGCCGACGCCGCAGAACCAGGCGGCCGCCTCCGCCGAGCCGGTCGATGTCGAGCGGGTGCTGACCGAGAAGCTCGCCGCCAAGGGCAATCCCGATCTCAACTGGCGCACCTCGATCGTCGATCTGATGAAGCTGCTCGATCTCGATTCCAGCCTCGAGAACCGCAAGGAGCTCGCCACCGAGCTCGGTTATGCCGGCGCCAAGGATGGTTCGGCCGAGATGAACATCTGGCTGCACAACGCGGTGATGCTCGAACTGGTCAACAACGGCGCCAAGGTGCCCGAGAAGCTGACGGATTGAGCGGATCTTGTGCGCCCGCGAAAGCGGGAGTCCAGGGCAAGCGAACGCGACGCCGCCTGGCTCTGGGCCCCCTGCTTTCGCGGGGGAACGGACCGGCGCGGACGGCGCCGCGGACGGGGCAAGGTTGAATTTTTAACCCCGATCGGCTATATGGGATCCAGGCAATGCTCGCCCTCGCGGCGGCTTCCATCCCGGAACGCGCATTGCCCCGGCCCGATCGCCAGCACGCAACCCCGCCCTTCGCGGCGCCTTTGCCTGCATCCGAACCGGCTCGATCCACAACAACAACACAGGAAAACGAATGAATTTTTTCGATCAAGTACACGAAACCCAGATTTCACGACCCTATCGCCAGCCGCGCCTCGCGCCGCGCCGCGCGGTTCCCCTCCATCGCCGCCTCTTCCCGCTCGATCCGTCGCGCGAGCCCGTCTCGGGCTAAGGGGCCTGCGAAAAACGATGGCGCCGTAACGATTGCCCGGAACAGCGCCGCCGCGTAGGTGTTGATCGGTCGAACCGAGACAGGGAAGTGAACATGGCAACGCGCAAGACCCCGGGCAGTACCCCCCGAGCCACCACCCGCCGCACCACCGCCAAGCGCCCCGCCGCCGCCAAGCCGGCCGCCGCCGCTACGTCCGAAGGCGAAACCAAGCCTGCCAAGGCCAAGACGGCGGCGAAGCCTGCCGCCAAGACTTCAGCCGCCAAGCCTGTAGCTGCCAAGGTACCCGCCGCCGCGAAGGCCGCGGCGCCCAAAGCGCCGACAGCAAAGAAAGCTGCGCCAAAGGCGGCCGCCAAGCCCGCCGTCAAAGCGGCCGCCCCAAAAGCGGCCGCCCCGGCCAAGGCGCCCGCCAAGCCCAAGGCTTCGACCAAAGCCGCCGCCAAGCCAAAGGCGCCCGCCGCCAAGCCCAAAGCCGCGGCGCCCAAGGCCGCCAAGCCCGCTCCCGCCGCCGCGCCGACGCTGGTCGAGCGCGTCCAGGCCGCCCCTGTACCGGTCAAGGCCGCGGGCATTGCTGGTATCTTCGCGGCGATCGGCGGCGCGGTGCTCGGCGCCGTTCGCATCTTCGGCCGCCCCGCGCCCGAGGGCACCAAGCCGACCGACCTGATGGGCGACACCCATCCCGATGGCAGCACCCGCGCCATCGCCGATTTCCGTCCCGATCCCACCGCCCCGGTTCCGGACAGCGAGCGCGAGGCGCTGCGCCCCGCCGCGCCGACCAGCGCGTCGGAGGGAGGGCCGGTTCGTCACTGATCCGCAACCTTATGCCGTGCCGCGCATTTCCCCTACATCCAAACAGGATGGGAGTATGATAATGCGTGTCATCGCTTTGGGATTGCTGGCGGCTACCGCGCTGGCCGGCTGCACCGAGGGTTACGGCCCGTCGCGCAGCTATTCGAGCGCCTATGTCGATTACGACTATAACCGCCCCGATCCGGCTTATGGCGGCTATTATGCCGATCGCTATTACCGCAACGATGCCCGCCGCTATCAGGAGCGCCGGCTGACCCGTGACGACCGCGTCTATCGCGGCCAGGACGGCCGCTATTATTGTCGCCGCTCGGATGGCACCACCGGCCTCATCGTCGGCGGCATCGCCGGCGGTGTGCTGGGCAACATCATCGCCCCCGGCGGTTCCGAAGTGCTGGGTACGGTGCTGGGGGCAGCGGCGGGCGCGGCGGTCGGCGCCTCGGTCGATCGCAACGAAGTCCGCTGCCGCTAAGGCCGGAATAATCGGGGCGCGGCGAAACCATTCGCCGCGCCTCGTCTTGATTGGGGAGCCTGCACATGTCCATCCGTACCGCCAGCGCCCGCTACGAGGGATTTGGAAAGGAAGGCCGCGGCCATGTCAGCACGCAATCGGGCGTGCTCACCGATCAATATTACGGCTTCTCCACCCGCTTCGAAGATCAGCCGGGCACCAATCCCGAAGAGCTCGTCGCCGCCGCCCATGCCAGTTGCTTCACCATGGCGCTCAGCTTCGCGCTGGCGCGGGCCGGCTTCCCGGACGGGACAATAGAGACCGAAGCCGTCGTCAAGCTTGAGAAGGACGCGGATGGCGGCTTCGTGATCACCCGCTCCGATCTCACCCTGATCGCCAAGGTGCCCGGTATCGCCGCAGAGCAGTTTCATGCCCTGGCCGAGGGCGCCCACGCCAATTGCCCGGTCTCGAAGCTCCTCAATGCGGAAAGCGCACTCACCGCGACCCTGGCCTGACAGTCGGATGGCTAGCGTCGCCTGAGCAACCGTCCGACACCCTCGTGCCGGCCGGGTTCGTCCGGCCCGCATTCCTTCTCCAGCCGGTCGCGGATCTCGATCAGCTCCCGCTCACCGAGATGCTCGATCCCGATGAATTCGTTGCGCCCGCTCTCGATCGCGCGGATGATTTCGTCGAGCTTGCACTGAATCGCCGCCGCGTCGCGATTCTGGGCGTTCTGGATCAGGAACACCATCAGAAAGGTGACGATCGTCGTGCCGGTGTTGATCACCAGCTGCCATGTGTCGGAATATTGGAAGATCGGCCCGGTGACGCCCCAGATCACTACCACCAGAAAAGCCAGCACGAAGGCCGGCGGGCGCCCCGCCCAGCCGGCCACCAATTGCGCGAAGCGTTCGAACAGCTTTCCCACATACCTCTCCTTCAAGTCGCTACAACGCTAGCGCCCGCCGCTGCCGCGGTCACTGATCGAGATGTAAGAGGGAAAGGAGCGCCGGTTCCGCCAGGCGGACGCCGAAACGCAAAAGGGGGCCGGCATCGCTGCCAGCCCCCATGTCACCGGACTTCGGCCAATTGACCCGGACGGATCGCATGGCCTGGTTTCGGCGGCATGCTCCACTCGCGCCGGCAAGGGCATGCGAGCTTCGCGTCGGTCGCTGGAGGCGGAACGCTGCGCATTTCCCGAAGGTCTTGACGCTTCATCACCGATCTCTCAGCGGCCCGCTTCAAATCCGCCGCAAGCGGCGAAACTGGAGCCTCGCGGAATGCTTTCCCGATTGGCCCTTCGACCGTTCCACCGCTTGCGCGGCTTCCGAGCCGATGGTCCGCTCTTCGTGTCGGTATCCCAGCCACCACGTCCTGCGCTTTCGCGCCGCCGCGATTTCGGGGCCGTCCATCCCGGCTTTCCCGTCAAACCTCCACCGCGCTTGCGCACCGCTTCGGCATCCGGTCCACCGCGCTTCGGCCGTCCCTCGATCCCTCCGCCCGTACTTGCGCACTGCGTTGGTCTCGCAACTGTCCGTCGCTGGCATCCCTCGTCCCTGACCTGCTGGTTTCCCGAAGGCACCTGCGCCGGCCAAGTCCGGTAAGCCCTTGGTTTCGCTTCGGTTTCCCTCCGCCTCACCGCCTTCTTACAGTTATGAAGCTGACATCGAATCCGATTCGCGCAAAGCGCCAAATCGCCCGCCTGGCCTGTTGATAACGTGGATAGTGGGGACAAGCCCAAGATGACTTGCTGCGGCGAATCGCGCCTGCCCGGCAAGTGCCGTGCCTGTAGCGGTGCGCCGCTCCGAGGCCAAGCGCGAAGCCTGCGCTATCGCTGTCCATGCAACTTGCGGCTCGCAAGGAACGTTACGCTCCCGGTTCCTGCAGTGCCCCTGCAAATCAGATGGAGTGATGTGATGCGAAAGATGATGCTCGCGCTCGGCGCGATTACCATGGCGATCCCGACCTCGATGGTCGTTCCCGTCGCGGCCGCCAAGGCCGGTGCCGCCACCACCAAATCGGTCGCCGCTTTCGATCAGCGCCGCCGTGGCCGTCACTACAGCTATCGCGAATGGCGCGGCCGTGACGGCAAGCGCTATTGCCGCCGTTCAGATGGCACCACCGGCCTGGTCGTCGGCGCAGTGGGTGGCGCGCTGGTTGGCCGCACCATCGATACCCGCGGTGATCGCTCGGGCGGCACCATCATCGGCGCGATCGCCGGCGGTCTGGCGGGCCGCGAGATCGATCGCAGCAGCAGTCGCAATCGCTGCCGTTGATTTGTCATGGGCCCGCCAGAGTGGCGGGCCCTTTACCGCAAGCACGCTTTTAACCATCGGCCGCTATACCGGCGGCCATGCTCCGTGTGCTCGTCCTCTCGACCCTGTTTCCTGACGCCTCCCGTCCGCGCTTCGGAAGCTTCGTCGAGCGCCAGACGCTGGCCTTGGCGGAACGTGCCGATACCGAGCTTAGCGTGATCGCGCCGCGCGGCCTGCCGCCCTGGCCGCTGCGGACGCTGCCTCGCTACCGCGCGCTGGCCACCTTGCCCGAACGCGAGGAGTGGAAGAGCCTGCAGGTCTACCGCCCGGCTTTTCTCAATCTGCCGATGACTGGTGGCCGCTTCCATGCGACCGCGCTGATCGAGACACTGACACCCATGATCGAGGAAGTCCGAAGCGACTTCCCCTTCGACATCATCGCGGCCGAGTTTTTCTTCCCGGACGGCGTCGCCGCAGTCGAGCTTGGCCGCCGCCTCGGCGTGCCCGTCTCGATAAAGGCGCGGGGTTCGGACGTGCATCACTGGGGTCGCCTGCCGCGCACCGGCGCGCAGGTCCGCGCCGCCGGACGCGCCGCCGACGGCATGCTCGCGGTTAGCGAGGCGATGCGCGAAGACATGATTGCCCTCGGCATGCCTGGCGAACGGATCGAGGCGATCATCACCGGCGTCGATCTCGATCGCTTTGTCCCCCGCGACCGCGCAGATGCCAAGGCCAGGCTCGGCGTCCATGGCCCGCTGGTTCTATCCGTCGGCGCGCTGATTCCGCTCAAGGGGCACGATATCGTGCTGCAGGCGGTGTCCAGCATGCCCGGCGTTATGCTCTGCATCGCCGGCGAGGGGCCGGAGCGGCAGCACCTCACCGATCTGATCGCCAAACTCGGGCTGCAGGATCGCGTCCGCCTGCTCGGCAATATCCCGCATGCGGAACTCTCCGCCTGGCTCGCCGCCGCCGATGCGATGGCGCTCGCTTCGGAGCGCGAAGGTCTCGCCAATGCCTGGCTCGAAGCCCTGGCCAGCGGCACGCCAGTGGTGATCCCCGAGGTCGGCGGGGCGCGCCAGGTCGTGCGCGAAGCCGTCGCCGGTCGGCTGGTTGCCCGGACGCCAGAAGCGTTTGCCGCGGGCATTGCCGAGATCCTCGCCGATCCGCCCGCTCCTGGCGCAGTCCGCGCCACGGTCGCGCCGTTCACCTGGGCCGCGAATGCCGAGCGCCTCCACGCCTATTTTGCCCATCTGGTCAGCGGGCATGGAAACGGGTTAGTCTCCGCGAACTGATCACCCCCGGGGAGACGGACGATGGCGAAGGACACCAAGAGCGACAAAGGCGGATCGATCCTCCCCAAGAGCATCGCCGGGGCCAAGCTGCCCAAGGAAATCCGCAAGAAGCTGACCGACCTCGCCAAGCATCCGGTGGTCGCCGACCTGCTCGCCGCCGGGCTGGTCGCGCTCGCCGCCAAGCTCAAGAACGAGCCCAAGGTCCAGCGCGCCGCCGCCAAGGCGCGCAGCAAGGCAGCCGATGTCGCGGCGGATGTGGCCGAGGCGGCAGCGGGTGTCGCGGCGGCCGTCGCCAAGCCTGCCACCACCGCGCCCGCGGTCAAGCGTGTCCGCAAGCCCGCCGCCAAGCCTGCCACGGCGAAGGCGCCAGCCAAGCCCAAGGCTCCCGCCAAGGCCAAAGCGGCGGCCAAACCGAGGACGACGGCCAAGCCCAGGGCGGCGACCAAGCCCAAGACGGCCTGAACCGGCTCTCGACCCGCCTGCCATTGATCTGCGGCTATCCTTGTGGAAGCCGCATGCGCCCCTTGCCCCCGTCGGCTTAGCCTAACCGAATCAAACGGATAGGATCAATGCTTTGCGGCCCATGCCTTGGCCTGGCTGTCAGCGAGCGCGATCAGGTCGCCCTGCGCGATGTTCATGTCGATCAGGTGCAGGCCCCAGGATTTGAGCACGCCCGGCCCCACCTTGATGTCGCCGCCAACATCGTCGGTGCGCGGATCGGCGGGATCGGCATTGGTTGTCACCGCCAGATAATGGAAGCCATCCTTGCGCACGCATTCGGCGGACAACAGTCCCGGCACGCTGACGAACGGCGTGGTCACCGGCCTGCCGTCCTTGCTCCACAGCGGCGCCCCGGCATCGCCGAGCAGGCTTCCCGCCGTCACCAGATAATTGCGCGTCACCGCCTTGCCGCCGCCAAGCGCGGCGGGATTGGTGCAGATCGCCTCTGTGCCGGGCCGGTCGCCCTTGCCGAAGCGGCTGTCCGCGGGCGGCGGCGATTCGGAACGGAAGCTGGCGAAGCTGACGACACAGCCGGCCTGGTCGGGCGTATGGCAATAGGAAATGGTCTTGAAGACGCCGGTGTCCCTGCCCTCCAGCACCGGCACGTTGCTGCCGATCAGCATCGCCGAGATCAGCAGTTTCTGCGCCGGCTTGCCCTCGATCGCGCGACCGATAAGCTGGGTCAGCACCAGCGAGCCCTGGCTGTGCCCGATCAGCACGACGCCGCGCCCCTTATTGTCATGCGCCAGATAATCGTTCCACGCCGCCTCGACGTCGCGATAGGCCATCTCGCGATCGACCGCCGGGGTGCCGCCGGCCATGATCGCGCGCAACGCGGTCAGCGTCACCTGGCGGTACATCGGCGCGAACACCCGGCATTTGGCGCCGAAGCGCGCCGCCTGGAACTGGATGACCCGCATTTCCTCCGTGCCCGGGACCAGGTCGCTGTTGGGCGTCGTGTCGAGCGAGACGGTCGGATAGACATAGAAGCAATCGAACTTGGGATCCCTCGCCGCCTCGAACGTCTCGATCGTCCGGCTGCCGTCCGCCGCGATCACCGTCGTGGTCAGATCCTGCGTGCAGGCATCCTGCCGCTCGGGCCGGCACAGCCAATTGCCGTCCTGGCGGTAATCGGGATCGTCGCCGAGCGCGGCGGCGGCAAGCGCCAGGGCTAGTGTCAGCATGTCAGTTCTCCCGGCCAGACCACGGGATTGGGCACCCGCGAATGTTGAGGAAGTTTAGTGTTTTCGAGGGCCGTATCAACATTCGCGGTCACCCTTCGGAAGACGACGGACGGAGCGGCGCCGGCGGCCCTCGCAGCGCGCCATTCAACCACATCTGGAGCCGTGTAGGACAGGGTTTTGTTGATCGCCGCCGTCAATCCAGCGGGTATAGCGCACCCGCGATCCAGCGCAGTTCGGCGCGCAGCACGCCCCAGGCGCGGGCCGCCGCCCGGCTGTCCATCGCCTCCAGCCCGATGCCCCGCGCGCCCAGCGCCTGCACCAGCGCCACCGGCGGCCGGCGCATCGCGGAGCCGGTGCCGAGCAGCAGAAATTCCGGCCTGGGATCGAGCGTCAGCAAGGCGGCCAGATCATCCTCGCCAAGCGCCTCGAGCGGCGGCGGCGCCCAGCCATCGGCACGTGCGGGGGTGATCAGCAGCCCCTCATAGACGCCGCCATCGACCTTGAACCCGCGTCCCGAAAAGCCGGAGATCACCGGCCCTTCGGCGCCGCGGCGGTTCATTTCCATTTAGCGGCCTTCGCGCGGGCCCACGCGTTCGGCGCCGGTCGCCGCGCTCGGCTTCTCCTCGCGCACGCCGGGCTTCAGCCCCAGCGTGATCAGCAGCGACGACGAGACATAGACCGACGAATAGGTGCCGACGACGATGCCCAGCATCATCGCCGCGGTGAAGCCGCGCAGCACGTGCCCGCCGAAGATCAGCAGCGCGCCCAGCGCCAGCATGATCGTCACCGAGGTCATCACGGTTCGCGGAAGGGTTTCGTTGACCGACAGATCGATCAGCTCGCTCATCCCCATCTTGCGGTATTTGCGCATATTCTCGCGGATGCGGTCGTCGATCACCATCTTGTCGTTGATCGAATAGCCGATGATCGTCAGCACCGCGGCGACGATGTTGAGGTCGAACACGAACTGGGTGAGCGCGAAGAAGCCGAGGGTCATCAGCACGTCGTGGATGATCGCCACCGCGGTCGAGATGCCGAACTGCCATTCGTAGCGCAGCCAGGAGAAGATCGCGATGCCGATGATCGCGAGCAGCACCGCGAGCACGCCGTTGAAGATCAGCTCGTCGGAAACCTTGCCCGAGACGGTGGAGTAATTGCTGAACTCGGCGCCGGGGAATTTCGCCGCCAATGCCACCTTCACCTTCTCAACCATCGCGTTGACGGCGTTGGCGTCGTTCGATTCCGGCACCGGCAGGCGCACGGTCACCATATTGTTGTTGCCGAGCTGCTGCAGCGTCGCTTCGCCAAGGCCGAGATGATTGACCGTCTCGCGGACCTCATCGAGCGGCGGCGGCGAGACGAACTTCTCCTCGATGGAAACGCCGCCGACGAAATCGACGCCCATGTTGAGCCCGCGCGCGAACACCAAGGCGATCGCGGCGATGGTCAGCAGCGTAGTCACCGCGAAGGCGATATGGCGAACGCGGACGAAGCCGATGTTCGTGTTGTCGGGAACGATCTTCAGAAGCCGCATGACGAGCGTGCCTTAAATATGGATGTCGGTGGGCCGGTTGCGGCGCACCCAGATCGAGACGAGCATGCGGGTGAAGACCACCGCGGTGAAGACCGAGCTGACGATACCGATCAGCAGCACCACCGCGAAGCCGCGGATCGGGCCCGAGCCGAGGATCAGCATGATCAAGCCGGCAATGGCGTGAGTCACGTTGGCCTCGAAGATCGTCCGGCTCGCTTCCTTGTAGCCGAGCTCGATCGCCTGCGTCACATTGCGCCCGCGCCGCCGCTCTTCGCGGATGCGCTCGTTGATCAGCACGTTGGCGTCCACCGCCGTGCCGATCGTCAGCACGAAGCCGGCGATGCCCGGCAGCGTCAGCGTCGCGTTGAGCATGCCCATCACCGCGAGGATGATCAGCACGTTGATGGTCACCGCGATCGTCGAATAGATGCCGAAGCGGCCATAGGTCAGGATCATGAAGACGATGACCGCGACGATCGCGATGATCGATGCCGTCACGCCCGCCTTGATCGAATCCGCCCCCAGTTCGGGGCTGACCGTATTTTCCGAAACCACCTTGAGCTGGATCGGCAGCTTGCCCGAACGCAGCGCGATGGCGAGCTGGTTGGCGGTATCGACGGTGAATCCGCCCGAAATCGTGGCGCTGCCGCCGAGGATCGGCTCGTTGATGTTCGGCGCCGAGATCACGGTGTTGTCGACGATGATCGCGAACGGCTTGCCCGAATTCTCCTGCGTAACCTTGGCGAAGCGCTTGGAGCCGGCGCCGTCGAGCGTGATCGCCACGTCGGGGCGGCCCTGCTGGTCGAACGACTGGGTCGCGTTGACGAGCATGCCGCCATCGATGATCACGCTGCGGAACACCGCGATCTGCCCGCCGCCTTCCTGATAGGGCAGCACCTGGCTGCCCGGCGGAATCTGCCCCTGCGCGATCATCTCGGGCGTGACGCTGGTGTCGACCAGCTTGAATTCGAGCTTGGCGGTCTTGCCGAGCAGTTCCTTGAGCTGGGTCGGGTTCTGCAGGCCCGGCACCTGGACGACGATGCGGCTGGAGCCTTCGCGGATCACGGTCGGCTCGAGCGTGCCGAGCGCGTTGATGCGCTTGTCGACGATCTCGCGCGCGTCGTTCATCGCTTCTTCGAGCTTCTGGTTGAGCCCGACCGAGGTCGGAGTCAGCACGAATTGCGAGGTGTTGACGACGGCGATGTCCCATTCGCGCTGGCCGGTAGTGCCGACGCCGCTGCCGGTGATCGCCAGCAGCTTCTCACGCGCCGCGTCGACCTTCGACGGGTCGCGGACCATGAAGGTCACCTTGCCGCCCTGCACCGAGATATCGCCGATCTCGATGCGCGGATCGCGGCGCATTTCGGTGCGAACCTGTTCCTTCATCTGCTCCAGGCGGGCGCCGGCGACGCCGCTGGTGTCGCCTTCGAGCAGCAGATAGCTGCCGCCCGCCAGATCGAGGCCGAGATTGATCGCCGGCTTGGGAACCCAGCTCGGCCACTTTTCGCGCGCGCTCTGCGGAAAGAAGCTCGGGATCGCCAGCGCGATCATGATCGCGAGGCCGATAAAGGTCGTCAGCCGCTGGGCGCGGGAAAAGTCCAGCATCAGTCGTTCGCGGGCTTGCCGCCGAGCGGCTGCACGCTCTGCAGCGTCGACTTGACGGCGCGCACGCCCTTGACGGTGCTGCTCAGATCAAGCTCGACCTCATCGTCGGTGACCTTGGTGACCTTGCCGATCAGCCCGCCGGCGGTGACGACGGTGTCGCCCTTCTTAACCGCGTTCACGGCGCCCTGAAGCTCCTTCATCCGCTTCTGCTGCGGACGGATCATCAGGAAATAGAAGACGACGAAGATCAGGACGAGCGGCAAGAGCTGGACGATCGCGCCCGCGGCGCTGCCGCCCTGACCCGCCGCGCCCGCGGCCTGTGCATATGCTGGGGAGATGAACATGGCTTCCCGAATGGCTGGAGACGGGAACGAAAACCGCTCCCTCTAAGCGGCGCGCGCTAACATGCGTGAAGAGCAGGCGCAACTGCCTTGCATCCTCGCCCCGACCAGCCTAGAGGCCCCTCCCCTGAGCCCGCTTCTTGGCGGGGCAGGTCTCTGGTCGGGGCGTAGCGCAGCCTGGTAGCGCATCACACTGGGGGTGTGGGGGTCGCAGGTTCGAATCCTGTCGCCCCGACCATTTGAGACCTTTAGGCGATACGCCACATCACCAGCATCGCTTTCGCGCGACGGCCCGCGCGTCCCGACAGCCTCCGCCCGAAATGGGCAAGAGGTGCCGGGCCGGACGGTCGACGCCCCGGCCGCGCCCTTCAGGCAAGCAGCGATTCCAGCGACGCCGCGCCCTTCTCGGTCAGATATACCACCGTGCTGCGGCGATCGACCGGATGCGAGCGGCGCGCGACATAGCCGCGGTCCTCCAGCGTGCCGAGGTGGCGCTTGGCGGTGGTGCTCGGCGCGCCGCTGCCGATACAGGCGGACGTCACGCTGACCGCCTGCCCCTCGGCCTTGCGGACATAGAGGTCGAGCAGCATTTCCCAGGTCGGGTCGCCGCAATCGAGCCCTGGCATCACTTCGCGCCGGCGGCGAAGCACCGTCAGAAGTTGCGAGGCCTTGACCACCGCCTTGTCCTGCCCGGTGCGGATGCCGGCCTCGCCACCGAAACCCTGCGGCTCGCGCGGCACGGTCAGCGTCTGGATCAGTTCTGCGCGGTCCGGTTGTGAAAGGTGCCTACCGCAAGCGCAAACAACATGGGGAATGCCCAGAAGGGTTGCGCCGAGGCGTAGGCTTCCGCCAACGTCGATGGTTGAAGAATCCGCACAATGTGCGTGAATATCCCTACTAGATGCGCTGCTGCTACCCATAACGGCCAAAATCTCCGGCTGCGCCGTACAATCAGCAGTAGGTAGGCGAGGAAAACGATATCGACCGCCATCACCGCATATTGCGGCTCGCGGTAGTGCACTCTCTGGGTCATCGCGACGACCCAGGTCGCCGCCGCCGCAACAATATATCCGGTTGCGACGGCTCGCTCATCCCGCCCACCCCAGATCAGCGCCGAGGCGCAGACCGCGAGTACGACGAACAAATAGAATAATAGAGCGGCAAAGAAGGCATTCATGCGATTAGCCCACCACGCCGGCCTCTCCTCGTCAATTGCGCTTTAAGCGACAGCGGACAGCGTCCGCGGCTGGATCTCGCCCTTCGGCTTGTCGGGCGTGCAGCCGACCATGTCACCGCGCAGGCCCTGCGCATCGCGAAGGATCGCCAGCGCCTGATGGCAGGCCACGAAATTGTCGCGCGCGTCGTTGAGCGCGGTCAGTCCCTGAACCGCCTTGGACACCGCGTCGGAAGCGTTCTCCGCGGCGACGCCGGTGCGCAGACGACCATCGCAGATCGATATCAGCAGGTTCGCCCCCGCGATCAGCGACTGATCGACCGAGGTTTCCGAAGTGCCGAGGCTGGTGGCGATGCCGCGAGCGGCCTTGAGCTTGTCGTTCAGCATAAATTCTCCCTGCCGCGGCACGCGCCCCGGCCCTGTTGCGGATCAGGAGTGGCTGAGCGCCGAACTGAAGACTCCGAAGGCGATGAAGTAGAGCGCCGCGACCGCCATCATGAAAATGGCGAGGCCGAGAACGGCGATCAATTTCCCCCCGAAGCTCAGATCATTCTCTGGCCTTCCCGGCGTCGGAAACGGCCAAGGCAGCTCCGACACGAGAGAACGAGAGGCGGAAATCCGGTCCGGCACGATCCCGAATTTTTCGTATGCGAAGGATTCGGGGTCCGCGATGCGCTCGCTTTCGACGAGCTGGCGCGCGGCCGCCATATAGCTCGGCACGCCCAGCTTGTCCTTGGCCGAGCCCAGCCGCTGATAGATCGTATGGTGCGAAACGTTGAGTTTCTGCGCCACCGCCTTTGCCGAATTGAGATCATTGTAGAGCCGCAGCGCGTCGCGCTCGCGGTCGGTCAGGCGATCCGTCGGGATAACTGTCGGTTCGGATGAATCTTGCGCCATTCCGGTACGTATATGCCGGAAGCGCTTTAAGAACAACGCGCTGCCGTATCCCGATGATACAGAAAGCGCCGATTTGCACCATCCGCGTACCGCCCCCATATCGCCGCACATGAGCGAACAAAGCAACGCGTGGCACGGCACGACCATCCTCTCCGTGCGCAAATCGGGCAAGGTGGTGATCGCGGGGGACGGCCAGGTCTCGGCCGGCAATACCGTGATGAAACCCAATGCCCGCAAGGTTCGCCCCTTGGGGGACGGCAAGGTGATCGCCGGGTTCGCCGGCGCCACCGCCGATGCCTTCACCCTGTTCGAACGGCTCGAAAGCAAGCTCGAACGCCATCAGGGGCAGCTGCTGCGCGCCGCGGTCGAGCTCGCCAAGGACTGGCGCACCGACAAATATCTCCGCAACCTGGAGGCGATGCTGATCGTCGCCGACAAGGATGTGACCCTGGTCGTCACCGGCAATGGCGATGTGCTCGAGCCCGAGGGCGGCGTCGCCGCGATCGGATCGGGCGGCAATTTCGCGCTCGCCGCCGCACGCGCGCTGGTCGACTACGAAGCCGATGCCGAAAAGATCGCCCGCGCCGCGATGAAGATCGCGGGCGAGCTTTGCGTCTACACCAACGATCGCCTGACGGTGGAGAGCCTGGACAGCGCCACCGCATGAAATACGCCTTCGCGTATGATCCGGCGAAAAACCGCGTCATCGTTGAGCTGCGCGATTTCTGGACCGTGGAGACGGTCCGGGAATTCGCCGCGGCCTCCGGCGCCTTCGCCAACGAGACACGCGCGCGTCGCGCCGATTACGACGTGCTGATCGACACCACCGGCTTTCCCGTCCAGTCGAACGACGTCGCCGATCTGTTGCCGAGCATCACCCTTGCCGGCCTTGCCCTGACCACCGGCCGCGCCGCCTCGGTGGTCGCCAGCCAGCTCAACAAGCTTCAGGCAGACCGCACCCAGACCCATCCGCGGTTCCGCGCCTTCCTGACGAGGGAGGAAGCCGAGGCCTGGCTTGCCGACAAAGGCTGAGCCGTTAGGGTGCGGCCATGCACCGCCGTCAGCTCCTCGCCGCCGCCCCGGCGCTCGCCCTTCCGGCCTGCCAGCCGCCGCGCCCGCGCATCGCGGCCGCCACCGCCGCCTGCCTGCCGCCGGTCCGCGTCTCGCCCGAACGCGTGATCCGCACCGTCGCCGGTCTGCGGCCCTTCCGCCCCACCGGTTTCCGCGTCGAGCGCGAGGCGCTGGGCGACAAGGCGCTGGTCCATAATTACGGCCATGGCGGCGCCGGGATCACGTTGAGCTGGGGCACCTCGCGGCTCGCCGTCGATCTCGGCCTGGCCGGGCATCAGGGCCCCGTCGCGGTGCTCGGCGCGGGCGTCATGGGGCTGACCACCGCCCGGCTGGTGCAGGAAGCGGGCTTCCCCATCACCCTCTACACCGCGGCGCTGCCACCCGACACGACATCGAACATCGCCGGTGGCCAGATCCACGCCTTCGGCCATTTCGACAGGGATGCGGTTACGCCGGCGTGGCGCGATCAGGCGCAGCGCGCGGAGGAATATAGCTGGCGCCGCTGGCAGATCATGGTCGGCGACGATTACGGCGTGCATTGGGTCCCGACCTATGTCGAAAGCCGCGGCACCAGCCCGGGCCCGCATATGCCCGGCTGGGAGAAGCTCGACGCCAAGGCATGGCCGTTCGGCACCAGCCAGCTGATCCGCTACGACACCATGTATGTCGAAACCGGCCGGATGCTGCGCGAGCTGACCAGGGACGTCCACATCGCCGGAGGCCGCATCGCCGTCCGCCGCTTCGCCACCCCGGCCGATGTCGCCGCGCTGCCCGAGCGGCTGGTGTTCAACTGCACCGGGCTCGGCGCGGGCGCGCTGTTCGGCGATACCGGCATCCATCCGGTGCGCGGCCAGCTCGCGATCCTGATCCCCCAACCCGAGATCCACTACGCCTATAATGGCAGCGCCGGGTACATGTTTCCCCGCGCCGACGGCATCCTGCTCGGCGGCACGCAGGAGCGTGACATCTACGACGCGACGCCCCAGCCCGAGGACATCGCCCGCATCCTCGCCTCGCACCAGAAGCTGTTCGCGGGCTTCCGCTGTTGAAGTACCCGCATTGAACTGGGGCCGCCCCGCGCCCAAATGCACCAGCCTATGAACGAAGCACTTACCCCAAAGGCGATTGTCGCCGCCCTCGACGCCCACATCATCGGACAGAAGGATGCCAAGAAAGCCGTCGCGGTCGCGCTGCGCAACCGCTGGCGCCGCCAGCAGCTCTCGGCCGATCTGCGCGACGAGGTGACCCCCAAGAACATCCTGATGATCGGGCCGACCGGCTGCGGCAAGACCGAGATCAGCCGCCGCCTCGCCAAGCTCGCCGATGCGCCGTTCGTCAAGGTCGAGGCGACCAAGTTCACGGAGGTCGGCTATGTCGGCCGCGACGTCGAGCAGATCGCCCGCGATCTCGTCGAGGAAGCGATCCGGCTCGAAAAGGAGCGCCGCCGCGTCGCGGTCAAGGACAAGGCCGAGGAAGCGGCGATGGGCCGTCTGCTCGACGCGCTGACCGGCAAGGACTCGAGCACCGCCACCCGCGAAGCCTTCAAGCAGCGCTTCCATGACGGCGTGCTCGACAATACCGAGATCGAGATCGAAATCGAGCAGGCCCCGGCCATGCCGTTCGATATCCCCGGCGCCGCGCCGCAGATGATCAATTTGGGCGAAATGATGAAAGGGCTGACCGGCACCCCGCTCAAGAAGCGCAGGATCAACGTCCGCGCCGCCTGGACCAAGCTGGTCGAGGAGGAAGCCGACAAGCGCCTCGACCAGGACGAGGTCAGCCGCCAGGCGCTCGCCGACGCCGAGGCCAACGGCATCGTCTTCCTCGACGAGATCGACAAGATCGCGGTCAGCGACGTGCGCGGCGGCTCGGTATCGCGCGAAGGCGTGCAGCGCGATCTGCTGCCGCTGATCGAGGGCACCACCGTCGCCACCAAATATGGGCCGATGAAGACCGATCACATCCTCTTCATCGCTTCGGGCGCCTTCCATGTCGCCAAGCCCAGCGACCTGCTCCCCGAGTTGCAGGGCCGCCTGCCGATCCGCGTCGAGCTGCAGGCGCTGACCGAGGAGGATTTCGTCGCGATCCTGTCGGACACCAAGGCGAGCCTCGTCCAGCAATATGCGGCCCTGCTCGGCACAGAGGGCGTGACGATCGACTTCACCGAAGCCGGCATCCGCGCCGTCGCCAAGGTCGCGGCGGAGGTGAATGCCGAGATCGAGAATATCGGCGCCCGCCGGCTCCAAACCGTGATGGAGAAGCTGCTCGAGGAAGTCAGTTTCGAGGCGGAGGACCGCTCGGGCAGTACGATCACCATCGATGCAGGCTATGTCGATGGCCAGCTCTCGGCGATCGCGCGGAACAACGATCTCAGCCGCTACGTGTTGTAAGTAATTAATCCTCCCCGGCACGGGGAGGGGGACCAGCGAAGCTGGTGGAGGGGGCAAGCCGCAAGCGATCCGCCTGTGGCTGAACCCCCTGCGTCAGCCTGCGGCTGCCACCTCCCCCACCGGGGGAGGATTAGCGCGAACTGGAATTCCACCCGAAAATCCGCTACAGCACCTGCACCCTATCCCTCTGAGTCGATGGTGTAATATGCGGCTGCTTATCCTGCCTCTGGCGCTCGTAATCTCCGGCCAAGCCTATGCCCAGAACCGCGCCGAGCCGCGCTCCGTGACCGTCGAGCAGGTCGGCGACGCGCTCTCCAATCCCACGGTGCAGGCCGGGATCGCCGGGCTGGTCGGCGTCTTCGCCGATACGGTGCTCGACACCCGCATCGATCCGGTGGCGCATTACACCGATCGCGTCCGCCCCGGAGATACGCTGGGGGATATGGTCCGCCGCGAAGACCCGCGTTTCGACGAGAAACTGCAAAACGGAACCCGCCGCGCGGTCGCGCTCGCCGGTCAGCTCACCAGGGACGGCGCCGCGATGGGCACCGAGATCGGCAAGACCGCCGACAAGCTGCAGGCGCTGCTCGAAGGCACCGCCACGCTGGTGAAGGCCTATTCGCGCGGCAACTGAGCCGGCTCAGCGCGCCTTCACATAAGGCGTGAACTTCCCGAGCCGGCAGCTCGGCCCGCGTATCATCGAAGTCCGCTCCTGCGCGCGGAAACGATCGTTGCGGCAGAGTTGCGAACCCCAGATCTCGACGATCAGCAAGGCATCGTCGTCCATCCCCGGGCAGCTCTCGGGCAGGTCGTTGCGCCAGACCTTGCGGCCCTGACGATAGAGCATCGTCCGCCGGTCGATGATCTGCGGGCCGTCGGTGCCCATCGCGCTGATGCAATCCTGTGGCGACCCCGCGACGCGCCCGTCGAGCGCCTTGGCCAGTTCGCCGGCGGCGCGTTGCTGCGCCTTGCTCTGGGGTTCAGCGTTCGCAGCGCAACCTGCCAGCGCGAGCGCCCCGATCATCACAGCCGTTCGCATTCTGACACTCCTTATCTGGTGTAGGGCACGAAATCGCCGAGCGCGCACGAGCCGGTGACCATCCCGCCATTGGGCGAGCGCGTCTTGACCACATCGCCCGCGCAATAATCGCTGCCAAAGCTATGGGTGACGATGATATCGCCGCGCGCCAACCCGCCGCAACTGCCCGTCGTGCGGTTGCGCCACAATTTGCCGCGCCCCCCGACGAACAAAATCTCGTCCCGAAACCCGCGCACCTCGGTCACCCGGTCACGCCGCACACAGCGCTTGGCCGCGCCCGGATGCAGACCGCTCAGCGCCCGCTGGAGCTTGGCTTGTTCGTAGCTCGCGCCACGCTGCTCGGTGGCGGCACCGGTCGCGGCGGTGGCGACAAGAAGCAGAGGCAGGGCGAAGCGGATCATGAAGTTCTCCCGAAGCCCCCTGCCGCTATAACGCATTCAACCACGAAATGCATCCTTCGCCGCGCGCCTTTCCGCCAAAATTTCAGCGCTTTGCGCGCGCATGAAGGGGTTGGTCGCCAATTCCGCGGCGATCGTGGTCGGCACCGTCGCCTCGCCCCTCGCCCGCGCCGCATCGACTTCGGCCATCCGCCGGACGATCGCGGCATTGTCCGGCTCGGCGGCCAGGGCATAGCGCCCGTTCGACTGGGTATATTCGTGCGCGCAGTAAACCCGCGTCTCGGGCGGCAATTTCGCCAGCCGTTGCATATTGGCGAACATCTGCGCCGCGGTCCCTTCGAACAGCCGCCCGCAGCCCATCGCGAACAGCGTGTCGCCGACGAACGCCGCGCCATCCTCGGCGAAATGATAGGCGACATGCCCGGCGGTATGCGCCGGCACTTCCATCACCCGCGCGGCATGATGGCCGAGCATCACCGCGTCGCCTTCGCCCACCAGCTTGTCCGCGGTCGGGATCCGCTCGGCCTCGCCCGCTGGCGCGATCACCTCGGCGCCGGTCGCCGCCTTGATCCCGGCATTGCCGCCGGTGTGATCGGGGTGCCAGTGCGTGTTCCAGATCGCGGTGATCGCCCAGCCGCGCTTGTCGGCCTCGGCGAGCACCGGCTCGGCCTGGGCGGGATCGACCACCATCGTCTCGGCGCTGTCCGGGTCATGGACCAGCCAGATATAATTGTCGCTGAGCGCGGGGATGCGGACGATCTCGAGTGCCATGGATGCCGTTTACCCCAAAATTGGGCTGTTTATGCGTCAAAAACGGCAATTCGAGCCGATTTCCGCGCGCAAATATACACGCGATATACAAGCCATTTACAGCGCTGGCACCGTTTTCCGGATCAGCGCCACCGCTCTCACCACTCGCCAATATTCGGCATCGATGCCCAAGGCTCGGCGACCGGCAGATTCGGCCCCTTTTGCAGCAATTCGATCGAGATATTGTCGGGCGTCCGCACGAACGCCATCCGGCCCTCGCGCGGCGGGCGGTTGATCGTCACCCCGCCTTCCATCAGCCGCCGGCAGGTCGCGTAGACATCGTCGACCTCATAGGCGAGGTGCCCGAAATTGCGCCCGCCCGCATATTCTTCGGGATCCCAATTGTGCGTGAGTTCGACCTCCGCATCCTCGTCCCCCGGCGCCGCCAGGAAGATCAGCGTGAAGCGCCCCTTCTCGCTGTCCATCCGCCGGACTTCCCTGAGACCCAGCAATTCGAAGAACGCCACCGTCGCCTGCGGGTCGGTGACGCGGATCATCGTATGGAGATATTTCATGCGGTCGGGATAGGCCCGCGCAGCGGCGGGGTCTACTTCTCCGTCGCCCCGAACTGCTCCAGCGCCTTCCGCGCGCTTGTCGCCGCCTGGCTGCCCGGCGACAGCTCGATCACCCGGCTCCAGGCGGTGCGGGCATTGGCCTCGTCGCCCGCGGCCGCGGCGATATTGCCCGCCTCGAACTGCACCGAGACGTCATCGGGCGAGCGCTTCAGCGCCTCGGCGATGTCCGCCGCCGCGCGCTTGAGGTCGCCCTCGCGCCGCGCCAGCGTCGCCGACAGCAGCCAGGCGAGCGGATCGGCCGGCGCATCCGCCAGCGCCTTGTCGATATCGCCTCGCGCACCCTCGATGTCGCCCGCCGCGACCAGCGCGCGCGAACGGTCGAGATTCGCTTCGCCCAGGGCCAGCCCGGTCAGGGTCGCCGTCGCCAGCGCCGCGTCGAACGCCGCTCGCGCCCGCGCCGGGTTGCCCGCCGCCAGCCAGGCGTTGCCCGATTGCACCCAATAATCGGCAACCTTGGCGCTCCTGGTCAGCTCCGCTTCCTTGGCGGCATCCTCGAACGCCGCCGCCGCCGAGTCCCAGCGGCTCTGATTCGCATAGGCCACGCCCAGGCATTGCCGCGCCAGCGCGCCGCCGCCCTCGCCGCGCCACTTGATCGCATTGGCCTGCCCCGCCACCGGGTCGCCGGTCGCGAGGTCCATGCATTCGGCGAAGCGCGGCGGTTCGGCCGGTGCGTCCTGGGAAATCAGGAGGAGGGCAAGGAACATAGCGCAATCACATCCTCGAGCGCGCGGACGAGCAGAGCGAGATCCTCGTCGCGCGAAAGCCGGTGGTCGCCGTCCTTGACCAGCACAGTCTGCACCGCGTCTGAACGAAACAGCTCGGCGAGCACCCCGGCGCGCTGCCACGGCACTTCCTTGTCCTTCTGCCCCTGCAGCAACCGCACCGGCCCGTCGAACTCGATTGCCCGCACCATCATCCGGTTGGCCTCGCCCGAAGCCCAGAACGCGCGGGTGGTGACGGTCGGCTGGCCCGAATAATCCGAAGGTTTCTCGAAGCGGCCATGCTGGAGCAGCGCCATCTTCTGATCCATGGTGAAGCCCCAGTCGGTGAAATCGGGTGCCGCCGCGATCCCGACCAGGCCGGCGACGCGATCGGGCCGCTCCCTGGCGGCGAGCAGCATCACCCACCCGCCCATCGACGACCCGACCAGCACCACCGGCCCTTCGAGCATGTCGATCATCCGCAGCGCGTCGTCGCGCCAGGTGGCGAGCGTCTCATCCTCGAAACTGCCCTCGCTCTGGCCGCACCCGGCATAATCGAAGCGCAGAAAGGCGCGACCACTGGCCTTGGCCCAGGCCTCGAGGTGCAGCGCCTTGGTGCCTTGCATGTCCGAGCCATAGCCGCACAGGAACACCACCGTCGGCCCGGTCCCGGGCGTGTGATGATAGGCGAGCGCGGGCCGTTCGGGCGTTTCGGTATCGGTCATGCCGCCCGTCTAGCCGCTAACACCTCAGAACTGGAACCCCCGTTCCTTCGCCGCCGCGCGCTGGCTGCAAATCCCCCGCAGCGCGGTCCATTCGTTCGCGTCCAGCGACGCGGTCGTGCCCGGCCGCGCACCCTGCTCGAACAGCCGCATCCGCTCCGCGGAGAGCGGATGGCTGGACATATAGCCGAGCAGGGCCCCCGCTCCGCCCAGGCTCATTTCGACCTTGGCGAGCCGGCGGAAGAACCCCGCCGTCGCCGCCGTCGGGATCGCCACCGCGTGCAGCCGATCGAGCGCGAAGCCGTCCGCCCGCGCCTCGGTGGCGCGCGAATAGCTCGCCGACAGCAGCGCGTTGGTATAGCCGCCGACGCTGCCGTCGGCGCCCGCCAGCACCATGCTCAGGCCCAGTTGGCGAACCAGCGATTCGAGCACGTCGCGATTGCGGACATGCCCCATCTCGTGCGCCAATATGCCGGCGATCTCGTCGGGCGATTCGGCTTCGTCGAGCAGCCCGCTGAAGAGCATGATGTGTCCGCCCGGCAGCGTCACCGCGTTGACGATCGGAACATCGACAACGCGAACGTCCATGTCCCTGGCGCCCAGCCGCCCGGCCAGCTTCGCCAGCGCGGCGGTACCGGTCGCGGCGGTGCAGGTACGCCCGCCGAAATCGCCGATCATCGCCGCGCCCCATTGCTTCTCGATCGATTGCGGGATCATCCGCACCAGCATCGGCGGGGTCGTCACCAGCAGCCACAATATGACCGCCGACAGCGCGACAAACACGCCGACCGCAGGCCACAGCCCGACCTTGTCGATCAGCCGGCCATAGCCCCGCTTGCCCGGCAGCAGCCCGGCCAACTCCGCCGGTGGCGCGTCGGTGAAGCCGATCCGCCAGCCGGGCATCTTGCGCAGCCCATATTGCGGATAGCCATCGGTCCGCCCGTGCGGGATCAGGTCCGCGAACGCGAACGGTCCGGTCTCGCCGCCCGCACCGCTCAGGAAAAACCCCTGCGCCGCGACGACCAGCTCGCGCGCCTGCCGCACGCCGCTCTGCCCGTCATAATGCCAGACCGGAACCCGCATCTCAGAACGCGCCGACATCGAACGCGTCGAGCAGCCCCTCGCCCTGACCCGGCCTGCGCGTGGTCGATTGGGTGAAGCTGTCGAGGTCGAGCGTGCCGAACGCGTTCATGTGGCGGATGAAGAACGCCCAGTTGCGATATCCGACGAAGATGAAACCAATGCCGAGCGTCAGCACCACCAGGAAGAAATTGCCGATCATCAGCTTGAACCAGTCCCAGGTTCGCGCTTCGAAGCGGAAATCGAGGTCAGCGAGCGAGAGATTGCTCACCACTTCGCGGAAATAGGCGGCGTAGAAAACGATCGCGATCAGCCCGAGCACGACGAAGAATATGAAATAGCCGATCGCCGCGGCCACGGCGATGCTCTGCATGACTTCCTCGCGCGTGCCCTGCGCCCGGGTCGGCGCGAACATCGCCGCGAACACGACACCGCCGCCCACCAGCAGGATCGGCGCCAGATAGTAAAGCAGATAGCGCCCCATGACCGGCCGCCAGTCGGCGTCGGAAGTGAAGGCGTGCGGGCCGAAGCTCATCGCGTTCCAGCGCTGATTCCACAGCCCGGTCATCGCCCATGGCACCATCAGCCCCAGCGCCATCCCGCCGACCCAGGTCTTCCACAGATGCGTCAACCCGTAGCCGAAGCCCTGCGCATCGCTGCCGCCACGGATGCCGTGCCAGAAGGTCCGGCTCAGCCGGTAGCGCAGCGCCCGGAACACCGCGACGCCGAACAGGAAGAACAAGGCGAGATAGATGACGATAATCAACAGCGCGGCGCCACCGTCATGCCCCTGCATCGCCAGCGCCTGGACGACGAAGTTGAGCGCGCCCAGCGGAATGCCGAACACCACCAGGGCGATGATATAGCCGATCAGCAGCTCGCCGCCGGTGCCGGTCCATTCCAGCCGGTCGTCGATGAAACGCGTCTGGCCCCACAGATATTGCCGCTCGCGGGTCCGCGCCCAGAAGCTGTAGATGCCCAGCGTGACGATCGTCAGCAGCAGATTGGTGAACGCGATCGGCGCGAATTCACGCCACGTGCCGTGAAATTCGAAGGCGCGCGCGCCCGAAGCCTGTTCTTCCATGGATTGGATCCCCCCGCGCACAGTTCACCGTACCGTGAGGGGAGCCGTCAAGAAAATTTCCCGTCCACAATGGCTTACTTCAACCCTCGCCGGAGGTGTTGCACACACCGGGATCGCCGCTTTCCAGCCCCTTGCGCAGCCACGCCATGCGCTGGGCGGAAGTGCCGTGGGTGAAGGTCTCGGGCCGCACCCCGCCCTGCGCGCCGCGCTGCAGCGTATCGTCGCCGATCGCATTCGCAGCCGTCATGCCTTCCTCGATATCGCCGCTCTCCAGCCGGTCCTTGTTGCGGCCGAAGAACACCCCGGCAAAGCAATCCGCCTGCAATTCGAGCTGCACCGACAGCCGGTTCGCTCCGCGCTCGTCCGATTGCGCCTGTTGCCGCGCGACCTGGTCCGAGGTGCCGAGCAGATCCTGGATATGGTGGCCCATCTCATGGGCGATCACATAGATGCGCGCGACATCGCCCTTGGCGCCGAATCGCTGGCTGAGCTCGTCGAAGAACTTGGTGTCGAGATAGACGCCGTCATCCGCCGGGCAATAGAATGGCCCCACCGCCGACGATGCCGATCCGCAGCCCGATTGAACGCTGCCGGTGAAGAAGTTGATCGTCGCCGGCGTATATTTCTCGCCGGCCTCGCGGAAGATCTGGTCCCAGGTGCGGTCGGCCAGCGTCATCACCTTGCACGATTCGACGCGCTCGGCGGTGTTGCACGCCGCCTTGCCGCCGCTCGCGCCGCCCTGCGCCACCTGGCTCGCCGGCACCGTGCCGGTGTTGATCCCGCCGCCGCCGAACATGCCGAACATCGCCACCGCGCCCAGGATCACGACCATCATCAGGCAGCCGATCTTGCGGCCGAAGATCATCGGCAGGAAGAAGAGCAGGTTGAACAGCCCGCCGCCTCCGCCCCCGCCGCCGCCAAAACCACGGTCGCGCGCATTGCTGGTCGGATCGATATCGTCGAGGCGCATGGCCATCCCCTTGGTTCGTTCGGGTGCGTCGTTCTGTGGCCGCGACAATGCCCCAAAGCTCCAAGTGTTGCATCCACATTCCGCCGTTGCCCCGGCGGCGGCGATGCGCCAGAGCACTCGCCATGGCCAATGCCAAGTCTCGCCGCAGCGCTCCGGGCCTGCCGCTCCCCGATACGGTGGCGCTCGTGCTGCAGGGCGGCGGCGCGCTGGGCAGCTTTCAGGCCGGTGTGATCGAGGCGCTCGGCGAGTCCCGGATCGGCGTCGATTGGGTCGCCGGCATCTCGATCGGCGCGATCAACGCCGCCCTGTTCGCCGGCAACCCGCCCGAACGCCGCATGGAAGCGATCCGCGGCTTCTGGGACACCGCGGCCAGCGCCCTGCCGAGCTTCCCGATCCTGCCGCTCGATCCGCTGCGCGAAGCGCTCCACGAATGGTCGGCGGCGGCGGTGATGGCGGTCGGCGTGCCCGGCTTCTTCAGCCCGCGCCTGCTGCCGCCGACGCTCGCCGTCCCCGGCACGCCAGAGGCGCTGAGCTTCTACGACAGCGCCCCTTTGCGCGCGACGCTCGACAAACTGATCGACTGGGATCTGCTCAACACCGGTCCGGTCCGGCTTTCGGTGGGCGCCGTCGATATCGCCAGCGGCAATTTCCGCTATTTCGACACCGCCGATGCGCGGCTCGACGCCCGCCACATCATGGCCTCGGGCGCGCTCCCGCCGGGCTTGCCTCCGGTCGAGATCGACGGACGCCTCTATTGGGACGGCGGCCTGGTCTCGAACACCCCGCTGACCCATATCCTCGACCGCCAGCAGGGCGATACGCTGGTCTTCCAGGTCGATCTCTTCTCCGCCGAGGCCGCGCTGCCGCGCACGATCACCGATGTCGCCGCGCGCGAGAAGGAGATCCGCTTCTCCAGCCGCACCCGCGCGGTTTCCGACGAGCGCCTCAAGCTCCGCCAGGAACGGCAGATGGTCTGCAAATTGCTCGACCGGCTGCCGCCCGAACTGGCCGAGGATCCCGAGGTCCGGGCGCTGCGCCAGCGCGTCTCCGAATATCCGGTCAGCCTCGTCCAGCTGATCTACCGCGCCAATGCCTGGGAAGGCGGCAGCCGCGATTTCGAATTCTCGCAACGCTCGATGCGGGAGCATTGGCAGGCCGGCCGCGAGGCGGTCGCCGAGACCATGGCCAGTTCCGAGCTCGTCGCGCGGAACATCCTTGACGGCAAGACCGCCGCCTTCGACCTCACCCATCGTTAGTCAGGAGTCCTCCCATGTTCCTCAAGGGCAAGTCCGCAATCGTCACCGGTTCCACCTCGGGAATCGGCCTCGCCTATGCCAAGGCGCTCGCCGCCGAGGGCTGCGCGGTCATGATCAACGGTTTTGGCGATGCCGACGCGATCGAGAAGGAGCGCGCCGGGCTCGAGGCGGTCAGCGGCAAGGCGCTCTATGACGGCGCCGACATGTCGAAGCCCGATCAGATCGCGGCGATGGTCGAGCGCGCCAACACGGAAATGGGCGGCGCCGACATCCTGATCTCGAACGCCGGCATCCAGCATGTCGCCCCGGTCGACGAATTCCCGCCCGAAAAATGGGACGCGATCATCGCCATCAACCTGACCTCGACCTTCCACCTGATGCGCACCGCGCTCCCGGCGATGAAGGCGAAGAAATGGGGCCGGATCATCACCACCGCCTCGGCGCACAGCCTCGTCGCCAGCCCCAACAAGTCCGCCTATGTCGCGGCCAAGCACGGCATTGCCGGCCTGACCAAGACGGTCGCGCTCGAAACCGCCACGCAGGGCATCACCGTCAACTGCATCTCGCCCGGCTATGTCTGGACGCCGCTCGTCGAGAACCAGATTCCGGACACGATGAAGGCGCGCGGCATGACCCGCGAGCAGGTCATGAACGACGTGCTGCTCGCCGCCCAGCCGACCAAGCAGTTCGTCCATCCGGAACAAGTCGCCGCGCTGGCGGTATTCCTGTGCCGGGACGAAGCCGCCTCGATCACCGGCGCGAACTATTCGATGGATGGCGGATGGACCGCGGCGTGATAGGAACCCTTGCATGAAGCGCCTGCTTGCCCCCGCCGCGATCCTGCTCAGCCTGGCGGGCTGCAACGTCTATCGCGAGGCGACCGCCGCCCGGCCCGACCTCACCCAGCCGTGGCGCGCCATCGCCACCGACGCGGACCGCGATCGCCTGCGCAACTGGCGCAAGGTGTGGACCGAGGCGCTGGCCGATGCCAGGGGCCATGATGCCGGCGCGATGGCCGCCGATCCGCTGCTGTTCGATCCCGATCGCGCGCTGGGCGGCGCCGTGCTGCCGCCGGGCAAATATCGCTGCCGCACCTTCAAGCTCGGCGCTTCGGGCACGGCGATGCGGGAGTTCACCACCTATCCCGCCTTCGATTGCGAGGTGTCGGAGGGCGGCAAGATCGACAGCCTCCACAAGCTGAACGGCGTCCAGCGCCCGGTCGGCATGCTCTTTCCCGAAACCGACGCGCGCACGATCTTCCTCGGCACGCTGATCCTCGGCGACGAGACCTCGCCGCTGCGCTACGGCCTCGACGCCCGCCGCGACATGATCGGCTATGTCGAGCGTATCGGCGAGCGCCGCTGGCGCCTCGTGCTGCCCCGGCCGCATTTCGAGTCCGTACTCGATATCATCGAACTGGTGCCGATCGGCTGATTCCGTTCCCCGGCCGAAGCCGGGGAACCACCGCTAGCGAAAACTGAGCCCGGCCGCGGCATCGAACCGCGCCGCCGCCGCGGTGCCGCCATTGGTGCCGTCGGTGACCACGAACACCACTTCGTTCGCCCCCGCCGTCAATGGCAGGAACAAGCTGTCCCAGAAGCCGACGATCCCCAGGAAGCGATAGTCGCGCGACGCCTGCTTGTCCGAGCCCGCGTACAACAGCCGCCCGTTCAGATAGACATGCACCGAGTCGCTGAACCCGAAGTCCATCTTCACGCTCTGCGCCTTGCCGCTGTCGGCGATGAAGCGCGCGACATAGCTGTGCCCGGCATCGCCGTCGGGCCCGGCCCGCGACAGATTGGCGATGCCGTTGGTCTCAACCGCGACCGGCACGCTGGTCATGCCGGCCCAGTCGCGCTTCGCCGTCCGCGCCAACGCCGCCTCCTCCGGCATCGCCGTCGATACCCGCCAGGTGCGCACCGATCCCGCCGGCAGCGGCGCGACCGCCGGGGCCGGCCGCGGATCGGCATAGTCCGCGATCGGCGTCACCTTGAAATTGGCGAAATAGGTGCCGCCCGCCGCCGTCACGCCGAGCATCCCGTCCCTGGTGTCGCTCTTGAGATCGGGCACCGCCAATGCCTCCGCACCATCGACGGTCACCAGCGCGGAATCGCGATAGACATCGATCCGCACATGCATCCACCGCCCGATGTTGAATTTGACCTTCGAGGTGAAGCCTTCGTCGCTGAAGATCTGCCACGCCCAGCTGCCATTGACGAACGGCGTGTACTGGTCCGCGTCCGGGTTCCCGTTCTGGTGCGGGCGGATATAATAGAGCTCGCCATTGCCGGCCTCATCGGCGCGGAAGAACGCCCCGGCGAAATCACGCGCGCCGCTGGCGAGCATGTCATATTCGAGCACCCCGGTGCTGAACTTCACGCCTTTCAGCGTCGCCTCGCCGCCCTTCAAATTGCCGTCGCCCGGCCCGAGCAGCACGGCTTTGCGCCCGTCCTTGTCAACGAACCGCGCGAGCCCGCCCGGCTCCCAATGCTCGGCCGTCAGCGGATAGTCCTGCGCAAGCGCGGGCGCGGCCCAAAGGGCAAGCGCCAACAAGCTCCATTTCATATCGTCTCCATCCCAGGCGTAGGCGCGCCGGTGCGGGAGGGAGCCTCGATCAGCCGCGTCGCGGCGGCAAATAAAGAAATGATCAATTTTAGGTGAGGCGCAGCCCGAATGTGCGGACGATGAAGGCATGGAGCTCGGGCGATTTCGCCAGCACATTGCCTCGCGTCCCCGGCGGCCGCGCCGCCTTGCCCCACAGCACCACGCTCGCCGTCATCGCGAAGAATTCGAACGGGTTCTTGAGCATATAGCTTTCCGCCGGATACAGTCCGCTCGCCTTCGCAGCCTCGTAAAAGCCGCGAACCTCGGCATTGCGCGCGCCATCCGCCATCCGCAGCAATTGCCAGCGGTGGATCAGCTCATGGAGCAGGACCGGATTTTCGGCGGGCATCGGCCTGCGCTCGAAGAACACCCCGCGCGGCCCCGCCCGCGTCGCGGTGCCCAGTTCGCGATCGACAGTGATCACCTGCGCCCGAAAGAACGCCATCGCCTCCTCGGAAACCTTGAGCGAGCGCACCAGGGCGATCTGCGCCGCCAGCGATGCCGCCACTTCCGGGGTCCGCTCGCCGCCCTGCCAGTCGATCGTGAAATCGTCCGCCGCCCGGGCGGGCAGCGGCACGCACGCCGCACCCAGCCCCGCGATCACCAGCCTTCGCGACAGATTTGACACGCCCGATCCTCCACGCGACACCATGCGCTCGATCATGCCGGGGAAATCCATGCTGCGCACGTTCCTTCTCGCCACCGCGATCCTCGCCGCGCCCGCCGCCGCCGATCCGGTCCACGACGCCACCCAAAAGGCGCTGCCCGGCCTGATGGCGCATTATCGCGACTTCCACACCAATCCCGAGCTCAGCCTCCACGAAACCGCGACCGCCGCCAAGCTCGCCAAGGCCGCGCGCGATGCCGGTTATGAAGTCACCGAACAGGTCGGCGGCACCGGCGTGGTCGCGATCCTGCGCAATGGCGCCGGCCCGGTGCTGATGATCCGCGCCGACATGGATGGGCTGCCGGTGGTCGAGCAGACCGGCCTTCCCTTCGCCTCCAAGGTCCGCGCCACCACCGACGAGGGCCTCGAGACCGGCGTCATGCACGCCTGCGGCCATGACACCCATATGGCGAGCTGGATCGGCACGCTGCAGAACATGGCGGCGATGAAGAGCCAGTGGAAAGGCACGCTGATCATGATCGCCCAGCCCGCCGAGGAGCGCGGCATGGGCGCCAAGATGATGCTCGATGACGGGCTGTTCACGCGCTTCCCCAAGCCGCAATTCGCCCTCGCCTTCCACGACAGCGCCGCGCAGCCCGCCGGCCAGATCGGCGTCACCCCCGGCTATGCCCTCGCCAATGTCGACAGCGTCGACTTGCACGTGCGCGGCGTCGGCGGCCATGGCGCCTATCCGCAGACCACGAAGGACCCGATAGTCCTCGCCGCCCGCATCGTCGGCGCGCTGCAGACCCTGGTCAGCCGCGAGATCGATCCGCAGGACGCCGCCGTCGTCACGGTCGGCAGCATCCAGGGCGGCTCGAAGCACAACATCATCGGCAGCGAAGTGACGATGCTGCTCACCGTCCGCAGCTTCTCGCCCGAAATGCGCAAGTTCCTGCTCGACGGCATCGCCCGCATCGCGCGTGGCGAAGCCATCGCCGCCGGCATGCCGGAGGACCGCATGCCGGTGATGACGGTCAAGGACGAGTTCACGCCCTCGACCTTCAACACGCCCCCGCTCGCCGGCCGCATGCAGGCGCTGTGGAGCAACCGTTTCGGCAAGGACCGCGTCGTCGCCACCCCCGCGGTGATGGGCGGCGAGGATTTCGGCCGCTATTATCTGGCGGACAATTCGATCCAGAGTCTGATCTTCTGGGTTGGCGGCGTGCCGCAGGACAAATGGGACGCCGCCAAAACCAGCGGCGCCACCCTCCCCTCGCTCCACAGCGCCTATTGGGCGCCCGACGCCGAAAAGGTCATCGCGACCGCCACCGAGGCGATGACTGCGGGCGCGCTGGATATATTGAAGAAGTGAGCACCCTTCTTAGCCCTCTCCCGTCTTCACGGGAGAGGGTTGGGTGAGGGTCTTCTTTCTTCTACGGTTCGCGCATGCATCCGGTTCGCCGCCAGATCAGCCCACACGCCGCGCGCCTCCGTCGGGAATCGACGGATGTCGAGCGCATAGTCTGGTCTGCGCTCCGCAACCGTCAGCTCGGCAATTACAAATTCCGCCGACAGAGCACGATAGGCCCCTTCATCGCTGACTTTGCTTGCCTCGAAGCCATGCTGATCGTCGAACTCGACGGAAGCCAGCATTCCGAAGCGGCTGATGCCAGCCGCACGCGCTTCCTGGAAGAGCGGGGCTTCTCCATCCTCCGTTTCTGGAACACCGATATCGTCGAAAATCTCAACGGTGTGCTTTTGCAAATCCGGGCGGTTGCGAATGCGCGGGTCGAACAGAAGCAGAAGACCCTCACCCAACCCTCTCCCGTGAAGACGGGAGAGGGCTAAAATGAAGGCCCTCACCGACCGCGACAATGCCCTCACGCGTGGCCTCGCCGCGATCCGCGCCAAATTCCAGGTGCCCGAAGGCTTCCCGCCGGAGGTCGAAGCCGCCGCCGGGCAAGCCGCCGCCCGCGCCCCCACCGAACACACCGATCGCACCGCGCTACCCTTCGTCACCCTCGATCCCGCCACCTCGACCGATCTCGACCAGGCGTTTCACATCGAGCGCGCCGGCGCCGACATCCTGCTCCGCTATGCCATTGCCGATATCGCCTGGTTCGTCGAAGACGGCGGCGTGATCGATCGGGAAGCGTGGAACCGTGGCACCACGCTCTATCTCCCCGATGGCAAGGCCGGGCTCTACCCCCAGTCCCTCAGCGAAAACGCCGCCAGCCTGCTTCCCGATGGTCCGCGGCCGGCGGTGATCTTCACCGTCCGCGTCGCCCCCGACGGCGAAGTCCGCCTCGACGGCGCCGAGCGCGCGATCATCCACAGCCGCGCCAAGCTCGCCTATGACAGCGTCACCGATGCCGACCTTCCCGAAGGCTTCGCCGATCTCGCCAGACGCATGCACATCGCCGAAGCCCGCCGCGGCGCCGCCCGCGTCGATCCGCCCGAGCAGCAGGTCGAGCGCGTCGAAGGCGACGGCTACGCCCTCACGTTCCGCCCCTATCTCGCCTCGGAGGAGAACAACGCCGCGCTGTCGCTGGCCTGCAACCTCGCTATCGCCGATGCGCTGCTCGCGCACCATACCGGCCTGTTCCGCGTCATGGCCGCGCCCGATGATCAGGCGGTCAATCGCCTCCGCCATACCGCCCGCGCCTTCCGCCTCGACTGGCCGCATTCGATGCCGCTCAAGGAATTTGAGCGCAGCCTCCGCGCGCAGGTTCCCGCCGAGGCCGCGTTCATGCTCGCGATCCGCCGCGCCGGCCAGGGGGCGTCCTACGCGCCCTATGCGCCGAGCGAGACGCCATGGCACGCGGCGATGGCCGCGACCTATGCCCACGCCACCGCCCCCTTGCGCCGCCTCGCCGACCGCTATGTCGTCCGCGCCGCGCTCGCCCTCGCCAACGGCGAGCCGGTCCCGCAAGCCGTAACCGAAGCCTTCGCGAAGCTCCCGCCGGTGATGGCCCGCGCCGACGCGCTCGCCGGCAAGATCGACCGCGCCGTCATCGATCTCGCCGAGGCGGTGATGCTCCATGGCCGCGAAGGCGAGACTTTCGCCGCGATCGTCACCGACGTCACCACGCAAGGGTTCCGCGTCCAGCTCCGTGACCTGCCGGTGGTCGCCAATCTCAAGGGCGCCGCCGCCGCCCCGGGCGACAGGCTGACCCTGCGCCTCGCCGCCGCCGACACGCTCGCGGGCACGATCGCGTTCGCGGCGGCATAGCTTCGTCGATCCGGGCTCGATCCGGGATTCAGAAATACTCGGCGATTCTCATCGTAACTTGGGAACCTGACTTCTGTCAGGATGACGACAAGGCGGTACTTGGCGAAAGCCGCCGCCCTCCCCACTTCCCATCCAAGGGGAGGAACCATGGTCGAACTCGGACTCGCATTTCTCGGACTCTGGGCGTTGCTGGTATTCGCCCCCGATGCGCCGTTCACCCATCTGCTTCGTCACGCGATGGTCGAACTGCCCATCCGCGGCCTCGCGAAAGTCGGGCGCGGCCATGTTATCACCGTTGCCCTTATCGCCGCGGCGATCGCCCTGCTCGACAAGGAGCTGGTCCTCGCCATATCGATGTCGCCAGAAGCCATCGCCTGGCTGGCGACGATCGAGGTCGGCACCTTGGTCGATGCCGTTATCGGCATCATACTTGTTGCTACCAGCGTCCGCTTCCCGCGCGTTTCCACATTCCTGCGCAGCCTGCGCCCCCGTGCCCGCACTACCCGCGCGCGGCGTCCGCAGCGCCCGACACCCTCCAACGACGATGAAGGCGGGGCGGGCTACCTTCGCGCTGCCTGAAAATTCTGTTCGTCACCCCAGAACCAGTCCGGGGGCGACCATGTCGGGACCAAAGGATCACCCGATCGGCGAAGCGTCGATCGCGTCCTCGCGCTTCTCGGGCCGGATATAGATCGAGCTGATCACCGGCATCCGCGTCTTCAGCGTCTTCTCCATTCGTTCGACCAGGCTTTCCGCCTCTCCCATGCTGAGGCTGTCGGCGAAATCCGCGCTGATCGCGACGAACACCCGCTCGGGCGCCGAATGCACCGTGCGGACATGGTTGACATGGGTGATCGCCGCCTCGGCCTCGAGCGTGGCGCGGATCTCGGCGATCATCCCGAGATCGGCGCGCTCGCCGATCAGCAGCCCCTTGGCCTCGCGCGCCAGGAACAGCGCGACCACGCCCAGGATCGCGCCGATCACGATCGATGCCGCCCCGTCGATCCGCGGATCGCCCCAGGCATGCGCCGCCCAGATGCCGATGCCGGCGACGAGCAGCCCCGCCAGCGCCGCCGAATCCTCGAACAGCACCACGAACCCGGTCGGGTCTTTCGACTCTTTCACCGCTTCCCACCAGCCGAGCTCGCCCTTGCCCGCGGCGAACTCCTTGAGCGCGATCCACCAGCTCGTCCCTTCGAGCGCGATGGCGATGGCGAGGACGATATAGTTGATCGTCGGATCATGGAGCGGCTCGGGATCGGCGATATGCTTCCAGCCTTCATAGATCGACACGCCCGCGCCCAGCCCGAAGATCAGGATCGCGACGACGAACGCCCAGAAGTATAGTTCGCGGCCATAGCCGAACGGGTGCTGCGCGTCGGGCAGCCGCCGGGCGCGGTGCTGGCCATAGAGCAACAGGCCCTGATTGCCGCTGTCGACCAGGCTGTGCACGCCCTCGGTGAGCATCGAGGACGAACCGGTGATCGCCGCCGCGACGAACTTCGCGGCGGCGATCCCGAGATTGGCGGCAAGCGCCGCATAGATGACCAGATTGGCGCGCCAGCCGCCCGCGGGTGATGCCTGCATCGGCTAGCGCCTAATCGGTGCTGTCGCCTCAGCCAAGACCGATCTTGTTGAGCACGCGCTCGACCAGACCCGGCTCCTCGGATTTGCCGGCGGCGAGCCGTTCCTCCTTGGCCGGGTTGAAGCCGCTGCTCTCGGGCAGGTCGCTGCTCGAATGGCTGTGCACCGGCTGGGTCGAGGCCGGCGGGTCCGACGCATCCATCGACTCGTCGAGACCGCGGTCGAGCCGCGCCTCCTTGCTCTCCGGATTGCTGTAGAGCCGGTCGGTGATCGATTGGTCGGTGCCGGCGTCGGCAGATATCACCGGCGCGGCCCTGGTGTCATCGGGGCCCGGTGCCACCGACATATGGTCCATCGCCTCATCGACAGGGGCCGGGTTGATCGGGTTCGCGTCCATGACTTCACTCTCCTGAGCGTTGCCCTGCTGTAACGACCGCTCACCGATTCGCGTTCCGCATGAAAATAGCGGTTGGCCGAAATGCGAAACGGCCCGGCGATTTTCACCGCCGGGCCGCAACTTTTTCGCTTTTTAACTTGGGTTTAGTTCCGCGAGCTGCCGAACAGGCGGAGCAGGAACAGGAACATGTTGATGAAGTCGAGATAGAGGGTCAGCGCCCCCAGGATCACCGCCTTGCCCTGCATGTCCGATCCGGCGACCTGGAAGTAGAGGCTCTTGATCTTCTGCGTGTCATAGGCGGTCAGCCCCGCGAAGATCAGCACGCCTGCGGCGCTGATCACGAACGACAGCCCCTCCGAGCGCAGGAACAGGTTGATCAGCATCGCCGCGATCAGCCCGAATAGGCCCATCGTGAAGAAGGTACCGAAAGCCGACAGGTCGCGCTTGGTGGTGTAGCCCCACAGGCTCAGGCCGGCAAAGCCCGCCGCGGTCGCGAAGAAGACCTGCGCGATCGAGGTGCCGGTATAGACGAGGAAGATCGTCGACAGCGACAGACCCATCAGGAAGGCATAGGCCCAATAGAGCAGTTGCAGCGTCGCCGTCGCCATCCGCGCCGCGCCGAAGCTCATCGCGAAGACGATCGCCAGCGGCGCCAGCATCACCACCCAACCGAGCGGACCGAAACCGGTGCCGGCCTCGTTGAACAATATGCCGATATAGCCGCTCTTGGCGAACATCAGCGAGACGATGCCGGTCAGCAGCACGCCCGATGCCATGTAATTATAGACCGACAGCATGTGCGACCGCAGCCCGGCGTCGCGGACATCCGCCTGCGCGCCAGCATAAGGCGCGGCGGTCGCCTGGGGATCAGACCAATCAGCCATTTCAAACTCCTTTGCCCGGCCCTCCGCCGGTCAGCACCAATATCGCCCTCGAAACGGCGGTTTTCAAGCAAAACCGGTCTATTTTCCTCCCGGAGAGGGCGGGAAGCGCGTAAGCTTCGCTCGATGCACCGCCTGTTCGTCGCCTTGCCCGTCCCCGCCGCGATCCGCGAACAGCTCCTCACGCTCGCCGGCGGCATCCCCGGCGCCCGCTGGCAGCGCGACGACCAGCTCCATCTCACCCTCCGCTTCATCGGCGAGGTCGACCGCCACGCCGCCGAGGACGCCGCGCTCGCTTTGTCCGCCATCCATTACCCGCAAATCGAGATCGCCCTCGCCGGCACCGGCCAGTTCGAAAGCCGCGGCCGCCCCAATGCGGTCTGGGCCGGCGTCACGCCGCACGATGCCCTGGCCGGGCTTCACAGGAAGGTCGATCGGGCGCTGGTCCGCGCCGGCCAGCCGCCCGAATCCCGCGCTTACCTCCCGCATATCACCCTGGCCAGGATGAACGCGCAGAGCGGCGCCGCCGGCAAGTTCCTCGCCGAACATGCCGGCCTCGCCAGCCGGCCCTTCACGCTCACCCATTTCCACCTCTACGAAAGCCATCTCGGCCGCGAAGGCGCGCGCTACGAGGCGGTCGAGCGCTATCCGCTGGGCTAGGAAGTCTACCGGCCTCCCGCCATATGCCCCTCGATCTCGGCGATCGTCCGCGGGATGCCCACCGACATCCGCTCGTTGCCGGTGGCGGTGATCAGATACTGGTCCTCGATGCGGATCCCGTAATTCTGCGCCTGCACATAGATGCCCGGCTCGACGGTGATCACCGCCCCCGCCGGCAGCGGCTTCGAAGTATCGCCGGCATCGTGCACCTCGGTGCCGACCAGATGCCCGACGCCATGGTAGAAATCGTCGGCATGGCCGGCCTTGCGGATCACCGCGCGCGCCGCCGCGTCGACATCCTCGTAATAGGCGCCCGCGCGCAGCGCCTTCACCGCCGCGTCCTGCGCCGCCAGCACCGTCTCATAGGTCTCGCGCTGCGTCGCCGTGAAGCGGCCGTCCGCCGGGAAGGTCCGCGTCACGTCGCAGGCATAGCCGCCGACCGAAGCCGCCGCGTCGATCAGCACCAGGCTGCCCGGCTCGATCACACCGTTGCCGCCGCGATAGTGCAATGACGCCGCGTTGCGCCCCGCCGCGACGATGCTCTCATAGGCGAGGCCGGTCCCGCCCGCCTTGCGGAACGCGTCTTCCATGATCTCCTTCAGCGCCCGCTCGGTCATTCCCGGCCGCACCGCGCGCATCGCCGCGAGATGCCCGGCGCGGGTCGCGTCGACCGCCTTGCGCATCAGCGCCAGCTCGCGCGGCTCCTTGACGATCCGCATCGAGGGCAGCAGCGCGGTATCGTCCACCGTCCGCGCGCCCGGCACGCGCTGCGAGACCTTGCCATAGAGATCGAGCACCGCCGGCACCGCCGAGGTCGGACCGACAATCGGTCCCAGAAAGCGCAATTCCTTGTTGCGCTGCGCCAGCCCCGTCACGAGGCCGCCCAGCCCGGAGGTCCGAATCACCTTCTGGAACCCGGTCCGCCGCTCGATCTCGTCGCCCAGCGGCATCCGTTCGATGTCCCAGCGCTCGGCCTCCTGGTTGCGCGACGGCAGGAGCAGCCATTCGCGCACCGTCCGCTCGGCGGGGGCCAGCACCAGGATCGCGCCGGGCTCGTCGACGATACCGGTCAGCCAGGCGAAATTGGCGATCTGCTGCGAAGCTTCCTCCTCGCTCTGCCCGGGATTGATCTCGTCGGCGCCGTAGAGCACCGCGATGCCGGTCTTCATCGCGTCCATCACCCGCTGGCGCCGCTCGCGGAACACTTCCGGCGCGAACGGCACCGTCCCCGCCGGCGTGCCCGTCGCGCTCGGCCGCAGATCCTGCGCGAACGCCGTCCCCGCTCCAGCCACGCCCGCCAGCGCCGCGCCCAATACTGTCCGCCTTTGCATGCCCGCTCTCCCTTGCCGCGTGTGTTTCATAGTCCCACCAAGGCGGCAATAGCGCGGCCGGAGCGGCGCACGGGCGAGGGTCAATCCCGCGCTGCCGGATCCGTTCCGCCGGGCTGCGCGCTCCACTCGACCCGCAAGCGGCCGGCCTTGCTTCCGGCCTCTGCCTCTCCGCCGCGCGACACGATCCCCTGCGCCACCGCCCCGCGCAGCGCGGGGCTGCCGCCCTGCACCGTCAGCTTGCGTGCCGTCCGGTTGGAGGCCCAGCCGGCAAGGTCGAGCGCCGCGCCATCCACCACGCCATGCGCCACCGCGATGACCGGCAGCGCGGCCTCGGCGGCCGGGGCCAGCCTGACTTTCCAGTCCTCCAGCGCATTCTCGGCCCGGGCTTCCAGCATGCGATATCCCGCCAGCCCCATTCCCGGCAGCGGCGCGGCGGTCGCGGTCAGGGTCCGCGCCGCACCGTCCGCCTTGACCGCGGCGCGATCGGTCCCCGCGATCAGCGCCAGCTCCGATACCGCCCTATCGCGCGCCGCCGTCACATCGACCGCCTTGCCGTTCGGAGCCGCCGCGATTTGCGCCGCTTCGGCGGCACCCGGATCCAGCGAAATGCGCAGCTGGTCGATATGGAAGTCGATCGGCCGCGCCAGCTGCTCGCGCAATCGCGCTGCCAGCGCCGCGTCGACGCGCGGATCGATCCGCGGCGTCAGCATCACCGCGCGTATCCGCACCGGCGAAGCCTTGTAGTCGATGTCGAGCAGGCTGAGCCGCGCGCCGCGCGGAAAGTGGTTCTCGATCGCCATCCGCACCTGGCGCTGCGCCAGCGCTTCGAACGCGATCTGGCGCAGCCCGGCGCCCAGCGGGACGGAAAGGGCGCCGAGCGCGACGACGAACAGCGCCAATTGCCAGCCGGTATGATGCGGCGAGAGATGGCCGCCAAAGCCATAGACCCGCGCGACCAGGGCGGCGGTAAGCGCGATCGTCACCGCGTTCGTCAGGAACAGCAGCAGCGATCCGGCGAACGCCGTCCAGTTGCCGGTGGCGATGCCGAAACCGGTCACCGCCAGCGGCGGCATCAGCGCGATGGCGATCGCCACCCCCACGACCGTGCCGCCACGGCCGCGGATCAGCGCATAGGCTCCGGCGATCGCGGAAAGCAGCGCGACCAGCAGGTCGAACAGTGTCGGTTGCGTGCGGCCGGCGATCTCGCTGGTGATGGTCTGCACCGGAGAGATCGAGACCAGCGCGAACGACAGGGCGATGGCCAGCCCCGCTCCGGCGAGAAGCGCGAAGCCGGTGCGGCGAACCTCATGGAAATCCAGCGTGGCGATGCCGAAGCCCAGGCCGATGATCGGCATCATCAGCGGCGAAAGCAGCATCGCCCCGATCAGCACCGCCACCGACGGCATCAGCAGGCCCAGCAGCGAGATCGCCGCCGAGACGATGATCAGAAAGGCGTAGCGGCCCGACCATCCGGATTCCGCCGCGATCTCGCGGAGCACGGCGTCGTGATCCACGCCGCCGGTCACCCATAAACTCCACCACCGGCGAAACTTGTTCCTGCCGCCGCCTGCCTTCGCTACCTTCATCGCGCCCCATGACCATGCTGGTTGACCGCCGCTGCTAGGAAAAACGGAAGCGCGGCGCGAGGACGAAACCCCGTAAAGACCCGCCGCGGACCCGCCGCATCAGCCAAAGCGAGCCATTTGTTGGATGTATCGAGCGGCCGCCGCGATTCTTTCGCGCGGGTCACGGCACGAAACGTCTTTCGTAAATCGGGTATGCTCTGCTAGCCTCGCGCGAAACGAGGCCGGGAGAGTTTGATGGCGGAAGCGGTTGTACCCGAGCAGGCCAGGGCGCGCCCTTATGCCTGGTATGTCCTCTTCGTCCTCTTCCTCGTCTACGCGCTCAATTTCATCGATCGCCAGATCCTGACGATCCTCGCCCCGCATATCCGCAAGGATCTCGGGCTCAGCCAGGCCGATATCGGTTTTCTCTACGGCACCGCGTTCGGGGTGTTCTACGCCTTGTTCGGCATCCCGCTCGGGCGCTTGGCCGACAATTGGCACCGCATCCGGCTGATGACGATCGGGTTGGCCCTGTGGTCGACGATGACCGCGCTGTCCGGGCTGGCAAGGAACGGCATCCAGCTCGCCGGCGCGCGGATCGGCGTCGGCGTCGGCGAAGCCAGCGCGGGGCCCGCCGCCTATTCGCTGATCTCGGACTGGTTCCCCAAGCGCCAGCGCGCCACCGCGCTCGCCATCTATTCGGGCGGGCTCTATTTCGGCGCCGGCTTCTCGCTGTTCATCGGCGGCACGATCGCCGACAAATGGAACCACGCCTATCCCGGCGGCGGCCCGCTCGGGCTGGTCGGCTGGCAGGCCGCGTTCATGGCCGTGGGCCTGCCAGGGCTGATCCTCGCCTTGTGGGTCGCGACGCTGCGCGAGCCGATGCGCGGCCAGTCGGAGGGGCTCGTCGCGCCTGCCAACCCCGCGCCGTTCAAGGCCTTCTTCGCCGATCTGCTGACGATCATTCCGCCCCTCACGCTGATCGGCGCGCTGCGCAGCCGCTCGCTGGTCTCGAACCTCGTCGCGCTGGTTCTGATCACCGCCGCGACCTGGGGGCTGATCCTGTTCGACGGCGGCCAGTCGGCGCCGCTGCAATGGCTCGCGGTCGGCATCGGCGTCTATGCCGTCTTCTCCTGGGCCTCGGCGCTCCGCCACCGCGACTTGCCGACCTATCGGCTGATCGTCGCCAGTCCGGCCTTTGTCTGCGTCGTCATCGCCTATGGCCTCAACGCCTTCATCGCCTATTCGGTGGCGGCGTTCGCGCCCAGCCACGCCGCCGCCGCGTTCGGGGTCAGCGCCGCCGAGGCGGGGCTGTGGATCGGCGGCCCCGCCATCCTCGCGGGCTTTGCCGGCGTCACGCTGGGCGGCATCGCCGCCGATCGCCTGCGCCAGAAATACGCCACCGGCCGGATCATGGTCGTCCTGTTCGGCAGCCTCGCGCCGGTGCCGACGCTGATCCTCGCCTTCACCACCACCGACAAATATCTGTTCTACGCGCTGCTGCCGGTCACCCAGATCCTCGCCAGCTGCGCGCTGGGTTCGGCCGCCGCCGCCACGCAGGATCTCGTCCTCCCCCGCATGCGCGGCACCGCCACCGCCGCCTTCTTCATCGGCACCACGCTGGTCGGACTGGCCCTTGGCCCGTATATCGCCGGCCATATCGCCGACATCTACAAGAGCATCCCGGCCGGCATCCTGTCGCTGCTGGCGACGCTCCCGATCGCCTTCGGCTGCGCCCTCGCCGCCTACAAGCTCGTCCCCCAAGCCGAAGCCACGCGAGAGGAGCGGGCAAGGGCGGCCGGCGAGCCGATCTAGCTCACCGCGCCTGAAACACCCCGCAGGCGATCCGCCCGCCGCTGTTCCCCGAAGGATCGGTCTTGTAATCATCCTCTCCGGCATGGACGACCAGCGCCGCTCCGTCCTGATCCATCAGCCCGGCGAACGTTCCGCCCTTCACCGTGAAGGTGATCTGGCCGCGCCCGTCCTTGTTGAGGTTGAGGTTGGGAAGGTCGCCCATGTGCGGGCCCATCGGATTTTCCTTGCCATGCTGGTGCGCGGTCGGGTTCCAGTGCCCGCCCGCCGAGGCGAAGTCCGGCCCCTCGCACTTGCCGACGGCATGGATGTGCACCCCGTGCACGCCCTCGGCCATGCCCTTGGCCTCCACGATCACCCGGATGTCGCCGTCGATCTCCTCGGCGACGGCGGTGCCCACCGGCGTGCCGTCGGGCGTCGCCAGATCGGCCTGCGCCCGGAAATGCCCGGCCATGTAGCGCGCATTCTTCTCCGCGCTCACGCATCCGGCCACCATCAGCCCCGCCACCGCCGCAACTGCCAATCCACGCATCCCGTCACTCCCGAACAGCCTGATATGCAAATGGTCCCGCGCCCATGCGGTTCCAAGGGGTCAGCCGCAATTGCCGTCCACCTTGCCGCTGACGCTGCCCACCCCGAGGATGATCTTCGCCCGCCGCTCGAAGGTCAGCGCCTGCCAGCGCCCGCTATTCCCTATCGCGGTCCTGCTTCGGATATATGTCAGGTGGAGCATTTCATATGCTTCGGGATCGATCCGCCCCTTGTCGATCATGCAGTTCCACGCCGCCGCGTTCCACGCCCAGTCGCGCCCGACCCCGTCCTGGTCGATCGTGCTGGCCGAGGCGCGATACCAGTCGAAGATCGCTCGCAGCCGCTGCCAGCGCTCCGCCTCGGGCATCTTCGCCAGCTTGCCGCGCAGCCGCGCCAGATCCTCGTCCGCCGGAAAGAAGCCCTGCTGGATCTTGGTGTCCATCGCCCAGCGCACCTTGCGCATCGTGATCGGCTGGCCCTTGAACACCCGCAGCAGGTCGAGCCGCAATTCCTCGAGCAGCGCCACATAGGTATCGGCCTGAATTTGGATCATCGCGTCGCTCTCGAAGATCGCGGTCAGCTCGCCAAACAGCGCCGCGTTCAACCGCCCGTCGGTCCCGTGCGCCGCCAATATCCCCGCCCGGCACTTGTCCCTGACCGGCCTGGCCAGACAATCGCGCGAGAACAGCAATTTGCCATAGACCGGCGCCAGGCTTTTACGCGTCCGCCCGAACCTGCCCCGCAGCGCCTTCTTCCACGCCTTCAGCACCGGCTGCAGGCTGCCGGTCCCGTAATTCCACTGGCTCATCCCCACCGAGATCAGCTGGCTGTCGAAATTCCCCGCCGGTTCGGCCCAGCAGCCCCCGGTCTCGGGGATCGAGGTCTCGCGCATCAGCTGGAAAATCTCCGTACGGCCCAGCCCGATCTCGCCCAGCCGCTGGAGACTATCGGGCGCGAAGGTCACGAACGGCATGTCGCCCACCTGCCGGCACGCCGCGCCCGAGGGCTCGCCCGCCACCGGCACTATTGGCGCCACGCCCTGCGCCAGCGCCGTTCCGGGCACCCACAACGCCAACGCCATCAGCCACCGCAGCATCGAACCCTCCCGGCAAAATCGACGCCAGCCTAAGCGGCCGGCCACACCCCGGCAACGGCCTCGCGCGCGTCGATCGCCCCCGGCGACCGCGCCGTCCAGCCCAGCGCGCCCCAGCATTCCCGCCAGCGCGCCCAGTCGCGCGCCTGTGCCTCGGCCGCGTCGTCCGCGCGCCGGCGATCGATCGCAGCGAGTTTGGCCATCAGCACGGCATCAGTCTCCTCGGGCGCGGGAAAGCCCTCGGCGAAATAGCCGCCCGCTGCCTCCGCCGCCGCGCGCGCCCGCGCCACCCGCGCCTGTTTGGAGCGGCCCGGCTTCGCCTCGGGCGCACGCGCACTGGCCTTCTCCGCATCCGCCTCCCGCTGCACCAGCGCCCGCAGCAGCGAGTCCGAATAGCGCCGCCGCTCGCCGACCACCTTGCCGCCCGCCACGATCGGCTCGGTCCAGCCGGTCACCGCCCGCTCCAGCGCCGCTTCGAGCACCGAGGGCGGCGCGTCCCCGCGCAGCGCCTTCTCCCAGGCCGCGGCAAAGCGCGGCGACTGCCCGCGCAGATAATAGGCCGCCGAGTTGGACATCCCCGCCGCCGCGCAGGCATCGTCGACCCGCTTGGTCCGCGCCAGCGTGCGCAGGAACAGCCCGCGCTTGCGCGCATCCCAGCCCCCGGCCTTGTCGCGCCACGGCGTCAGCCGCCCGCCGCCCGCGCCATCCTCCTCGCTGTCATCGGCCGGCCCCAGTCGCTTGCCGGAAGCCGCGATCCACGCCGCCTGCTGCTCGGCAAGCGCCGCGTCCCACAATCTCGCAAACTCAGGACGCGTCCGCCGCCGCGACTGGCACGAACTCTTGCTCCGTCCAATCTCCGCCGCCGCCTTGCTGACCTGCCCCGTAAGCTTGAGCGCGGCGAGAAACGCCCGCTCGGTATCCGCCGACCATTTGCACCAGGGTTTCTTGGGAGCTTCAAAGCCCCTCCCCTTCAGGAGCATCGGGTCGGCCATGCCCCCGGCATGGACTGAACAGCGCGGGGCGCTGTTCACCTGATGCTGGGTCGGGGTGGGGCCTGCCATCCCCGGTTCGTCGTCGCTTGCAGCCACCATCGCCACGCTCCCCGCCCAAAGGAAGCAGACCAGCTATCGGGCGATTTCCTACATTGGAAGAGCGATATCGGCTTTCATGCGCACGCCTTCATCAGATATCGCGCCGCCGCCAGCGCGCGTTGGTGGTCGGCCGGCAGATGCAGCGCATAGGCCGGTTTGGGGCCGCCTTCGCTGATGTCGACGAACGCCTCCCCATCGGGGCTCTGCTCCGCTGCCGTCACCTTTTTCCAGTCGGTGGTCACCGTCCAGCTATCCGCTGGCCGCGTCACGCCATTCTCGATACGTTGGGGGAAAGTGTAGGTGGTGACGGTCCGGCACGGCCCATCGGATCGTATCGCGACGCTACTCAGTACGGCCGGCACGCTACCGCGATACAGGAACGTCGATTTGTCGCCGCTCTGGACGATCACGCGCTGTGCGTCGCTCGCCGATGCGAAGGCCGGTGCGGCTGCCGTGGCGGAAGGGCTCGACGACACTGCACCGGGCGCCGGACATTTCCAGCCGGTCGCGCCCAACAGGCCGGGCACGTGCCGCAACTGGGAGACGTCGAACGTGTCGCTGCTGATCTCGGCGCCCGAAGCGTTGAACAAGCGAACGACGGCGATCGACCCTGCCGCCAGTTCGCCGACGCGGGGAATCTCGTCGGCCATCGCCTTGAGACCGACCGCCATGCGCGAAAGCGGATCGCCGTTCTCGCGGCTCAGGAACGTGGCGAGCGCCGAGGTACGGCCATCGATCGTAACCGTCGCCGATAGTGGGTAACGCGCCGAAACAAGGGCATCGTTCGTCACGATGAAGCGCGCCACGGGCAAAAGCCCATGCCATTGCGCCGTGTTGAAGGCGGGCTGGAAGCTGACCGACAAATAGCTTTGACCGCCGCGATCGCGCGAGCGCGCTTCGAACCTCGCAGTACGAAACTGCCCTTCCGAAATGGTCAGTTGGGGAACCGCGACAAAACCGCATTGGGGATCGCCCCATTTATCGCGGCCCAGTGAGCGCAGCGCGGCGGACGGCAGCGCGGCCGAGGGCGGCGCGGCCTTGGGTTCGAGCGCGCAGACCTGCTTGATCGTCAGCGCGCTGGGTGTCCCGTCTCCCACGGGGGTAAAGGACGGATTCTCGTGAAACGCGTCGAGATTGGTGAGGAACGCCCCCTTCGCATCATATTGATTCTCGGTTTCGATGCGAAAGCTTTTGGCGCCGCAATCATACGTATAGCGGCTCACCACGAACTTGATGTCGCGCGTCGCCCGGGGAAGCTCGCGGCGGACCTCCACGGTCGCCCGGCGCCCGTTCCAAGTCATCGTCGAGACCTGGATCGCCTGCTTGCCGCCATTGGTCTCGCCGATCGGCACCCAGCCCGCGGCATTGGGCGGCGGACCGCTCGGCATATCCTGCAGCAAGGCAAGCGCGAGCAAGCGCATCAAGATCACACCACACTCCCCTTGTAGTGACGCCTGGGAAGCAGCTTAGCAGCGAACAGCGCATTTTCTATAGGGTGATGGCACGGCGCTCGCACGCCTATTGGCTATCGACCATCATTACATAAGGCTCCCATCCGCACCTCCCCTTCCCCCACCCCCTCACCCTTGCTAAGGCCCTCCCGACTCTTCGCATCCGCAGCACGCGTGCTCGCGCTGGCTCCCTAAGCCCGCCTCCCCGCCACGCTCGCTACGGCGCACAATCAGGGAAGGACCCGCGCCAAAATGACCGCCGTCGGCAACAACGCACTCGCCACTCGCGACACCCTCACCGTGGGCACCAGCACCTACGCCTATTATTCGCTGCCCAAGGCCGCGGCGAAGCTTGGCGATATCAGCCGGCTCCCCTTCTCGATGAAGGTGCTGCTCGAGAACATGCTGCGCTTCGAGGATGGCAAGACCGTCACCCGCGAGGACGCCCAGGCGATCGTCGACTGGCAGAAGGATGCCCGGTCTAACCGCGAGATCCAGTATCGCCCGGCGCGCGTGCTGATGCAGGATTTCACCGGCGTGCCCTGCGTCGTCGATCTGGCGGCGATGCGCGACGCGATCACGTCGCTCGGCGGCGATGCCCAGAAGATCAATCCGCAGGTGCCCGTCCATCTCGTCATCGATCACTCGGTGATGGTCGACGAGTTCGGCACCCCCAAGGCGTTCGAGGACAATGTCGAGCTCGAATATGCCCGCAACAATGAGCGCTACGAGTTCCTGAAATGGGGTTCGAAGGCGCTCGACAATTTCTCGGTGGTGCCGCCGGGCACCGGCATCTGCCACCAGGTCAATCTCGAATATATCGCCCATTCGGTATGGTCGTCGAAGGACGCCTCGGGCGAAAAGGTCGCCTATCCCGACACGCTGGTCGGCACCGACAGCCACACGACGATGGTCAACGGCCTCGGTGTGCTCGGCTGGGGCGTCGGCGGGATCGAGGCCGAGGCGGCGATGCTCGGCCAGCCGGTCTCGATGCTGATCCCAGAGGTCGTCGGCTTCAAGCTCACCGGCGCGCTGGCCGAGGGCATCACCGCCACCGATCTGGTGCTGACCGTCACCCAGATGCTGCGCGCCAAGGGCGTGGTCGGCCGTTTCGTCGAATTCTATGGTCCCGGCCTGCCGGCGATGACGCTGGCCGATCGCGCGACGATCGCCAACATGGCGCCCGAATATGGCGCGACCTGCGGCTTCTTCCCGATCGACGAGAAGACCATGGACTATATGCGCCTGACCGGCCGCCCCGACGAGGTCGTGGCGCTGGTCGAGGCGTATGCCAAGGCGCAGGGCATGTGGTACGATGCCTCGGCCGCCGATCCGATCTTCACCGATACGCTCGAGCTCGACATGTCGACGGTGCGCCCGTCGCTCGCCGGCCCCAAGCGCCCGCAGGACCGCGTCAGCCTCGACAGCGTCGATGAGGTGTTCAACGGCGATCTGACCAAGGTCTACAAGAAGGACCATCCGGCGCGCGTGCCGGTCGATGGCGCCGCGCATGATATCGGCGACGGCGACGTGGTCATCGCCGCGATCACCTCGTGCACCAACACCTCGAACCCCTCGGTGCTGATCGCCGCCGGGCTTGTCGCCCGCAAGGCGCGGGCGCTGGGCCTGACCCGCAAGCCCTGGGTCAAGACCTCGCTGGCGCCGGGATCGCAGGTGGTGACCGATTATCTCAACAAGGCCGGTTTGAGCGAGGATCTCGACGCGATCGGCTTCAACCTGGTCGGCTATGGCTGCACCACCTGCATCGGCAATTCGGGGCCGCTGGCCGAGCCGATCTCGGCGGCGATCAACGGTAACGACATCGTCGCCGCCTCGGTGCTGTCGGGCAACCGCAATTTCGAAGGCCGCGTGTCGCCCGACGTGCGCGCCAATTTCCTCGCCTCGCCGCCGCTGGTGGTGGCCTATGCGCTCAAGGGCACGGTGACCGAGGACATGTACGAGACGCCGATCGGCGAGGGCACCGACGGGCCGGTCTATCTCAAGGACATCTGGCCCACCAACGAGGAGGTCCAGAGCCTGATCAACTCCGCGATCGACGACCGCATGTTCCGCGCGCGCTATTCCAACGTGTACGCGGGCGACGATCACTGGCGCGCGATCGAGGTCGAGGGCTCGGATACCTACACCTGGCGCGCCGGCTCGACCTATATCCACAACCCGCCCTATTTCGAGGGCATGACGATGACGCCGGCGCCGGTGCAGGACATCATCGAGGCCAAGCCGCTGGCGATCCTGGGCGATTCGATCACCACCGATCACATCTCCCCCGCCGGATCGATCAAGGCGGACAGCCCCGCCGGCACCTTCCTCCAGGAACATCAGGTCTCGAAGAAGGACTTCAACAGCTATGGCGCCCGCCGCGGCAACGACGAGGTCATGGTCCGCGGCACCTTCGCCAACATCCGCATCAAGAACGAGATGGTCCCCGGCATCGAAGGCGGCATGACCCGCTACGGCGGCCAGGTGATGCCGATCTACGACGCCGCAATGCGCCACAAGAAGGACGGCACTCCGCTGGTGATCATCGCCGGCAAGGAATATGGCACCGGCTCGTCGCGCGACTGGGCGGCGAAGGGGACCAATCTGCTCGGCGTCCGTGCGGTGATCACCGAGAGCTTCGAGCGCATCCACCGCTCGAACCTGGTCGGCATGGGCATCCTGCCGCTGCAGTTCTGCGAGGGCCTGACCCGCGAGAGCCTCAAACTCAAGGGTAGCGACCTCTACACGATCAAGGACGTCGCCAAGATCCGTCCGCGCCAGGAAGTCGAAGTCACGCTCACTCGCGAAGACGGCACCGTCGAGACCTTCATGACCCGTTGCCGCATCGATACCGTCAACGAGCTGGAATATTTCCTCAACGGCGGCATCCTGCAGTACGTGCTGCGTAACCTCGCGGCATAACCAGCGCCACGCATCTTCGCCGTATCGTCAGCCCCGGCGCCTGCCGAGGGTCGACATGCGGCGAGGGCGGCGCCCGTTTCGAGGCGTGAGCGCCTGAGGCGAAAGCGCGAATGGTCCCAATGGTCGCACTGACCATGGGTGTGTTCACGGCGCCCAAGCCAGGCAAGATCGAGAGCATGCGCCTGTGCTGTCGCGAACGCGCCGATAGCCACCACCGAGGCGCGACCGGTGGCGGATTTGCGGCAATATTCAAAAGCCAAAGAGCGGCCGGGAGTGCCCGGCAATCCCGGCCAAGCAGGTGAAATCCTACATTGCAAGCCTGGCGCGCTGGCAGCGGTGCCGCGCGGGCTTAGCCGCGGATCCCAAGCAGCTCGATCTTGAACAACAGGGTGGCGCCGCCCGGGATCGGCCCCTTGCCGCGCGGTCCGTAGCCAAGCTCGGCGGGCACCGCGAGCTCGATCGTGTCGCCGATCCCCATCTGCGGCACCGCCAGTTGCCACGCTTCGATCAGCGCGCCGAGCGGGAAAGTCGCCGGTTCGCCGCGCGCCCAGGAGCTGTCGAACTCGGTGCCGTCGGTCAGCCGCCCGGCATAATGCAGCGTCACCGTATCGCTCACCAAAGGGTGCTTGCCGCTGCCGTTGCCCGCGATCCGCCGCCAGCGCAGGCCGCGCTCGAGGCTCTGCCATCCGTCGCTGGCCTTGAGGCTGGCAAGCGCCAGCGACTGGCTGTTGATCCAGGCGGTATCCTGCGAGCGGTCGGGCGCGGTCTGCCCGCATGCGCTTCCCGTCAACACCAGCATCGTCAGCCCGGCCAGTCCCATCAATCGCTTCACGATCACTCCTCTCGAAAATCGTCGGCCGTCCAAGCCGGGCAAAGGCAACTTCACAACAAAACGGCGGCGAACTTCCCGCTCGTCAGACCGCGGCTCTATCGACGTTGCGGCGCGAGTAGAGGAAATAGAGGCCCAGGCCGATCAGGTTCCACACACCGAACAGCATTTGAGTCTGATGCGGCAGGCTGATGAACAGATAGGCGCAGCCGAAGATCGCGCCCAGCCCGACAACCCAGGCGGCGGGCGTGCGGAAGGGCCGCTCGGCGTTCGGCGCACGACGGCGCATCACCAGCAGACACAATCCGACCGCGGCGAAGGCGGTGAGCGTACCGGCATTGGCGAGCGCGGCGATCTGGTCGATCGGGAAAAAGGCGGCGAAGAAGGTCACCACGGCGGCGGTGAAGATGGTAATCCGCACCGGCGTGCCGCGCCTCGAGACCTTGGCGAGGCCGGCGGGCAGCATATTGTCGCGGGCCATCACGAAGAAGATGCGGCTCTGACCATAGAGGAAGGCGAGGATCACCGTCGGCAGCGCGATCACCGCGCTAGCGGCCAGGAACGCCGCCGCCTTGTTCTGGCCGATCCCGCGCAGGATCAGCGCCAGTGGCTCCGGGCTGTCGGCGAACTTGGTATAGGCCAGTGCCCCGATCGCGGCGACGGCGACGATCATGTAGATCGCGACGCAGGCGATCATCGATCCGACGATGCCGATGGCGAGATCGCGGCCCGGGTTCTTGGCCTCTTCCGCCGCGGTTGAGATCGCGTCGAAGCCGTAAAAGGCGAAGAAGATGATCGCCGCCGCCGCCATCACCCCACGCTCGACGACCTTGCCGTCAGCACCGGCGACGCTGTGGGCGGTGAAGCCGAAGGGCGAGAAGGGCTCGAGATTGGCGGCGTTGAAATAGGGCAGCGCCACCGCGACGAACACGATCAGCGCGATGATCTTGACCACTACCAGGATCGCATTGAGCGTAGCGCTTTCCTTGGTGCCGACCAGCAGCAGCCCGGCGACCAATGCGACGATGAAGAGCGCCGGCAAATTGACGCCCCACTCGGCGATATGACCGTCGATCATCACCGGACCATGGGTGAGCGCGGCGGGCAGATGTATCCCCAGTCCGTGGAGGAAGCCGGTCGCATAGCCCGACCAGCCGACCGCGACCGTCGCCACCACCAGGGTATATTCGGCGAGCAGGCTCCACCCGACCACCCAGGCGATGACCTCGCCGAGCACGGCATAGCTATAGGTATAGGCGCTGCCCGAGGCCGGGATCATCGTCGCCATCTCGGCATAAGCGAGCGCGGCGCAGGCGCAGATCGCGCCCGCCACCGCGAAGGACAGGATCACCGCAGGCCCGGCACGGTCGGCGCCGACGCCGATCAGGGTGAGGATGCCGGTGCCGACGATCGCGCCAACACCGAGCGCCACCAGATGCGGCCAGGACAAGGTGCGCTGGAGCTGATGCTCGGGCGGCCGCTCATGCGCCGCGACGATCGTCTTCAGGCGAAACAGGCTGGCCACTGCTATCCTCCCCTTTTGTCCTTGCGCCCGGTGATAGCGCGGCGGCGCGAGCGTGCAATCGTTCATCCCCGGTGCAGGGCGAATGAGTGAATTGTTACGCCCGCATTCCCCGGAGGCACCCATGCTGCTGCTCACCGCGCTCGCTTTGACGATGGCCGTTCCAAACGATCCCGCGCCCAAAACCAGTTTGCGAGGGACCAATCCGCAGATCGACTATGCCGGCTTCGCAACGCTTACCCGCGACGTCCGCGCGCTCCGCGCTAGGCGGCTGCTCGGCTTCGACGCGTTCCGGGCCAAGGCGGCGGAGAAAGGCGCGCTGATCCTCGACGCGCGTTCGGCGGACAAGTTCGCGGCGGGGCATATCGCCGGGGCGGTCAATCTGCCGCTCACCGATTTCACCGCCGAGGCGCTGGCCGAGGTGATCGGCAGGAATCGCGGCCGGGCGATCCTGATCTATTGCAACAACAATTTCTCGAACCATCGCGCGCCAGTCCCGCTCAAATCGGCACCGCTGGCGCTCAACATCCAGACCTTCATCAATCTGGTCGGCTATGGCTATGCGAACGTCTGGGAGCTGCGCGACGTGGTCGATTTCGACGATCCCAAGGTCGGCTGGGTGAAGGGCTAGCCACGGCGAATGTTGAGGAAGTTTAGTGTTTTCGAAGGGGTCAACATTCGCGCCCTCTGAGGCGATGCCCGCGAATGTTGTCGAACGCGACACCCGAGCGACACCTACAGGACGCCGGCGCGACACCGGCGCGACATCCAGGCAACATGATGCGACAGCTGCGCTACGGGTTCGCGACATATTCAAGGTTCAAAGAGCGGCCGACACTATCCGGCCGCCCGAGCCAAGCAGGCGAAATCCTACATTACAATGGCGTTGTCTCGTCATCCCCGTGGAGGCGGGGAACCAGAAGCGGTGTTTCGGGATCCCCGTCGAAGGATTGCCTTTCGGGTGGCACGTTCGCGGCCGACCTTCGACACGCTCAGAGTGAGCGAAGCCAGGAAGACGGTCACAGCTGTGAGAAGTCGATCTCGCCGTCCTTGTCGAGCGTGCGCGATTGGTCCGTCATCGGGTATTTGAGGCCCGTCGCGCAGTTGAACAGCAGCGCGCGATCGTCGGGCGAGATCAGCCCCCGGCCCATCGCCTCGCGCCATGCCGCCAACGTCGCGCCGCCTTCGGGGCAGAGCAGCAACCCGTCCTGGCGCGCGGCATCGTCGACGGCCTGGATGATCGCGGCATCACCGACCGCCATCGCGAAGCCGTTGCTGGCGCGCACGGCATCGAGAATCAGGAAATCGCCGACCGCCTGCGGCACGCGGATGCCCATCGCGACGGTATGCGCGCCCTCCCAGCGGGTGGCGTGGCGCTCGCGCTGCTCCCAGGCGCGGACCATCGGCGCGCAACCCTCGGCCTGAACCGCGACCATGCGCGGGCGCTCGGGGCCGATCCAGCCGAGCGCCTCCATCTCGGCGAACGCCTTCCACATCCCGATCAGGCCGGTGCCGCCGCCCGTGGGATAGAAGATGACGTCGGGGAGCTGCCAGCCGAGCTGCTCGGCGAGCTCCAGGCCCATCGTCTTCTTGCCCTCGATCCGGTATGGCTCCTTGAGTGTCGAGAGGTCGAACCAGCCGCGCTCCTTCGCACCGCGCCCGACCAGCTTGCCGCAATCGTCGATCAACCCGTTGACCCTGTAGACCCGCGCGCCCTGCGCGGCGATCTCACGGACGTTGATCTCGGGCGTGTCGGCGGGACAGAAGATGACGCTCTCGATACCGGCCCGGCTGGCATAGGCCGCCGCGGCGGCGCCGGCATTGCCGTTGGTCGGCATGGCGATGGTGGTGACGCCCAGCTCCTTGGCCATCGCGATCGCCATCACCAGCCCCCGCGCCTTGAACGAGCCGGTCGGCAGGCGCCCCTCGTCCTTGACCCAGAGATTGGCGGCGCCGTGCTGCCCCGCGATCTTGTCAAGCGGAACGATCGGCGTCGCGGCCTCGCCGAGGCTGACGATGTTCCTGGTATGGCGGACGGGCAGCAGCTCGCGATAACGCCACAAATCCGCAGGGCGCCGCGCCAGCGCTTCCCTGGTCAGCGCCTTGCCGGCCGCTTCAAGATCATAGCGCACCAGCAGCGGCCTCCCGACGCGCGACAGGCCCTGCAACGTATCGGCCTCGTACCGCTCGCCCGACATCGAGCATTCGAGATGGGTGACGAAGGTCGGGCGGTCGATCGTCAGATTGTCATTGTGCAGCAAATCGGATCCTTCGGCGCCCAGCCAGATCGGTTTCGCGAAACAGCGCAGTCGCCATGCCAGCCTCCTCGTACCCTTGACCCGCATGCTCGGCCCAAGCGCCGCGAATGTCGAGATAGGAGATGCCGGGCGCAACGGGATTGACGCTTGCCGCATCGCGCCCCCACGAAACGGACGTGACCAGCAGTCTTTCTCTCAAACAGGCCCGGCGGATCGCGCTCGCGGCGCAGGGCTTCGCCGATCGCCACCCGGACAAGCCCGGCGCCGCGCATCTGCGCAAGACCGTGGACCGGCTCGGGCTCTTCCAGATCGACAGCGTCAATGTGCTGACGCGCGCGCATTATCTCCCGGCCCTTTCGCGGCTCGGCAGCTATGATCGCGCCTTGCTGGAGCGCGACGCATGGGGGCCGATGCGCCAGCGGCGCCTGTTCGAATATTGGGCGCACGAAGCGTCGTTGCTGCCGCTCGCTCTCCACCCGCTGTTGCGCTGGCGCATGGCTCGTGCCGAACGCGGCGAGATCGGGTATCAGGCGCTGAAGCGCTTCGCGCACGAACGCCGCCCCGAAGCGGAAGCGGTGCTCGAACGGATTCGTAGCGAAGGGCCGATGACCGCCGCCGATTTCGAGGGCGGCGCGAGCAGGAGCGGCTGGTGGGAATGGAGCCACACCAAGCACGCGCTGGAATGGCTGTTCTGGTCGGGCCGGATCACCACCGCCACCCGCCGAGGCAGTTTCGGGCGGGTCTATGACCTGACCGAGCGCGTATTGCCGCAAACCATTCTCGATCTGCCCACCCCGGATGCCGCCAGCGCGCAGCGCGCCCTGATCGAGCGGAGCGCCCGGGCACTGGGCGTCGCCACCGCCGCGGATCTGCGGGACTATTACCGGCTCAAACCCGGCGAGGCGGATCATGCGATCGCGGACCTGACCGAAGCGGGTGTGCTGGTTCCCGCCCGTGTCGAGGGATGGGGACAGAAGGCATGGATGCACCGCGACGCGCACCTGCCCCGCCGGGTAACCGGCGCGGCGCTGCTCGCGCCCTTCGACCCGCTGATCTGGGAGCGCAGCCGCGCCGAGCGCCTGTTCGGATTCCATTATCGCATTGAAATCTATGTGCCGCAGGACAAGCGCGTGCACGGCTATTACGTCCTGCCGTTCCTGATGGACGAGGCGCTGGTCGCGCGCGTCGACCTCAAGGCGGACCGCCAGGCCGGCCTGCTCCTCGCGCGCCGCATCACGATCGAACCCGGCGCGCCGGCCGAGACGATGGAGCGTCTGGCGATCGAGCTCGTGCGAATGGCGGACTGGCTGGGGCTGGATGCGGTTCGGATCGGTGAGACGACCGGGCTTTGACGGACTCCGCCGGGCCCGGAAACGACAAAAGCCGCCGACCCGGAGGTCAGCGGCTTTTGTAGAAAGTGTCGCGTTGGTTGCGGGAGCAGGATTTGAACCTGCGACCTTCAGGTTATGAGCCTGACGAGCTACCGGGCTGCTCCATCCCGCGACAACTGGCCAAAATGACCAGTAATTCGCCTTCTGGCATTGTGAATGGGTTCTTCAACGAAACGCAATTCCCGCGCTGCACCGGCTACAATGCCTGGCGACGACCTACTCTTCCATCGCTTAAGCGATAGTACCATCGGCGCTGTCTGGTTTCACGGCCGAGTTCGGGATGGGATCGGGTGGGGCACAGACGCTATGGTCACCAAGCAATGAAGCCGGTGCAATGCGGGGTTGGGTTTCAAATCGATGTGCACCTGTTTGGGCAAACAAGCTGCGACTGATTATCCACGTCAATGAAACCATTGGACGAACCAAGGCTGTCATTGATGGTGGGACTCTCAAGCGCGAATAGGACAATTAGTATCGGTTAGCTCCACACGTTACCGCGCTTCCACATCCGATCTATCAAGGTGATGGTCTCTCACCGTCCTAAGAAATCTTATCTCGAGGGAGGCTTCCCGCTTAGATGCTTTCAGCGGTTATCCCGTCCATACATAGCTACCCTGCTGCGCCGTTGGCACGACGACAGGTACACCAGAGGTATGTTCAACCCGGTCCTCTCGTACTAGGGTCAACTCCTCTCAAATTTCGACGCCCACGGCAGATAGGGACCAAACTGTCTCGCGACGTTCTGAACCCAGCTCACGTACCACTTTAATTGGCGAACAGCCAAACCCTTGGGACCTGCTCCAGCCCCAGGATGTGATGAGCCGACATCGAGGTGCCAAACAACCCCGTCGATATGAGCTCTTGGGGGTTATCAGCCTGTTATCCCCGGCGTACCTTTTATCCGTTGAGCGATGGCCCTTCCACGAGGGACCACCGGATCACTATGACCGACTTTCGTCTCTGCTCGACTTGTCAGTCTCGCAGTCAGGCTGGCTTATGCCATTGCACTCTAACAGCCGGTTTCCAACCGGCCTGAGCCAACCTTCGCGCGCCTCCGTTACTCTTTAGGAGGCGACCGCCCCAGTCAAACTACCCGCCACAGAGGGTCCCTGATCCAGTTTCATGGATCGAGGTTAGACATCAGAAAACAACAGGGTGGTATTTCACATTGTGGCTCCACCACGGCTGGCGCCATGGCTTCAAAGCCTCCCACCTATTCTACACAGTTCCTTCCTAATGCCACTCTGAAGCTGCAGTAAAGGTGCACGGGGTCTTTCCGTCTAACCGCGGGTACTCCGCATCTTCACGGAGAATTCAATTTCGCTGAGCATGTCCTGGAGACAGTGGGGAAGTCGTTACGCCATTCGTGCAGGTCGGAACTTACCCGACAAGGAATTTCGCTACCTTAGGACCGTTATAGTTACGGCCGCCGTTTACCTGGGCTTCATTTCGGAGCTTGCACCCCTCCACTTAACCTTCAGGCACCGGGCAGGCGTCAGGCCCTATACGTCGTCTTGAAGCCGACTTAGCAGAGCCCTGTGTTTTTGCTAAACAGTCGCTACCCCCTGGCCTGTGCCCCCTCAACCTGCTTGCGCAAGATGAGGGCCTCCTTCTTCCGAAGGTACGGAGGCAATTTGCCGAGTTCCTTCAGGACACTTCTCTCAAGCGCCTTGGTATACTCTACCTGACCACCTGTGTCGGTTTCGGGTACGGTCTATACGGTGGGGCTATTTCCTGGGACCCCTTCGAAGCATGCTCAATCCGATAAGAGCATACAACACACGGGATCCGTCACACACCACCAGGCCCACGAATATTAACGTGGTTCCCATCGACTACCCCCTTCGGGCTCGTCTTAGGGGCCGGCTCACCCTGCGCGGATTAGCCTTGCGCAGGAACCCTTGGTCTTTCGGCGAAAGGGCATCTCACCCTTTTTATCGCTACTCATGTCTGCATTCGCACTTCCGATACCTCCACAGCCCATTACCAGACTGCTTCACAGGCTTACGGAACGCTCCGCTACCACGTGATCTAAAAGATCACATCCTAAGCTTCGGTGCATCACTTTAGCCCCGTTACATCTTCGCCGCAGGAACCCTTATTTAGACCAGTGAGCTGTTACGCTTTCTTTAAAGGATGGCTGCTTCTAAGCCAACCTCCTGGTTGTTTTGGGATTCCCACATGCTTTCCCACTTAGTGATGACTTGGGGACCTTAGCTGTAGGTCAGGGCTGTTTCCCTTTTGACGACGGACCTTAGCACCCGCCGTCTGTCTCCCGCACTATACTCGTAGGTATTCGGAGTTTGGTTAGGTTTGGTAGATCTCGCGACCCCCTAGCCCATCCAGTGCTCTACCCCCTACGGTAAACATGCGAGGCACTACCTCAATAGTTTTCGCGGAGAACCAGCTATTTCCCGGCTTGATTGGCCTTTCACCCCTAAACACAACTCATCCGGTAACTTTTCAACGTTAATCGGTTCGGACCTCCAGTGCGTGTTACCGCACCTTCATCCTGGTCATGCCTAGATCGCCGGGTTTCGGGTCTAATACACCAAACTAATTCGCCCTATTCAGACTCGCTTTCGCTGCGCCTACACCTATCGGCTTAAGCTTGCTTGGTACATTAAGTCACAGACCCATTATGCAAGAGGTACGCGGTCACCCCATAAAGAGGCTCCCACTGCTTGTAGGCAATCCGTTTCAGGTACTGTTTCACTCCCCTCATCGGGGTGCTTTTCACCTTTCCCTCACGGTACTAGTTCACTATCGGTCATGTACGAGTATTTAGGCTTAGAGGGTGGTCCCCCTATGTTCAGACAGGATTACACGTGTCCCGCCCTACTCAAGTCCTTCAACATCAGTTTCGCATACGGGGCTGTCACCCGCTACGGCCACACTTTCCAGAGTGTTCTGCTACTTGAATTGAAGGCACTGGCCTGGTCCGCGTTCGCTC